>ONPA01000063.1 GCA_900319575.1 uncultured Desulfovibrio sp. | reverse complement strand
CCGCCTTCAATTGCTTACGCAAATTCGGCGGACGCGCCTTATATCCCCAGCCCTGAAGGGCGGGGTTTTACGGCGCATTCGATAACAGTGAGTATTCTGGTGCTCATAGAGGACTCCTTCAGTCATATAAGAATATACTTTGCCTTTATCAGAGGCAAGAACGGGTGCAAAACCGTGTTCTGCAGTCAGCCGGAACAGTGTTTCCAGATGAGACAGAGATCCGATTTGACAGGATAAAACACGGAGACTATAAAATCGGGTGTTACGTTTTGGTTTCTTCTGAGGCAGCCCTGCCGGGTTCTGGAGAGTCGTAGTCTGCCAGTTCGGATGCCACGGGGCTGTGCCGCATGGGCGGCTTGGCCGGGGCTTTTATGCCGCGGCCGACCTTGTAACCGCAGCAAAGGAGTCTTCATGACGACTTCAAAATTTGGTTTCCCTCTGTTTGTCCTCGCGTGCGCGCTTGTCTGCACGCTGGCATTCCGGGGAAACGCCACCGCCGGTGACACCGAAACGCTGGGGTGGAATTTTGCAGAGGGGAGCCATCCGCAGCCGTATACGCATATCAGCCAGCAGGAAGCTGCGACACTTGTGGCTCAGGATTTTGAGGAAGGAGACTCTGCTCCCTCGGCGGCCGGAGAAAAAAGTGCTAGGAACGAGCATGATGTCTGGCTTGACCGTGTCAGAAAGAACTCGGATATTGTGCGGGGCAAGGCGTCCTGGTACGGCCGGGATTTTGATGCCAGGCCGACAGCGTCCGGACTTCCCTATGACATGTACACATTCACGGCCGCACACCGTACGCTTCCAATCGGGACGGTTGTCCGTGTCTCCGATCAGTATAACGGCAAGAGCGTCATGGTCTGTGTGACCGATCGCGGCCCGTTCGTGCACGGCCGCATCATTGACCTCTCCTACGCCGCAGCCAACAGTATTGGACTTGAGACGAAGGGTGTTTCCGATGTTGGCATCGAGGTTGTAAGCGACGCCAATGGCGTGCCGCTTTCCAGGGATGAAGCGTTTTATGTGCAGCTGGAAAACCCCGCCGATGGGGACAAGATCGGTCCGTATGATTCCTTCGCGGATGCCGCAGCCATGCATGAGGCCATGCTGAGCGCGCACCCCGAGGCCAGGGTCGTTCTCGACAGAAAAAAATAAATCAGAAAACGGATGCCGATGAAAAAGGCGCTGTCCCGGGATGGAACAGCGCCTTTTTCATCGTGCTGAACGGATTTACCTGCCGATGTTGCCGGCAACAAGGTCGCCCATCTTTTTGCAGCCTACGAGGGTCTTGCCTTCCTCCATGATGTCAGGAGTACGGTAACCCTGCTGCAGGGTGAGTCTGACGGCCTTTTCCACGAGGGCTGCTTCCTCGGGCATATTCAGGCCGAGGCGCAGCATCATGGCGCCGGAGAGAATAGTAGCGAGAGGATTCGCCTTGTCCTGGCCCGCGATGTCAGGGGCGCTGCCGTGCACGGGCTCGAAGAGACCCGGGCCGCCGGCGCCAACGGAGGCGGAGGGCAGCATGCCGAGGGAGCCCGTGATGGCGGAGGCTTCGTCGGAAAGGATGTCGCCGAAGATGTTGCCGGTCAGAATGACGTCGAACTGAGAAGGATCGCGGACAAGCTGCATGGCGGCGTTGTCGACGTAGAGATTGCTGAGCTCGACTTCGGGGTAGTCCCTGTGCACTTCGGCAACCACGGCCCGCCACAGACGGGAGGTTTCGAGAACGTTGCTCTTGTCCACGGAGCAGACCTTGCGACGGCGTTTCATGGCGGTCTCGAAGCCGATCCTGGCGATGCGGCGGATCTCCTCTTCGTTGTAAATCATGGTGTTATAGCCGGTGCGCAGGCCGTTTCTCACCTCAAGGCCGCGGGGTTCACCAAAGTAGATGTCGCCGGTGAGCTCACGGACAACGATGAAATCAAGGCCGTTGCGGGCAGCTTCGGGGCGGAGCAGGCAGGCACCCGCGAGCTCGGGAAGGAGCAGGGCGGGGCGCAGATTGGCGAAGAGGCCGAGGGCTTTGCGGATGCCGAGAAGTCCGCGTTCGGGGCGGTTTTCCGGCGGCTGGGTGTCCCACTTGGGGCCGCCCACTGCAGAAAGATATACGGCGTCAGAGGCCTTGCATTTGGTGATGGTCTCTTCGGGAAGGGGGCAGCCTGTGGCATCGATGGCGGCGCCGCCGATGTGGGCGCTGTCAAAAGTGAAGGTGCAGCCGGTCTTGGCGCCGACGGCTTCCAGAACCTTGCGGCCTTCGGCCAGGATTTCCGGGCCTATGCCATCGCCGGGAAGAAGGCAGATTTTCTTGTTCATGGGATATGTCCTCAGGGAGGGCTGGGCCCTCCCGGTAGTTACTTTGCCTGGGCGAGCAGGCGGGATTTGACGTAGTTGACCAGGCCGCCCTTTTCGACAATGGCGGAGATGGTTTTGGACAGAGGCGGGCAGGTGAACGTGCTGCCATTGGTTTTGTCAGTGATAATGCCCCTGTCGGAGTCGATTTCAACCTGGTCGCCGTCCTTGATTTTGTCGACGCCGTCGCCGATTTCGAAGAGCAGAAGTCCCTGGTTGAAGGCGTTGCGGTAGAAGATACGGGCGAAGCTGTGCCCAATGACCACGGGCATGCCGGCGCCGAGAATGGCGATGGGTGCGTGCTCGCGGGAGGAACCGCAGCCGAAGTTGCGGCCGGCAACGAGAATATCGCCCTTCTCAACCTGCTTTACCCATTCGGGATCGAGGCCTGACATGCACTTTTCACCGAGAACCTTGGGATCGCTTGTGACGAGATAACGGGCGGGAATGATGGCGTCGGTATCAACGTGGTCGCCGACCTTGTGAACTTTACCTTTGAAGATCATGGTATTTTCTCCTACAGATCGGCGGCGCCGGTGATGACACCGGTAACGGCGCTGGCTGCGGCGGTGACAGGGCTTGCGAGGTAGACCTCGCTCTCAAGGCTGCCCATGCGGCCGCGGAAGTTTCTGTTGGTGGTGGAAATGCAGCGCTCGCCATCGCCGAGGCAGCCCATGTGGCCGCCGAGGCAGGGGCCGCAGGTGCAGGGGCCGATGATGCAGCCGGCGTCGGCGAAGACTTCCATGAGGCCTTCCTTCAGGCACTTGCGCCAGACTTCGGGAGTGGAGGGCAGAATGATGCAGCGCACGCCCTTGCTGACCTTGCGGCCGCGCAGGACATTGGCCGCGTCGAGCATATCCGAGTAGCGGCCGTTGGTGCAGGAGCCGATGACCACCTGATCGACCTTCACGTCCCTGAGTTCGGAGACGTTCTTCACGTTTGAGGGGATGTGGGGGCAGGCCACCACGGGTTCCTGACCGGTGACGTCGATATCCACGACGCTCTCGTAGACGCAGCCGGGATCTGCCGTGAACTTCGTATTCACGTCAGGACGCTTGTGAGCGTGGCAGTAGGCGAGGGTGTGCTCATCGCAGGGGAAGAGGCCCACCTTGCCGCCGGCTTCGATGGCCATGTTGGCCATGGTGAGACGGCCTTCCACGGGAAGATTGTCGATGACAGAGCCGCCGAATTCGAGCGCCTTGTAGCGGGCGCCGTCCACGCCGATCCTGTGAATCAGAATGAGCATGAGATCCTTGGCGCGCAGATACTGATCGGGCGTGCCGGTGATGTTCACGCGGATGGTCGGGGGAACCTTGAACCAGGTTTCGCCGAGGGCCATGCCAGCGGCGAGATCCGTGGAGCCCATGCCCGTGGAGAAGGCGCTGATGCCGCCGTAGGTGCAGGTATGCGAGTCTGCGCCGATGACGAGGTCGCCGGGGGCCACCAGTCCCTGCTCGGGGAGCAGGGTGTGCTCGACGCCGCAGTTGCCGCCCTCGTAGTAATGGGTGATGTCCTGTTCGGCCGCGAACTTGCGGCTGATCATCACCTGGTTGGCGGAAGCGATGTCCTTCTGCGGAGTGAAATGATCCATCACGAGGGCAACTTTGTCTTTGTCAAAGACCTTGGTGGCGCCCATGGCCTTGAAGCCCTTGATGGCCAGAGGGCCGGTGATGTCATTGGCCAGCACGAGGTCAAGCCGGCAGTTGACGATTTGCCCGTCAGCGGTGATTTCTTCGTCTGTGTGTTTCTGCAGAATTTTCTGCGCGAGTGTCTGTTTCATTGATTTTTTCTCCGCGTGGCTAGGCGTTTTCGTCGTCGAGCTGGCAGTGGATTTTATGGCCTTCTTTCTCAGCCTGAACGAGATGGTTCAGAGCGTTCACGTAGGCCTTGGCGGAAGCGACGATGATATCGGGATGGGCGCCGCGGCCGATGGCGCTGAAGCCTTTCTCGGCAATGCGCACGGTCACCTCGCCCATGGCGTCGGTGCCGCCGGTGATGGCGTTGACGGAGTACTGTTCCAGTTCGGGCTGGCGGCCGACCATGTCGGCAATCACATTGAACACTGCGTCAATGGGGCCGACGCCGAAGCCGGCGTGGCTCTTTTCAATGCCGTCCACGTCCATGAGCACAGCGGCCGTCGGAGGCACGCCGCCGGCATCAGAGCTGGAAACGGAGACGTGGCTCAGGCGGTAACTGTCGGGCATGCGGTACAGCTTGTCCTGCACCAGGGCCATGAGGTCTTCGTCGTAGAGCTTCTTCTTGCGGTCGGAGAGATCCTTCACGGCCTCGAAGATGGTCTGGAGCTGTTCGTCGTCAAGTTTGTAGCCCATGGATTCGAACTTGGAGCGTACGGCGTTGCGGCCGGAATGCTTGCCGATGACGAGGTTGGTGGAATCACGGCCCACGGACTGCGGGGTCATGATTTCGTACGTCTGGCGGTTCTTCAGCATGCCGTCCTGGTGGATGCCGGACTCATGGGCAAAGGCGTTGGCTCCGATGATGGCCTTGTTGTGCGGGATGGGCTGGCCGATTGTCATGGAGAGCAGACGGCAGGACGGATAGAGCTGCGTGCTGACGATATTGCTCTCGAGGCCGTAGTAGTCTTTGCGCACGGCCAGGTTCATGGCCACTTCCTCGAGAGACGTGTTGCCGGCGCGTTCGCCTATGCCGCACAGGGTGACTTCGGCCTGACGGGCGCCCACGCGCAGGGCGGCAAGGGTGTTGGCCACGCCCAGTCCGAGATCGTCGTGACAGTGAATGGCAAAGATGGCTTTGTCCGCACCGGGGGTGTTCTCGATGACATATTTGACGAGCTGGGCGAATTCGTCAGGCTCGGCATATCCCACGGTGTCAGGCAGATTTATGGTCGTGGCGCCGGCGCTGATGGCGGTGCCGCAGGCCCTGCAGAGAAAGTCCTTGTCAGAGCGGGAAGCGTCCTCGCAGGAAAACTCCACATTGCTCGTCAGGGAAGCGGCGAGAGAGACGGAGCTTTTGATCATTTCAATGACCTGCTCCGGCGTCTTGCGCAGCTTGTACTTCATGTGCAGATCGCTGGTGGCGAGGAAGGTGTGAATGCGGGGATTTTTGGCCACGCTGATGGCTTCCCAGCAGCGGCGGATATCCTTTTCCATGCAGCGGGCGAGGCCGCAGATCTGGATATTGTCCCCGGCCTGCTTCGCAATGGCCTGGACGGAGTCGAAATCTCCCTGGCTCGAGGCCGGGAATCCGGCTTCGATAACATCGACGCCGAGAATTTCGAGCTGATGGGCGATGCGCAGCTTTTCTGCGTGATTCATGGTGCAGCCGGGAGACTGCTCGCCGTCACGGAGCGTGGTATCAAAGAAAATAACGCGATTTGAACTAGCCATATAGAGACTCCTTGAACCTTAGTCTTTTGTGCATAACGACCGCGGGAGGCGGTTTGGCCAAGGGAGGCTCGTACCGCCAGAGGGGGCGGCGTGCCGCTATACACCGTTATTCATCAGAAGATGAAGCGGTGTGTAGTAGCTGGCTGTTGCGCTTGGGAAGGATAACGAAGTTATAGAGCAGGCCGCTCAGAATGTAGACAGCGCAGTAAAGGAAGCTGATGATCTTGGGAGCGCTGTAGAGAAGGGCGAGAGAGAGCACGAACGCAACCAGGGTGCGGTAGGGATGCGCCCTGAGGAAGTCGTACTCCTTGAAGGAAAAATAGCGGACAGTGCTGACCATGAGCAGGCCGAGCCCCACGGTGAGCAGCAGACAGAAATAGCGGGCTGCCGGAATGCACCATTCAGGCAGCTGGCTGCACAGGAAGAAGTAACAGATCAGCGTACAGGCCGCGGCGGGGATAGGCAGGCCCATGAAGAAACGTTTACCTGCCGTGGGGGCCATGACGTTGAAGCGCGCGAGACGCAGAGCCCCACAGCCTGCGTAGATGAAGGCGCAGGCCACACCGAAGCGGCCAAAGGCCTGCAGGCTCATTTCCCAGGAAAGGATGGCCGGGGCTATGCCGAAGGCAACGAGGTCGGCCAGGGAGTCGAACTGGACGCCGAAGGCGCTCGCCGAGTGCGTCAGGCGGGCGACCTTGCCGTCAAGGCCGTCCATGAGTGCGGATACCAGAAGAGCCAGGCACGCGTCATCGAAGCGTCCCTGAATGGCCCAGATGATGGACAGAAAGCCAAGAAACATGCTCGTCATGGTGAACATGTTCGGCAGAATGTAGACGGCACGCCTGTCCTTCAGCCTCATCCTTATCTGGCGGTTGAGGCGGAAGCGCTCTCTGCGTCCTTCTTCGGACGTGCTGTCCGCGCCCTCCGGGCTGACAACATTCTGCTGGCTTTCCTGATCCACTTTGTACTCCCGCAATGAATCCACGCAGGCGATCAGTTCTTTTTCCTGGCGACAATGGTCTGCCCGGCGAGAACAGTATCTCCCAGCGCGGTCACAGGAATATAGCCAGAGGGCAGGTAAAGGTCAACACGGCTGCCGAAGCGAATCATGCCGAAGCGCTCGCCGCGGGCGAGCGTATCGCCTTCTTCCGTGCGGCACACGATGCGGCGTGCGACAAGGCCTGCGATCTGCACAAAGGACCAGGTCGATCCGTCCGCGGCTTCGGCCAGGAATCCGCAGCGTTCGTTATATTTGGAGGCCTTGTCCAGGGAGGCGTTGAAGTATTTGCCGGGCCAGTAAGTGATGTGACGGATGGTGCCGGCAACGGGCATGCGGTTCACGTGCACGTTGAAGAGGTTCATAAAAATGGAGACGCAGACGCGTGTTTCCCCGCTCATGGGGTCTTCCTTCTCCTCTATGCGCACGATTTTTCCGTCTGCGGGACTTACGGCGCAGTCAGGATCGGTGGGAACGACGCGTTCGGGATCTCTGAAGAAATGCAGGGCGAACCAGACAGCCACGAGGGAGAGTACGGCCAGCAGTGTGCAGCTGAGCAGGGCGAAGACGATGGCGCAGACTGTGGTCAGGAAGATGACAGGATAGCCTTCTGGCGTGACGGCGCTGTTGGCTTTGCGCATGATGGGATGACCTCCGGAAAGTGTCAGAAAAGGCGGCGGAAGGCGGATAGCCTCCCGCCGCCGGGATGAAACGGATGTACGCGGGCGGATTACCAGTCGAGCGTGTGCTTGAAGGCAGAGGTCAGCTCATCCACGGGTTCGCTCAGAATCCGGGTGCTGCCACTCGTGAGGGTCATGCGGCCGGTGTCGGTGACCTTGCCGATGCGCCTGCAGACCTGGTAGAGCCCGAGGGTGTCCAGCACGGCGCAGAGTTCGGGCCTCACTGTGATCAGCATGCGGCTGGCCGATTCGGAGTACAGCAGTTCCGTGGTGTTCAGGCCGGCGCTGGCAGGCACCTTGTCGATGTCGATTTCGCAGCCCACGCGGCCGCCGATGCACATTTCGGCGAGGGCGACGGCGAGGCCGCCGTCCGAGCAGTCGTGGCAGGCAGAGACGCCGCGCTGGCCCATGAGGCCGTTGATGGCACGGTAGCGGGGCAGGGCTGTGGCAGCGTCCACGGTGGGCACCTGGCCGCCGCAGAGACCGAGTTCCTCGGCGGCTTCGGAGCCGCCCATCTCGCGGTAGGTGCAGCCCATGAGGTAGATGGCGTCGCCGGGGTGCTTGAAGTCGGAAGTCTGCGTGGCCACTACGTTGTTGATGACGCCGATGCAGGAGAAGAGCACCGTCGGCGGGATGGAAATCTTGACGCCGCCCATGGTGTAGTCGTTCTTCATGGAGTCCTTGCCGGAGATGCAGGGCACGCCGAAGGCCAGCGAGTAATGGCGCAGGGCCTTGCAGGCACGCACCAGCTGGGCCAGCTTGTACTGGCCGTCGGGATTCTTTTCGCTCTCAACGGGGTCGCACCAGCAGAAGTTGTCCACGCCGGCCATGAAGTCGGGGTTGCCGCCAACGGCCACAGCGTTACGGATGGCTTCGTCCATGGCATTGGCCATCATCCAGTAGGTGTCATAATCGCTGTAGCGGGGGCAGATGCCGTGCGAAATGACCAGGCCCTCGTCGCTTTCGAGCACGGGCCGGATGACGCCTGCGTCGGAAGGTCCGTCGCGCTTTACGCCGCAGAGGGGCTTGATGACGCTGCCGCCCTTCACTTCATGGTCGTACTGACGGACGATGTATTCCTTCGAGCAGATATTGAGGCGGCCAAGCATCTTTTTGAGGAAAGCGCCCTGTTCGGGATCGCTGACCTCGACATTGATGTCGTGGTGCTCCGGACGTTCCCAGCGGGCCTTCAGGCGGAACTGCGGCACGCCCTCGTGCATGAACTTCATGTCGATGGAACCCACCAGACGGTCGCCATAATAGACTTCGAAGAAACCGGATTCGTTGTACGAGCCGAGCACGGTGGCTTCCACGTCCATGCGCTTGGCCATGTCCAGGAATTCCCTGATGTGTTCCGGCGGCACGGCCAGGGTCATGCGTTCCTGAGCCTCAGAGACGAGGATTTCCCAGGGGCGCAGGCCATCGTACTTGAGAGGAGCCTTGGAAATATCGAGTACGCAGCCGTTGGTGTCTTCGGCCATTTCGCCCACGGAGGAGGAAAGGCCGCCTGCGCCGTTATCGGTGATGGCGTGATAAAGTCCCATGTCGCGGGCCTTGATGATGAAGTCATACATCTTGCGCTGTGTGATGGGGTCACCAATCTGCACGGCCGTGGCAGGGGATCCTTCGTTAAGCTCCTCGGAGGAGAAGGTGGCGCCGTGAATGCCGTCCTTTCCAATGCGGCCGCCCGTCATGACGATGAGGTCGCCGGGCATGGCCTTCTTCTGCCAGCCGGGTTTGCCGTTTACCGTGGTGGGCAGCATGCCGACCGTGCCGCAGTAGACCAGGGGCTTGCCGAGATAGCGGTCATCAAAAACAACGGAGCCGTTGACCGTGGGGATGCCGGACTTGTTGCCGCCGTCCTCGACGCCCCTGCGCACGCCCTCGAGGACGCGGCGGGGATGCTGCAGGCGGGGCGGAAGTTCACCCTTGTAGAAGGGCGAGGCGAAGCAGAAGACGTCGGTATTGCAGAGCAGGTTGGCGCCCATGCCTGTGCCCATGGGGTCGCGGTTGACGCCCACGATGCCTGTGAGAGCGCCGCCATAAGGATCAAGGGCAGACGGGCTGTTGTGTGTCTCGACCTTGATGCAGGCGTCCCAGTTTCTGTCGAAGGCGATGACGCCGGCGTTGTCAGAAAACACGGACTTGCAGAAGTCCTCGCTGCCGAGCTGGCTGCGGATTTGGGCCGTGGTGTCACGGATGCAGGTCTTGTAGAGATTGTTGATCTCTTCCGTCATGCCCGTTTCGGTGTTTTCGTAATGGATGCGGGAGGCAAAAATCTTGTGCTTGCAGTGCTCGGACCACGTCTGGGCCATGACTTCCATTTCAAGATCCGTGGGATCTGAGGGCAGGCCGAGTTTCGCGCGGCGGGAAGCCTCGGGTTCACCATGGAAATGATCCCGGATGGAGTGCATTTCCTCAAGGCTGAGGGCCCAGGTGTTGGTGTGGCTCATCCTGTCGAGAGCCTCGTCGTCGAGCGTGGAAAGCGGCAGCGTCTCGACGGTGTCGATGGCTTCGCCGGTGACCTTCGCGGCCTGGGGTTCGAATCCGGGCTTCTTCTTCCATTCGGCGATGGTCTTGATGCGGTAGCGCTGAATGAGATTGTTGCAGAGGAGGTCAGACGCGATGTGCTCCACGTCAGTCATGCTCAGGCTGTCAGGCGTGTCGAGGATGAGCTGGTACTGCACGGCCGTGTAGACCCGCAGGGATTCGCGATCGATATCCAGAACCATGGCCGCGGTGTCGCGGGCCGTCCGGGCCTCATTGTCCGTGACGCCGGGACGGAAGCCGACTTCGATGAAGTAGGCCGGTTCCGGGGAGCGCAGGGGCAGGGGCTCGAGAGAGGCTTCCTGCAGAATGGGATCGTGCCAGATGGCTTCCTCCACCAGCCTTTCGGCCTGGGCCCTGTCGAGGCCGTCAACCGTGAAGACCTTGACCTGACGGACGGCGCTGACCTTGAGGCCGAGAGAGCTTTCGATGTACTGGGCTGTGCTGCGGCCCTGGGAATCATCAAGACCGGCTCTGGGTCCGGTTTCTATACGGTAGAGCATGTGCGTCTCCTGCATCTCGTTAGATATTGGTTTTATTTCCTGCGGTCGCGGACGAAGTCGGCCATCTGCATGAGAATTCTGCGCTCGGCGCAGTCTGGTGTCTTTTCGAGAGCCTCACGGGCCCTCGTGAGATAGACGTCCGCTTCCTCGCGGACCTTTGTGTCCAGTCCGCGCCCGCGTATGTCGGCGCAGATGGATTCTATCTCTTCGCTGGTGAATGTCCCTTCTGAGAAGGATTTGTCGAACGCGCCGCGCTCCTCCCCGCCAAGGCCGAGGCGGTAGAGCTGCAGGGGCGGCGTCAGCTTGCCCTCCCGGAGGTCGCCTCCGGTGGGCTTGCCCGTGCTTTCTTCCGAAGCGCAGTCGAGGGCGTCGTCGACCATCTGGAAGGCCATGCCGATGTTTTCGCCGAAGGCGCTGATGGCCCTGACGCTCTCATCGGGCGCTCCGGCGAAGACGGCCCCCATCTCGCAGGCGGAGCGTATGAGGCAGGCCGTCTTTCCGCGGATGATGTCCGTGTATTCGGACAGCGTCAGGCTGACGTTGTGCATGGCATGGAGCTCGAGGATCTCACCGGCTGCCGTTTCATAGGTGGCCCGGGAAAAGATGCTGCACAGGGCGGGGCTGCCGTAGGAGGCTACAAAGTCGTTGGCCGCGGCCAGCAGCGCATCGCCGGCGAGGATGGTTTCCGTCACGCCATGGAGTGTGTGCGCGGCCGGCTTGCCCCTGCGCGTGGGTGCGTTGTCGATGACGTCATCATGCATGAGCGTGGCGGCGTGCAGCATTTCAAGCGTGCAGGACAGGGGGTAGATCTTCCTGTCCCTGCAGCCGAAGAGCTTGGCCGTCAGTACGGTCAGGAGCGGGCGCAGACGTTTGCCCCCGGCGGTAATGGTATGCCCTGCAGCGGGACGGACGGGAGCCGGCAGCTTCTCGATAAGTGTGTCGAGAGCGCGGTTTATCTCTGGCAGTTCCAGAGCGAGGCGGGCTTTCAGAAGAAGATTGGGCATAATCTGTCCGTAAACGTACCTCCGCCGGTGGAGACGGAGGGTTCCTGTCTCTCAGAGAACGGCTCTGCTGACCCCGGAGAATTGCAGCGCCTTATATTCTCTCCACAGGCGTGGATTTCCGTGTGACCCACGATATGTTAGAAGTTATATGACACTCAGAAACTGTCTGCCGGAAAATGGCTGGTCCGGTTGCCTGTGGAACTCCATCGGTACCGGCCCCCTCCTTCCCCGGCGGACAGGGGGAAAAGGGATCTTCCGCTCCGTTCCGGAAACGGAACGGAGCGGAAGGAAAAAGACTAGAGCCTGCGGTAATCTATTCCGGCGTCCAGCATGGCCTGCTTGTCGAAGAAGCCCTTGATGTCGAAAACGAAGGCGGATTCGGGATTACGGAAGAAGGTTTTGAGCTTTTCCGGAGTGAGTTCGGCGTATTCCCTGTGGGAAACAGCCAGGATAACGGCATCGAGGTCGTGGAACTCGGAAAGAGGGACGAGTTTCTGACCGTAGACTTTTTCTGCTTCCTCGGGATAGGCCTGCGCGTCAGTGACCAGGACGTTGAGCCCGAAGTCCCTGAGTTCGGCGATGATGTCGACGACGCGGGTATTGCGCAGATCGGGCACATTTTCCTTGAAGGTGAAGCCGAGGATGCCGACTCTGGCGCCGCGCACGACGCTGCCGCGGCTGATCATGCCCTTGACGACGCGCTGGGCCGCGATGCGTCCCATGGCGTCGTTGATGCGGCGGCCGGAAAGGATGACGTCGGGGTGATAGCCGAGTTCCTCAGCCTTGAAGGTGAGGTAATAGGGATCAACACCGATGCAGTGGCCGCCGACGAGGCCGGGACGGAAGTGCAGGAAGTTCCACTTGGTTCCGGCTGCCTCGAGCACCTCGAGCGTGTCGATGCCCATGCGGTTGAAGATGACCGAAAGTTCGTTCATGAGGGCGATGTTGAGATCGCGCTGCGTGTTCTCGATGACCTTGGCGGCCTCGGCAACCTTAATGGAGCTCGCGCGGTGAATGCCCGCTTTGACCACAGTGCCGTAAATCTTCGCCAGAAGGTCAGCGGTGGGTTTGTCGGAACCGGAAACGATCTTGGTGATGGTTTCGAGCTTGTGCACCTTGTCGCCGGGGTTGATGCGCTCGGGAGAGTAGCCGACGGTGAAGTCGCGTCCGAATTTGAGGCCGCTGTTCTTCTCCATGATGGGCACACAGATTTCCTCGGTCAGGCCGGGATAGACAGTGGATTCGTAGCAGACAACGACGCCCTTGGACATGTTGGAGCCCACGGTGTTGCTGGATCCCACAACAGGGGTCAGATCCGGGGAATGATGGCTGTCGATGGGCGTGGGAACCGCGACGATAATGACGGCGCAGTCCCTGAGAACCGCGGGATCCGTGGAAAAGCGGATTTTGGCCGCCTGGAGTCTGTCCTCCGGAACTTCCCTTGTGTGATCGTGTCCCGACTTGAGTTCCTCGATGCGCCGTTCGGAGATATCAAAGCCCACCACGTCAAAATGATGGGAGAAAGCGACGGCGAGGGGCAGGCCCACATAACCGAGGCCGACGACGGCCAGCGGCTTGCGGCGTTCAGAAAGCGATTCAAAATCAATCATCTTTCGGTTCCTTTACTCATCCCTTCTTCTGTGCCATTGAAAGGATGTTATGTTTGCAAATTTTGATATCGGTATGTTTTTCAAGGCTCTTGGCCTTGCGTTTTTCCTGGAAGGCATTCTGTGGGCGGTATCCCCGTCCCGTATGCGCGAGGCTGCGCTGTTCCTCGCCGGCTGCAATGACAGAGCCGTGCGCGGCATGGGGCTTTTGGCCATGGGCGCCGGACTTCTTGTCTGCAGTCTGCTGGGCTAGCTCACGCTCCGCCCTTTTCGCCCACGTGCAGGCAGACGATGCCGCTGGTGAGCTTCCTGTACCAGACGCGGGAAAATCCGCAGCCTTCCATTTCCGCCTTGAGTTCCCGGGCGCTGGGGAAGGCCATGATGGTCCGCGCCAGATAACTGTACGCCAGATCGTGGGAAACGAACCGCCCGATGAGCGGCAGGATGCGGTTGAGATAAAAATTGTAGAGCCCGCCCCAGATGCGCTCCCGTCCCGAGCCGAACTCGAGGATGCAGGCGCGCCCTCCTGGAGTAAGAACCCTGAGCATTTCCCGGAAGGCGTCTTCTCTCGGAAGAATGTTGCGGATGCCAAAGGCTATGGTGATGCTGTCCACCGAGCAGTCGGGCAGGGGAAGCTTCTTGGCGTCGGCCGTGACCGTGGTGATGCGCTTTCCGCCCCGGGCAGCGATTTTCTGCCTGCCGTGGACCAGCATGGGCTGGCAGAAATCCATAGCCAGGACGTCGAAGCCGGGGTGATGGCGCCTGAGAGCGAAGCTGACGTCCAGCGTGCCCGCGGCGAGGTCGAGGAGGCGGTGCGTCGCTCCTTCCCTTACGGACAGCGCGAGTTCACGGCGCCAGTAGCAGTCTATGCCCAGGGAAAGAACGTGATTCAGGAGATCGTAGGAATGCGCGATGCGCCCGAACATATTTGAGACCTGGGCATCGTGCTCCTTAATTGCATCATTCACCTGCGGACTCCTTCTGGCCGGTTTCGTCCGTAATCGTCTTGTACACGCACCGGTAGATTCTGGGGAATACCTCGGTGACGTTGCCGACGGAGACCGTCCGGCACTCGATGAGCTTTGCCGTCAGTTCCTTCGCAATCTGAAGGGCCTCTTTCTGATCCTTGTCCATCATGGCTGCCTGCCTGGTGTTGCTGAAAAAAAACCCGCCTCGGGGAATGGTCACAACCCA
The DNA here is from genome assembly GCA_900319575.1 of uncultured Desulfovibrio sp. Lineage (GTDB taxonomy): Bacteria > Desulfobacterota > Desulfovibrionia > Desulfovibrionales > Desulfovibrionaceae > Desulfovibrio. Next base: position 1,897 of record ONPA01000063.1, on the reverse strand, counting down.
CCACGGATTGGGCCTGACGGGGAAAGAACGGGAACATGTGCCCCCGCCCTTTTTTTGAATTTCTGCCGCGTCCCGGCACCGGCGGCCTGGCCGGCCGCGCAGACGCGAAAATCAATTGAAAATAGACGCCTATCCCCTGCAATGCAAGCTCAGGCAGCCTACTTCTCTCCGGACATGAGTCTTGCAAGCTCCTCTCTGAGCACGCGCGCGCAGGCTGCTGCCGCGATCTTCTCTAAAGCTGGGCCGGAAATGACATTTTCCACGGAAGTCAGGCGGTCAGAGAGATGCTGCTGTTCTGTCTGGATCTTCCCGATTTTTTCCTCGAGGAGCGAGATAGCGCCAGCGAGTCTGCGCAGGCTGTCTCCGGTTTCCCTGAGAGATTCATCCGCGGCGGCACGGGTCTGAGCCGTGATTTCCTCCCTGAATCCGTCCATCCTGCTTTCCAGATCCTTTGCGCTCATGTTGCTGAACTCCTCCCTCAGGCTGTCTGCCTGCTTCCTGACGGCTGCAGCTATGCGTTCGTCCAGCTCGGATCCGCTGTCTGCACCGGTTTTTTCCATTCCCGTTTCAGGGCCGTCTGAAAGCCTGGCGTTCCGGGCGCCGGACAGGCGGGGCTCTCCGGCTGTCAGTTCCTGAGAGGCCGCTCCTTCCTGCAGTTTCTTCAGACGCGCGTCAATGCTTTCACTGATTTTTCGATCGAGATCCGCGGTCTTTTCTTCAATTGTCCGCGAGAGGCTGTCGTCCAGGTCAGCCCTGGCAGTCCGGAGGCTGGCTTCGGCCTGGGAAATGGTTTCCGCTGTCTTCTGCTCCAGTCCTGAAGCTTCCTGCCTCAGGGAAGTGATGGCTTCGGTGAGGCGGGTGTTCAGTGAGTCGAAAACCTCGGTGGCGCGGTCCATAAGGGCCTGTTCGGTTCTGGTATGGAGCGCGGCCTGAACCTCTCCGGATTTTTTGTCCATGGCCTCGGAAATCCTGTGCTCCAGGGTCGCGGTGAGGGCGGTAATCTTGTCTTCGAGGTGCTGCCCCGCCACGGTGTTGCCGGATTCGATGGCCGAGGCAACGCGCGCGTCAAGGGACGAGGCCAGTTTGGCTGTCCGGCTTTCAATTTCCGCCCCTGCGCAGGACAGCTTTTCGTCCAGAGCCTTCTCCGCACTCTGGCGGATTTCCTCCCCGATGTTCCCCTGTTCCGCAGAGGCAAGCCGGGCTTCAAGGGAATCCATCCTTTCCTTCAGCCCCTCCAGCCCTGTCCTGTACTGCTGCTGGGCCTCGGCCACGAGACGGGCGGTCTCCTTCTGAACGAGGCTTTCCACCACGTTCGCGTCAGGGAGTGCCTGCGCCGTTCTGAGATGCTCCATCCTGACAAGCCGTTCGGAAATATCACGGAGCCTGTCTTCCATATGGAAGACCTTCTCCATGATGCCGCCCACCTTGTCCGCTATGCCGGGAAGCATGCCCGTGACGAGGGGAGAGACAGACTGCTGGGATGCCGCGCCCTGCTGTTCACGTATGGCCTGCCCGGGTGTTCCGGCAGGAGAAGTGGAAGCCGTCTCTTCTTCCGGCGCCGCAGCTTGCCCTGTGGTGTCTGCGGCCTCTGAGGCCGTTTTCTCTTTCCCTGCACAGGCAGCACCGCCGCCCGTTCCGGATTCTTCCGCCGGAGAGGGCGCACCGCCGTCTCCCTGATCCTCTGCGGCCCGCCGGGAATCTTCGGAGGCCTCCTCATGGGCACGGGGGGCGTCCCCCGGCTTTTCCCCGGAAAAAGAAACATCCGGAGCGGCGCTCCCGGGCGCTTCGCTGCCGGCATCCGGCTGCGTTGTCCTGTCGTCCGGAGCGTAAGGGCCCCGTTCTATGAGATCGGTCAGTTCGACAATCCCGTCGTTATCTTGTGGAGGAGTGAGAGCTG
>ONPA01000004.1 GCA_900319575.1 uncultured Desulfovibrio sp. | reverse complement strand
TCCTCCCGCATGAGGACAAATTCCCCGTTGGTACCAAGGTCGGCGAGCACCCAGGGAAGTTTCTGCCCCTCAGAGAGAAGCGCACAGACTCCGGCCGTCACGTCACCGCCGATGAAGGGGGCCGCGAGGGGAGGCACATAGACAGGGGGGAGGCCGGGCAGCTCAAAAACAGCACCGCCTGCGTGCGACAGATGGTACGGCGCGGCGCACAGGCCGCTGATGTCCTTTTCAAGAAAAATATCCGTCATGGCCGTGTTTCCGGCCAGGACAATGAGCCGGGGCAGGACGGGAAGGCGGGATACGACGCTTCTAAGCAGCCGGCGCACACATTCCGCAAGAACGGTCATGCCGTTTCCCTGCGAGGCATAGGCAAGGCGGGACATGACGTCCGCGCCTGCTCCTTCCTGGGGGTTCAGGGCACTGCCTCCGGCAAGGATGGCGCCGTCCCCGGCAAGAGCCCTCCAGGCGATGCCCGTCGTTCCGAGATCAACGGCCAGCACACAGGTCTCCGCGCCCCCGGAGAGAGACGGATGTGCGGCGGTTTTCTCCTCTCCCGCCAGCGTGGTGTCAGGAAGCTCCAGTTCCGGCACCGGACCGCCGTCAGGAATCTGACGATGACAGGCCAGACGCCAGCCGCTGCGGACGGCTTCAGGGCCGAGCACAGACTCCTCTTCTGGTAACGGCGCCGGCGCGGGCGTCAGATACCGCACGCGGCAGCGCCCGCACCGGGCAAGGCCGCCGCAAAGGGGCACTGGATTGAACAGGCCGCTGAGCCAGATGGCCTGCTGCATTCTGGTGCCCGGAACTGCGTCCAGAAGAACGGGATCAGGACGGAGGCCATCGGAGCCAGGTGCTGGATGAATACGGATTTTCATGGGCTGAGATTGCCCCACAGGGCATGGGAAGTCAAAACTATTCATACCGGCGGCTGTGGGATATAAATGCTGGTATCCTTTTTGCAATTTCTTTTTCAGGCCTTACGTACTCCGTCAAAAAAATGTCATTTTGTGGAAGTCATGCAGAACATTCTCAACCAGGACGAACTGAATTTTCTGCTCAGGGGGCAGAAACCAGCCGCTGAAGGCGGCCGTTCGGCACAGCCCGGCCCGGAAACAGAGGCGCCATCCCCTGCGGAGGAAACACTCCGTTCCGCAGACACCCCCTCTCCCTCCGGAGCGGGAGGGCGAAGCTGGCAGGAAATTTTCTCTGATGCCTGGGGCTATTCCATAACCGGCTGTCTCGGCATTCCCGCCACGGTGAGACCCTCCGGGCAGCGCTTCTGCAGCGGAACGGAGTACGCCGGGAAAAGTCCGCGGGGTGCCTTTCTGGCTCTTCTGGCCCTGCCGCCCTTTCCCAAAAGCGTTTTTCTGACTCTCTCGGCCCGTCTCTGCGGTGCTTTTCTGGATGCGGGGCTCGGGGGAAATTCACCCCAGGACTGCGAACGCCCCCTGACGGAACTTGAACAGGCGCTTATTCTGCATATCCTGCGTTCCCTGCCCGGCTGCCTCGCCTGCGCCCTGGCTCCCACATCCCCTGCCCCGGCCTTTCTGCGGCACGGAACAGACGCCGGCCGCCTGTGGCCGGAGCTCTCCGGCCGGACGCTTTCGGTAAGTTCTTTTGAAGTCTTCCTGGAGGGCGTGAGCGGCTCCTTTGAGGTGGCATTCCTGTCAGGGCCGGGAGACGAAAAAAGCCCCGGACCTCAGGGGAACGGGGCTGTCTGAAAAAAAAAGAAGGAACTACTCGCCGCGTATCCAGTAGGTATTGAACCCGTCGTCGAGATGACCGTCCTGGATCCTGGAATAGCCGCTCGAATGAAAAAGCTCCTGGTATTCCTCCCGTGTGCGGCGCCAGCCCCAGAACTGCTGGCGTCGAATGCCGCAGTAGTGCAGAACCATACGGATAACGTTCTTGCAGATATTCACGAAGCGGGCCACCGGCGTGTCCTCCACGAGCAGTGACGCCGAAAGACAGACAACCTCGCCCCCCGGAAGAAGCATGTGGCGTATCTGCTCAAGCATATGCTCCAGGGACGCCTGGGGAATGCCGTAATCCACAGCTGAAAGATAGATCATGTCATAGGAAATATCCGGAGACAGACAGTCCGGCGGCAGGCCGATAAAGATACGCTCGCCGGGAATGAGACGGCGCATCCACTTCATGCCCACGGTACTCGGTTCATTGACGTAAAGCTCGAGTCCCTCTGGGATTTCCTCGAGAAGAACACGCTCCATGTAGCCGACGCCGCTCCCGATGGAGAGCACCCGCAGGGGTTCACCGGGATTCTTGGCAGCCCGGGCTTTCTGCAGCCGTTCGGCCAGCCAGCGTGCGTCACGGCGCTTGTTTCTCCGCCATTCTGCCGGCAGATCGTTCCACCCCTGATAGCGGCGGAAAAGCTCCTCATAAAATACCGAGTAGAACTTCGCGTCTGCAAGATGGAAAAAATGCGTATGGGCAAAGGTCGTAAACGGGATGCCCTGCCAGCTTTCCTGATAAAAACGCCGCAATTTCTGCCTCCACGGGGAGAGAACCCCTTTTGTCATCTTCTATACCAGGTTGCCGGTGCGCGCAACGCACCATGGGAACCGATCCTACGTGATCCGGGCGCGTTGCAGGCCCGGGAACGGCCGGATATACTTTTTTCCGTCCCCGGCAGCTGTCCGGGAAAGGAGAAAAAGACGTGCAGCGAGCCAATATTCTTACCATAGCCGGATCGGATTCCGGCGGCGGTGCCGGCATACAGGCGGATCTCAAAACAATTATGGCCCTCGGCGGCTACGGCATGAGCGTCATTACGGCCCTTACCGCCCAGAACGGCCTGCGCGTTGCGGGCATACACGCTCCGGAACCGGAATTCGTGGTGCTTGAACTCACGACCGTTCTCGAAGGCTTTCCCATTCAGGCCGCCAAAACCGGCATGCTGTTTTCCGCCGCCATCATCGAAGCCATAGCTCCCGTGCTGGCAGAACGCAGTTATCCCCTGGTCGTCGATCCCGTGGCGGTCAGCCAGAGCGGCTGCCCTCTCCTGGAGGAAACAGCCGTACGGGCTTTAAAAGAGCACATTCTCCCGGGCTGCGAGCTTGTCACGCCGAACATCCCGGAGGCGGAAATGCTCACCGGCGGCAGCATCACGTCGCTTGACGATCAGGCGGCCTGCGGCCAGGCCATTCTGGATCTCGGGCCCAGGGCAGTTCTCGTCAAAGGAGGCCACAGGCTGGATCCGGACTCGGTAACGGACTGTCTGTGCGAAAGGGGAAAAGATCCCGTCTTTCTCCCGAACAGAAAGGTGGAGACGCAGAACAACCACGGCACAGGCTGTACCCTGTCAGCGGCCATAGCCACAGGCCTCGGACAGGGACTTCCCCTCATTGACGCCGTCCGCCGCGCCCAGAACTATCTCAATCGGGCCCTGCGGGAAAGCTATGCCCCGGGGAAAGGCTGCGGTCCGGTCAATCACGCTGCCGGGCTGTCCCACGCGGAATTCCGGGGGTAAAACACATGCGCCTCAGGCTGACCCTCGCCTACACGGGGACGAATTACCACGGCTGGCAGATACAGGACCCGGCCCTCGGGCTCACAACTGTGCAGGGGCTTCTCGAAAAGGCCCTGGCAAGGCTGGTCTGCGCTCCCGTGCGGGCCTTCGGATCAGGAAGGACGGACGCCGGCGTGCACGCCGTCTGCCAGGTTGTGCACTGCGATGTGCCCGATACCCGGTTTCACGCCATACGCGACTGGCGCCACGCACTCAACGCTCTGCTCCCCCGGGACATACGCGTCCTCCAGGCCGGTCCGGCGGCGCCTGACTTTCATGCGCGCTACAGCGCAGTTTCCAAGACCTACGGATACCGGTTCTGGCAGGAGCAGGGGTTCGTGCCTCCGTGGAAAGCCCCGTACGTCTGGGCCTGCGGGCCGCTCGACACGGAAAGCATGCGGCGGGCCCTGCCGCACCTCGCCGGAGTCCACGACTTTGCTTCCCTCCAGAACACAGGCACGGAAGTGGCCGACACAACCCGGGAAATTTTTTCCATCACGCTTGAGGAGGAACCGGCTGATCCCCTGCTTCCGCCCTGCAGGCCGGAACTCCTGCTCACAGTCAGGGGCAGCGGCTTTCTCAAGCAGATGGTCCGCAACATAGCGGGTCTTCTCCACGATGTGGGGCGAGGACGCCTGAGTCCGGAGTGCATCCCGGAATGCCTCGAAAGGCGGAACCGCGCGGCGCTGCCCTCCATGACGGCGCCCCCCTCGGGACTCTTTCTGGCAGCCGTGGAGTATCCCTGTGATGGAGAAGCCTCATGATTCTGAAAGAAGCCGAAGAAATGGCCCGCAAAGGCACAAAAATAACCCGCCCCGCATGGAACGGTGCTTTCTTTCTTTACACGGACGGGAAACTGCTCAGGGGAAGATACATTGGCGAGACATGCTTCACTGACATGCGCGCCTATGCCTTCTCGGACGAAGACAGAAAGGCCTGTGACTGGGCAGCCTATTCGCGTACGCTGCCAGACGACTGGGAAGGATGCGAGATACTCGTTCCTCCGGCAGAACAGCTGCGCCGCTGGAGAAAGGACTAATCTCCGTCCTTCAGGATGACGGCCCAGCCCTCGTGTTCACCGTCGCTGGCAAGCAGATGGTGTTTCTTCAGGTAGGCCTTTCCCTCGCGGGCAAAGGTCGCGTGATCGCAGTCCCTGCGTATGCCCGGGCAGAAATCTTTGGCCATGGCCAGACTCTCGGGGTCAACAATATTGCCGCGGAAGAACGGCCACGCCCGGCAGACGTCCGGCTTGCCAGCGTGGACAGTGCAGCCCTTTCCTTCCCTGAAGAAGATGCAGGCGCCGTCATCGCCTGTCCGGATCTGCAGCTTGCCGCCCCTCTCCTCGCCGTACTCCCGCCTGAACGTTTCAGCGTCTATGCCGAGAACTCTGGTAATGCGGCGCAAATCCTTGGGGCTCACCACGATGCCCCCCTGCCCGTGGCAGCACTGACCGCACATGCGGCAGGTAAACACGGGGCTGTCGTCAACGGGGGCGGCTATTTCCCCTTCTTCAAACGTCCTTTCCTCTTTGTCGTTAGCTTTTGCCATAGTCTCTCTGTCCGGTTCTGGAATAATGATTTTAGGGAAGCGGGCGGGCCAGCTCGGGCATGAAATGCAGGGAACCGCGCAGGGCGTACCCGCCGGCATGCCCTTCACGGACAAGGCCTGACAGCGCCGAAAGCACATTCTGCTGCCCGGCAGCCCGGAAGTTTTCCCTCTGCCAGACAATATTTCCCTCACCCCGGCTGCCTTCGGTGACAGTCCTGCGGGAAGGGCTCAGAACGGCGTGGCTCAGCGCGGCTCCGGGACCTCCCACGTTGGGAATATAGCGCCAGCAGAAGGAGCGGCTGGGGATGGACGCGTTGATGGCCTGCAGCTGTTCCGCATCCAGCGTCTGTCCGGCTGTGAAGTCCACTCTCAGAAATGGCTGTTTCCCGCCGAGGCTGGCCGTGAAGATGCTCCCGCCCGGCTTTGACAGCGAGATATCCGCGTACATGGCCGGCGTCCCCGTTTCCTCCCTGAGAGCGGTGACTGTCGAAAACTCATCAATCCACACGGCAAGCAGAAGCATCCCGGAAAGCCCCTCGTCATTCCCCGTATAACGGACGGGGACCCCCGCGGAGGCGATATTGACATCCCGGCCTTCCAGCCAGGAAGGGCTGGCGCAGTGCTCAAAAGAAAGATTTATTTCCGGCCTCTCCATCTCGAAGCCTTCGGGCAGGATTTTCCCGACAGCTCCGGGATCCGTTTCCACGGTCAGAGACACGCCCTGGCAGTCCAGAAGAGCGATCTTCCTGCGCACCGGAGATCCTCCGAAGAAAGGAGGCATGGTATAGAATCTGTCTTCATCAAAGCTGAACATGGATGTTCTCCCTCGAAAATGACTGCGCCAGGACGGCTGCTCTGCCTCAGTTCCGTTTTTACGCCGGAAGCCGGCTAGGGCTTTCTTACTGACGTATCGCCCATGGCGTCCACAAAACTGTTGTACTCGGCCCCGCACTCCTGCCAGGCAGTGTTGATGGCTACACGCACGGGTGCGTGGAAAGACTCGCTGATGCCGCGCCGGAAAGCCGCTTCCACGGCCCTCGCTCCCTTAAGATACGTCCGGTACGACATTTCCACCACCCCGGCGACAGGGAAAGGAAGGTTTTCAGCCGTTGTGATATCAGCCGCGGCCTTGTCCACAAGCGCGGCCATGGCGTTCTGATCGGGCTCGCCCGCGCTGATGAATTCGGCACACTGGCGAAAATCCTCGAAAATACGCCTGGCCATGCGTACCTGAGCCCGCAGGGGGCTGCTCCTGAGCAGGGTATCCTGCGCTTCCTCGGCCTTCGCGTTCATGATCTTCAGAAAATGCCCGCGTGCATCCCTGAAGAGTGCGTACGATGCAGTGATCTCTCCGCTGAGCTGATCGCCCTTCTGGCCGTCGTCCCTGATCTTCCGGTCCTGGACGTAGCTCTGCAGCTGCCTGTACTTTTCCTGCATGGACCGGCTGGCCTGATCCATGGTCTTCAGGTCAGCGCTCATGGATGCCGCGTTTTCCTCACCGAACATGGCCGCCTCCGGCGCGGGCACACCCTTTACCGCACAGTCCTGGGCTGGTTCAGGGCCGGCAATCCGATCAGCCGCGAAAAGCGTTTTGTACTCTTCCACCATCTTCATGATTTGCATGGGATAGCGTCCGCATACGCCGTCGACGATAACTGATCCGGCGGTGTTGGCATAGGTGACCGCTTCCTGGGCCGATGCCTGTTCCTCCGGCGTCGCCTCCGGTCCGGGCTGGGTAAGCGGATAGACTTCAGCGCTGCCGGAAGCAGTTTTTGCGGCAGGCTCCTCCCCCCTGGCCTGGGTTTGTTCCTGCTGCTCTGACGCCGCCTGTTCAGAGGTTCCTTTCTGCTGACTGTCATCCCGGCAGCCGCCGACGAAAACCAGACAGGCAATGAGCGCGGAGAGAGCAAGCCGTCCCGGAATTCTAGCGGACATGGCTGCCTATCCAGCTGCTGAGGCCTTCCAGATTCTCTTCCCAGGGGAAGGTGCCATCGTTCCTGAGAGCCGGTCCGCGCCCGTAAAACTGCGTGCCTACCTCTTCGGCAGCGTCACGATCCGTGCTTGCGTCTCCGACCATGAGCACATCGGCGGGATCAAGCTTCAGTTCCCTGACGATATTGGCGAGGACCTGGGCTTTGGCAGGCGGAGACCCAAGAATAAGCCGGAAGAAGTGCGAAAGCTTGCGCAGGTCGAGAATGGAACGCAGTTCCTCCGTGGGAGAGCCTGAACACACGCACATGGGGAGCTTGCCTTCCCAGTCGGTAAGAGCCTTTTCCACGCCCGGAATGAGAGGACAGCGCTTCACTTCCTCCAGAGAATAGGAAGCAAAACGCTTTCCCCATTCCTCGGACTCCTGAGGCGTGATTTCCCGTCCCAGGATCTCAGAGAAAAACCAGGCGAACTTGCGGTAGCGGCTCACGCCTCCGTGGGTCATGTGGTACATGACGAAGCGGTCCCTGGCCTCTGCGCCGTAAGGCTCAGCCAGGCGGGCAAACGCACGGGTCTTGGTGGGCACGCTGTCCAGAATGACGCCGTCACAGTCAAATACGATACATGCTAAGGACATTACTTCTTCTCCCTGCCGGACTGCGGTCCGGAATCCTGCCGCGCCTTCCTGCGGTCGCCTATGACGCGCGCCGGCACGCCGGCTGCGATGGCGAAAGGAGGCACGTCGTGCGTGACAACGGCGCCGGCGCCGATGACGGCACCGTTTCCTATGGTCACATCCGGGGTGATGACACAGTTGGCGCCGATCCACACGTCATCGCCAATGACGATTTTTCCGGGGACGTGTCCCTGCTCCATGATGGGAATATCACATCTGTCGAAACGGTGGTTGGCAGCGCGGATGACCGTTCCTGGTCCCACGGCCGTGCACCGGCCTATGATAATGGTCCCGGAATCGGCGCTTACGTGAACGTTCGGGGAAAGCGCGGCTCTGTCGGCCATTTCAAGCGTTCCGTCCTGTGCGGTCAGAACGCAGCCGCGGCCGATCCGCACTCCGTCGCCAAAGGACATGCTGCCCATGCCGGCAAAGGAGACCCCCGTCGCAAACCTGACACGGCCGCACTGCCGGAAACAGTATTTCCAGCAGAGACCGCGCAGGAGTGTACCGGCGGGGGTCGGAATCCAGCCGAACAGGGCAGTCCAGAGCTCTCCCAGGGCCGCCTTTATTCGCTGGTTCAGATTCATTTCTTCGCGTACTTGGCCATGAGGGGATCGCCAGTCATGAGCTTTTCGACATGCGCCAGATCCTCAGGCGTGTCGACGCTCCAGGTGCGGGCCGTGGTCGGGACCATGCGCACCTTGTCGCCGTGCTCGAGAATACGCATCATATCGACGGACTCGATGATCTCGAGGGGGCTTTCCTCCATTTCATTGAAGTGCAGAAGGTAATCCCTGCGGAAAGGAATGATGCACACCTGCTTGCGCATGGGGACCTTGTCGACACCCTTTTTGCGCGAGGGAATAGGCTCGCGGGAGAAGTACAGCGCGTCGTTATTGCGGTCAACCACGACCTTGACCTCGTTGGGATCCTCAAATTCCTTGACGGTCGCCATGTCAGCCATGAGGTTGACGACGTTGATGGAGGGATCCTTGATCATGGGCTCAACGGCAGCGTCGATCATCTCGGGCAGAACCATAGGTTCGTCTCCCTGAACCATGACAACGATGTCCACCCTCTTTCCCGTGGCAGCCTCAATTTTGAGCAGGGCCTCAGCGGTTCTTGTGGAGCAGCGGGTATGCGTGTCAGCGGTCATGACGCACTTCAGGCCGACGCTTTTGCAGTAGTCCTCAATGCAGGTGTCGCAGGTGGCCACATAGGAGTCGGAAAGGATTTTGCTCATGGCTGTACGGAAGGCCACATGTCCGACCATGGGAATACCGTGAATGGGAGCCAGAGGTTTGCCAGGATAGCGGCTTGAGCCCATGCGGGCGGGGATAATGGCGATAATGTTCATGCTGTTTCCTCAAAAATTAATCATCGGTGGGCACGAGATAACCGCCCTCGCTCGTGAGTTCGGGATGCTCGGCCTTGTGTTCTTCTTCCATGACGCGGAGGATGCCCTGGCCGAGGTCGACGGTCAGCGGGGGGACGAGTTTGCGTCCGACTTTGGGCATGAAGGCGTACGGCGTGATCTGGTAATGTCCGCTGTTCGGATCGTTCTGGTACTGAATATGGAGATCCTTTCCCAGAATTTCGCCGATCATCTTGAACAGATCGCCAACGCGCATGGGCTGGTTGCCCGTCACGATGATGTTCTGGTTGGCGAATTCCGGTTTCAGCACCTCGAGAGTGGCCTGGGCCGCGTCATCAACGTGAACATATTCGCGCAGGGCTGTGGGAGCGCCATAATAGGTGATCGTTCCGGTGGTCATGGCCTCATGCACGAAACGGTGGATGGCGTTACGGTTGTCAGCGCGGGGGCCGTACAGGGAGCCGTAGCGCAGGATGGTATACGGCAGATGGTGCATGGCCTGGTAGTTCTCAATGTAAAGTTCGCAGGCCTGCTTGCTGCAGCGGTAGAAGCCGCCGGATTTGCCGTACACGTACAGGGAGCTGGCGAAGATGTACCGCTTGACATTATGCCTGCGGCAGGCCTCCAGGGCCATAACGTTGCCAACCACATTGATACGCGCGGTGTCGACGGGTCTGTTGTTGGCCTCGCCGATATCGGCGATGCCCGCGTAATCGCAGACGACGTCAGCGCCTTCCACGGCTTTGTCCGTGATATTCTCGTCAAGGATGCTGCCCACGATCATCTTCTGATCGGGCCGCAGCCAGCGTGAGGGCTGAAGATCAACGATGGTCACTTCATGGCCGGCTTCAGAAAGTTTGTCGCAGATATGCGAACCAAGGAAGCCGGATCCGCCGAAAACTGTAATTTTCAAGGTCATTCTCCTTGTCTCAGGGCTGGCGCCCTATTCGGGACGCTGCGCGGAACGCCACAGGAACACGGTATCGATGCCGTAGGCGATAAAACGGGCGCCCGCTGCGGTCTGGCGCCTGAGCTCTTCAGGATCAGGCTGCACGATGTGCAGTCCCATGCGGGCGTGCATGCGCGCGCAGGTAGCATTGATTGTCTCCATGACCGCCTGGAAATCCGGATGATCAAACTGCCCCGTGAGCCCCATGGATCCGGAAAGGTCATAGGGGCCGACCATGATGGCGTCAAGGCGGGGATGGGACAGGATGGACTCGAGATTCTCCACGGCACGGATGTGCTCGATCTGGGCCACAAGAAACACTTCCCTGGCCACACCGGCACGGTAGGCATCAAAATCCTTTCCGAAGACATTGGCGCGGCAGTAGCCCACGCCGCGGTACTCAGAGGGGTGCTGTCCTTCGCCGGCCCAGTCATCAAGGCCCGGATAGGTGGCCCAGCCGATGGCCCTGTCAAGCTGCTCACGGCTCTCGATCATCGGGAAAATGAGGCCCTGTGCGCCTGCCTCCAGCGCAAACTTGATGTTCTGTTTCGTCGCTTCGGGAAGACGGGCGAAAGGCGCGGCTCCGCCGCACTCGATCCCCCTGAACACATCGGGCAGAATGCTGGGGCTGAAGGAGCCGTGTTCCATATCCACGGCCACCCAGTCATACCCGGCCCTGGCCATTAGCTCGGCCACGTCCGGAGAGGGAATCTGCAGCCAGGTGCCCACGGTGGGTTTGTCCTGGGCGAGTCTGGCGCGGATATCATGCACAGTGATCATTGTTTTCCTCCTGATTCCGGCGTCCCGGCCGCGCTTCTTCATGGCCGGCGCGCCTGCAGAAACGGCGCAATACACCACAACGGCGCACTTCACAAGAAGGCCTGTGGCCACGCACCTGTTTCTCTTTTTTTGCTGATTATTTGCCCTTCATCATCCTGGCCCTCACTGCTGACACAAAGACCGGGATAACAGAAATAAGGACGATAGCGTAAACAATGACGCTGAAGTGGGTGCGCACGAACTCGAGATTGCCGAGGAAGTAACCGGTCGACACGAGGGTTCCCACCCAGAGGATGCATCCTATAATATTATAAAAGAAGAATACATAGGGATGCATACGCGCGATGCCGGCCACGAAGGGCGCAAACGTGCGGATGATGGGAATGAAGCGGGCAAGGATAATAGCCTTGCCGCCATGGCGTTCGTAAAAAGCGTGAGCCGCGACCAGATATTCCTTCTTTATGAAACGGTGCTCCTTCCTGAATATGGCCGGTCCGGCAAAATGCCCCAGAATATAATTCACGCAGTCTCCGGAAGCGCCGGCGAGCAGGAAGATGCCCATGGCTGAAAAATAGCCCATAAGCCCTGCACCTGCGAGAACACCGGCAGCGAAAAGCAGCGAGTCTCCCGGAAGGAAGGGGACGACCACGAGGCCCGTCTCGCAGAACACAATGATGAACAGAATAAGATAAATCCAGGTTCCGTAGCGCATCACGAGTTCCAGCAGATGGGAGTCGATATGCAGCACAAAATCGATGAAGAACTGAATTATATCCATGACCTCTCCTGACGGATGGTGGAGAAAAATTCCATTACGCCCCGAAAAAGTGGGGCTGGACGCCATCAGGCGCGCCCCCTTGTACCCTAGCTTTGCTTGTGGCACAACAGCCCACAAACCCATTCTGCAGAATCAGAGCAATGCCACATAACCATACAAATTTTCTCTTTCTTCTGGCCATCCTGACCCTCCTGCTCTGCACCCCGCCGCAGACAGGAGCTCTGCCCCTTCTCGCCAGTCCGGGCTTCCGTACGCTGGGCTTTTCCGACCAGGATCGCGGCCTGCGTTTTGACGTCAATGTCTGGTACCCGGCGAAAAAGGCACCAAGGCCGCTGAAATACCCTCCCTGGGAATTCCGCGGGAGCCTGCAGGCGCCCCCTATGTCCGGACGCTTCCCTCTGATCATCGTCTCCCACCCCTCCTCGGGCAACAGGTTCAGCTTCTATGACACGGCCTCGGAACTGGCCTCCAGCGGCTTCGTCGTGGCCTGTCTGACCCATGATCACGATAATATGGACTCCATGCCCCAGCTCTACACATGGGAGGAATTCGCCCAGCGCACCAGGGACATTTCCGCGCTCATCGACTATCTCCTGCAGGATGAAAACATAGGACCTTCCATTGACCCTGAACGCATCGGCATACTCGGCATCGGCGCCGGTGCCGCGGCGGCCCTCTATCTCGGCGGCGCCCTGCCTGACTGCTCCGGCTGGCCCGCTTTCTGCGCAAGCGAAAAAAACAGCGTCTACTGCAATAGCTGGGCTGAAAAACGCATCAGCGAAAAGTTCTGCAGCGCCCTGCCCCTCACAAAGAGTCTCGCGGACACCAGAGTGAAGGCCGTGGCCGCGGCCTCTCCCGACTTCAGCATGCTTCTGAGCCGCGAGAGCCTCCGTTACTTCTATCCGCCTCTTCTGCTGGTGACAGCGCCCAGGGAAAGCGATGGTTCGCGCAAAGTTCCCGAGAATCTTGCCCGCCTTTTCCCGTCTGCACCGAAAACCGTCGTCATCGAAAAAGCAGATAACGGAACGCTGATGGCCCCCTGTCCGGACTCCATGATCGAGGAGCTTCCTGAAATCTGCCGTTCCGTTTCCGGAGAGGAGAGAGCCGCCATTCACGAAGAGTTCGTCAGGGAGGTCGGATCCTTCTTCCGCCATACCCTGTCCGAAGGTGAACCAGCCGTCATCCCCCAGCCTCCGGATCTCACTCCCAAAAAGCCGCAGACGGTGCAGGCTCCCCCAAAGGGAACGGAGCAGAAACAGCGCCGCCCGAGACGCCAGAAGAGGCAGAGACAGCCCTCTGTCCCCTCCCAGATTCCCCTGCCCTAGCCGGAACCCACCGGAGCCGGAAATGTAACGCAAAAGACAAAAAATGCTTCTCCTTTCCGCCTCCGGGGAAGGCTAAACTCTTTCCAGAACCGGCCGATAAAAAAGACGCTTGACTTGCGTGCGGCTTGCCCCTATCTCTCCACGAGAGGCAGATACCGCAGGTGTCCGCCATCTGGCCGGCAGTGCACAATCACGACTTTTCAGGCCGGAAGGGCGAGGTACATCCTCAATGAAACAGCATGGCTTTTCTGCTCCCAAGAACGGCACGGCAGTACCCCCGACATCTCCATCTCATCTGGTGGGGTGCACTCTTGCCGTCCTCTGCCTCTGCGCGCTGATGATTTTTTCCCTTGCTCCGCGTTCCACAGGAGCGGACACGCAGAAGACAGCCAGTCTCCCGCCCTCCGGGCAGGGATGGATCGTCATGCCTGAAGGAGCCCGCCAGGCCTATTTCGGCATACATGGCGGCACCATTCCCGTCAGCCTCCTGGCCACAAGCGAAGGAACCAGTCTGGTGACCTTTGTGGGAGCAACAGGTAACGACTTTCTCTCCCTGCTGCGCCGGGCCGAAATCCGTATGCCTTCCCTTCTGAACGGCACACAGCCGGGCAAACCGCTTGCCAGGCTGCCCCTTATCCCGGGACGCGGCTGCAAGCTTACGGCAGGATCTTCCACTACGAGTCTGCCCGTTTTCTATCTGAGCGATGAAATGCTCGCCCGCCTGGCCGCCACTCCCGGCATGCTCCAGCCTTTTGGGCTCTCGGCCCAGCCCCTGTCCATTGAGGGACAGGTATCCATGCCGGATCCGTTCTCGCACACTCCCCGTTACCATATCCTCGTTGGTCCCCAGTATCTGCAGCCGCGCAGAAAATAGAGACTCCGAATCCGGGGAAAGGGAACTCCCCATGGCGTGCCGGCGGTAAAAAATCCCTTCCCCTACACGGTGGCGGGAAAAATCCGACAGGCCGGCCGGAATCCGGGGAAGGGATTTCCAAAAGATACGGCGGGCTGCTCCCGGGCAGCCGGTTCCGGCATTTCCGGAAAAACCGGGAACGCCGGAAGCATCAGACTTCCGTTATGATCGGAACGACAACGGGATCGCGATCCAGCACCCTGCGGAAAAAATGGCGGAGCGTGGAATGGATATCCTCCTGCAGTGTCGCGATACTGCACTGGTGGCTGGCCGATTCGATTTCATCAAGGACAAGACACTTCGCCTCGTCGAAGACATTGGCGTAATACTGTTCAAAAACGAATCCCTTGGAAACGATATCCGGACCGTGAAGGATGTAGCCTGTATCGCTGTCCACGACCAGAACCACAATGACCATGCCTTCATCGCCAAGGATGCGCCTTTCCTTGAGCACGGCGGTGCCCACATCCCCCACGCCCTTGCCATCCACCAGCGTGCATTCCACAGGAATGGGGGGAAGACGCTGCGTGCCATCCCAGGTAATGGAGAGGGGATCTCCGTCTTCGAGGACGATGATCTTGTCCTTTTCCACTCCGCATTCCTCAGCCAGGCGGCCATGCTTGATGAGGTGCCGGTACTCTCCGTGCACGGGGACGAAATATTCCGGGTGCACAGCCTTGATCATGGCCTTGAGCTCACTCTGCTGGGCATGCCCCGAGGCATGAATGGCGCGCACGCTCTCATAGAGCACTTCAGCACCCTGATGGTACATTTCATTGATGAGATTGGACACGGCCCTGCCGTTTCCCGGAATGACACGGGAACTCATGACCACGGTATCGCCCTTTTCGATGGCCAGCTGTCTGTGAGCGCCGTATGCCATGCGCGACAGGGCTGACATGGGTTCGCCCTGGGCTCCGGTAACGATGAGCACGGTTTTTTCCAGAGGAATGTCCGGCACGCCCGCATAGGCGTTGTAGAAATTTTCTGGGACCTTGATCAGGCCGTTTTCCTGGGCCATTTCAATATTGTTGGCCAGACTGCGCCCGCTGATGACCACTGTACGTCCGTACTTTTCCGCCAGATCAAACACTTCCTGGATACGCTGGATATGGCTCGAGAAGAGCGTGATCACGATCCGTCCCGGAGCCTGCGCGAAAACCTTGTCCAGGGAATTCTGCACTTCCCGTTCCGTGAGGCTGCGTCCCTCGCGCTCGACGTTGGTGGAATCGGACATGAGCAGTTTGACGCCCTTGCGTCCGGCGAACCGGCGGAACAGCTTGATATCCGTGCCGGAGCCCGCGAGAGGATGCGGATCTATCTTGAAATCGCCCGTCAGAACAATACGGCCCACCGGCGTTTCCACGCCCAGGGCGTAGCCCTGCGGTATGGAGTGGCAGACGGGGAAGAAATGAAACGTCATATCCCCCAGCGTGACCATTTCCTCAGGCTGCACGGGGCGCAGGCTCACACAGTCCGACAGCCCCCGTTCCTTGAGCTTGTGCTCCACGAGAGCCAGCGTGAAGGGAGAACCGTATATGGTCGTCCCCCTGAGCTCGGGAACAATCCAGGGAAGCGCTCCTATGTGATCCTCATGCCCGTGCGTCAGCACAATCCCAAGAAGGTTGTCTTTCACTGCCTTGACAGCACCGAAGTGCGGAATAAGCACGTCCACGCCCAGATGTTCATCGCTCGGAAACATAAGGCCGCAGTCCACCATGACCACACCCTTGGACGTTTCCCAGAGCTGGCAGTTCAGACCGATCTCACCAAGTCCCCCCAGGGGGGTAATCGTCAATTTTGCTTCAGACACATTCTTTTCCTTTATTCCGTCCTCCCTAAAGCAAATCAGGGTGGTACTCGCCCATAGCCAAATACAGTTCCGACAGGGCTTTCAGATAATCACCTCTCGCTGACGTCAGCGACGACTGGGCAGTAAGAAGCTTCGAGGAAGCATCAAGCACATCAAAATTTGTCCCCATCTGAGCCTTGTACTGGCCCAGAGCGGCTTCATAGCTTTCACGCGCCGAGACAAGGCTGCGCTTCGCCACATCTATACGTTTCTCGGCCTCCCGGAGGGCAAGAAACTTTTCCTTTACGTCATAACCGATATTCAGGATCACTTCCCGGACCTGCTTGCGCATCTTGGAGACAAGCCATCCGGCCTGCTGATCAGCGAAATACGTGGTCCCCCACTGGAAGACGTCCCAGGTGAGCTTGGCGCCGACTTCCCAGGTGGTCGACCTCGAGGAATGGGTGCCTCCGCGCTCGAGATCCGGCGTGTTTCCCGTCTTGCTGACGTTATAATACGCCTCAACAGTGGGATAATAGCCGCTGCGGGCAATAAGGCGATCCTTGATGGCCATTTCCACGGCCTTGTAGCTCACATAGAGATCCGGACGCATCTTGTATGCCGTGTCCAGACAGGTATCGAGACTCAGGCGGAAGCGGGTCACGCTCAGCCCGCCGGCGTAGCGCACCGGGCTGGTTGCCGGAATCCCGAGCAGCGTGTTCAGCTTGGCGCGCAGGGTGTCACGCGTATTCTCATACGTAATGAGCTGCTGCTCCGCGTTGCCAAGATCCACGTCTGCCTGCAGGACATCCAGTTTCGGCTTGAGTCCGGCGTCGTGCATGGCGCCCGTGATTCTCTTCTGATCCTTCAGACGGGATACGGCCTCCTTTTCGCTGGCGACATTCTCCAGCGAGCAGAGATAGTCGATAAACGTCTCCTGAACGGAATTGGTCGTATCAAGTTCCGAACTGCGGATGGATGCACGATCACTTTCGGCCTGAAGCGCCTGCTTCTGATAGGTGCCAAGGTTGTTGAATCCATCAAAGAGAATCTGCGAGACCTCAACGGTCCAGGTATAGGTTCCCATGGACGGAGGGTTGGAAGCCTCACGCACTGACGTTGTCCGTGCCTGCTTGTAGTAGCTGTACGTTGTGCCCAGTTTCGGGAAAAGAGCACCGCGCGCGGATTTCCTGCCTTCCTCGGAAGCCCTGGCTGCAGCCTCAGAAGAACCGAGACCCGGATTATGCTCCAGGGCATAGCGCACGGCCTGCCCCATATTGAAGGACCCGCTGTGCTGTTCCTTCGCGGGAGTATTCATATCGCTGAACCGCGATGAAACTATAGGCTTCGCCGCCTTCTCTGAAGGAGCGGGCCAGAAATTCTCGTTTTTCGCAGAAACCGGAGAGACACCCAGAGGCCCCCCGGAGAGGAGGATCAGCCCGGCAAGAAAAACTGCAGGACAAGGTTTTTTCCAGTGCGTTTGCATGGTTGCAATATACCGAAAAAACAAACATTGGCAATAACGGACACTGGGGGGAAATACCCGGAGAGCCATGTTCCGGAAGGCTTCTGCCTTTCT
>ONPA01000064.1 GCA_900319575.1 uncultured Desulfovibrio sp. | reverse complement strand
GGCTTTACCTGCCGCTGAGCCGCCGGATCCCCAGCCTCAGCACGTTCCTTGTCCATATGGAAGAAGAAAGAGACAGACGGGATCCTGGCAGAGCCAGTGTCCGCGCCGAACTTTATGAGGAATTTCTTGCCTCCGGGCTGTCGCGTACCGTCTTCAGCCGGGTAAAGGCCGGAAAGCATGGCTACAATGCGGCCAGAATGATGGCGATGCTCGGGGCTGAGCAGGAAATGCGCCGCCCAGATGCTGAGGCATCAGAGAAGATTTCCCGCAGCTGTCCGCCGGCTGAGCCTCCGGCAGCAGAGGTGGTTCCGGATACCGTCCGGATTGTCAGCATTCCTGAGGGCTTCATGCAGGAATATGCTTCGTGTCACGTTCAGGATTCGGGTGATGAAATCCATCCGGAAACTGTAAGAGCCGGCGAAGTCCGGATCACGGTCGGCGATGCCGTCGTCTCCTTCACCAGTGCCGCGCCCGAGCTCTCCGCAGCGGCGGTGGCCGCGAAGCTCATGGGACTCAGGGGGTGACGCCGTGAAACCGGATTTCAGCACGCTGAGGATGACGCTGGTCCTGGTGCCGCACGATATGCGATGCGGGTATTTCAGACTGTCCATGCTGGCGCGGGACTGGCTCAGCATCGATGTCAGCCTTGGCCGGGACGTGGTAGTGTTCATCAGCCGCAGCGGCGGAATAGCCAAACTTCTCTGGGCCGACGACAAAGGCTCAAACCTCCTCACGAGAAAACTCCGGAGCGGATGTTTTCAGAGGCTCGCGGCCCTGAAGAACGCCGCCCCGGGCCAGCGGCTCACGAAAGCTGAGCTCATGGCATATCTTGATGGAGAAAGGATTCAGCGGACGAGGACCAGCCCGTTTCAGGGGTGAGGATGCCGGATTTTTTGAAAAAATCTAAAAAATATGCGGCTTCCCACACCTCCACGAGGGCCTGAAAAATGCCTTTGGGGAATGCCTCAGAAACGCCTTTGTGAGGCCCTCAGGGATCGCTGGAGCCTCTCCAAAACAGCTTTGCACGATGGGATACATGTCCCGCCGCGACTATGTGCGTTGACGGGGACTCTCCAAAACAGTTTTGCACGATGGGATACATGTCCCGTCAGGGAAGGGCTCAGAGGCTATTTTTACGCGTATTTACGGTGGTTTACATATTACTGGCGGAAGAGTAGAATGCCTTTATGAAAAGAAAATCCACCACCGCCAAGGCTCTTTCCAAAAAGCAGTTTCTGAACCTCAGCCCCGAGCAGATGTTTGCGGCCTACTCTGCCGAAAGACAGGCCAAAGCTGAAGCCGAGGAACGCGCCGAAAGGGAAAACTGTCGTGCCGAAAGGGAAAAGAGCCGTGCCGACAAGGCTGAAACCATCATCAGCACCATCCGGCGTCTTCATGCTGAAGCCTACAAGGTCTGCGCTGATATCTCCGGACAGGCCCGGAAGCGTTATGGAAATGTCGATGAAATCCTCAGCCTCGAAATCGTTGATCTGGTGAAGTACACGCTTGAGGAATGGCGGCAGTGGATTCTTGTGGCCAAATCCTACCTCCGGGAGACTCCCATGGGCAGGCAGGGGCCTGACATCAAAAAAGAGAAAGCTGCAGCCAGAGAGGACGAAAAAGCGGCCTCCGGCGAGAGCGCGGAAGAACGGAAGAAACTCGCGGCAGGCCAAAAGACCATGGCTTTATTACGGCGCGGCAGAGATGCCATCCGCTCCGCGATCAAAAGCATGAAGGATACCCCGCTCAGCAAAGCCCAGCAGGCGGTTGCCGATATCGATGCCATAGCCCTCCCTGAAAAGGAACTGGGCGCGGCGCCCCGCAGCGGCCGCCTGGTGAAAGACCGCAAAGCTGACGTGCAGACCGCCGCCTCCTTCGGGGAAAACGGGAACAGATGCCGCGTATGCGGAGGAGAGACCGTTTCTCTGGATGAAGGGATAAAGGATGAGATTGTGACCATGAGCGGCATGCTGAACACTCTCGCGCAGTTCGCGGAGCAGAAGCATGAGCTGAGGCTCTGCGAAAAGTGCGGGCACGTCAGCTTTGCCGTCTCGGATGATCAGGATCTTCCCGTATGCCCTGGCCGGGAGGTTGGTCTGAACACGGTAGTCACGTTCACTGAAGGGCTGTGCATCGGCATGCCGCTTCACCGCATTTCCTCACTGCTCAAAGATCTGTATTCCATCGGCAATGACACTTTCTACTACAGCTGCTCGGACTTCGCCCAGATCTACGTCCGCCCGCTGTACGAACTCATCCTGCAGTCTGCCAGGGAAGCCGATGTGATTGTGGCCGACGGGACGCCGTTCTCCTGCATGGAAGCCCAGGGACGGAGGGAGTGCAAAAAATACAAAGAGCTCAAAAAGAACGGCAGCGAGCCGCCGGATCCGAGCTCGAAAAATTACATACTTGCCGTGACCTCGGGGCCTGCCGAGAAGAAGAAATTCACGATCTACTTCTTCCTCCGATCCCGTTCCTCGAAAAACATCGCATCCGTTCTGAAAGACGGCTGGAAGTTCTCGACTCTGGTTACCGACGCATACTCCGGGTATGACAGCCTCGTGGCTGAACTCGGCCGTCCTGTTGTACAGCAGAACTGCCTCATCCATTTCCGCAGGACCATTGCGAAGGCCATTGATCCCGAAACCTGGACGGATGAGATGCTTGCCATCGACGAAAAGAGATGCAGGGAAGTGCTTTCCAGGGACTTCCGGGAAGAATCGCCGAGGTTCATGCTCTACTACTGTCTCAACGCGATTTCGAAAATCTACAGACTGGAATCTCTGGCCGGATGCCATGAGGGCTACTATCCGGAACGGATTGAAGAGGCGAGGAAAACGTCTCTCGGGCTAATGGACAAGATAGACGGGATTATGAAAACCCTGTCAGTGAAGCACACGAAGACCGGGGAGCGCGGAGGCGTCCAGGCCGAAAAAGGAGATCCGTACGGGCAGCCCTGCGTCTACTGGCAAAACAACGCCGATAAACTCCGGCTGTTCCTTGACCATCCGGACGTCCCGCCCGACTCCAGCTGCGTCGAGAGGGCCATCAGGCCGCTCACGCTTTACCGGACCAGCGTCTCCTGGAAAGCCGGCGTGGAGGGGATGGAGGAAATGTGCATGGTGTACACCCTGTACAATACCTGCCGGGGGCTCGGCATGTCCGTGCAGGATTTCGACGCGTGGCTCAAGGCGTATTCCAGATCCCTCTACCGCTACTGCCTCGAAAAACATCTGACCCGGATTCTGGAGGAAACCGGCAGGATCAGCATCCGCGGCGTGCCGCTGGATATGAAGGAATTAAGTGAAGGCTTCGATTTTGAGGTCTGGAACCCGATGACGGCTGAGGGCCGAGCTCACAGGTAGTCTCCGGCATTGAAAAACGCTCGCAGAAGGCGGTCCGTTCAACCGAACGGACCGCCTTCTGTTTTCCTGCGCCGGGGCTCGACGTCGGTCCCAGCAAAATTTACATTTTCGGGGTTATGGGGAACTTACTTTGAATTTGGTTTTCTGACTGCCGTACAGATTGGTATTACTGCATAATAATTACAAAAAAACTCATATTTATCAGTGAATCTATCT
>ONPA01000040.1 GCA_900319575.1 uncultured Desulfovibrio sp. | reverse complement strand
GAAGGCGGCGTTTCAGATGCGATCGATGAAGCAGTTGTTCAGGAAATCTTCCATGGCCTCATCGGCTTTTTCAATAAAATCCCTGAGAGGAAAGGTCTGACCGCAGGAAGGACAGACCATGTAGGCCCTATGGCATGTCCGCGCGATCTTGAGTTTCTTGCCGCAGGCAGGGCAGGATAGCGAGGTCTGAGCCTCACGTGCTGCAAAATATCCCATTTCGGTTCTCCAGTGTGGAAGCTGTTCTTCCGGTATGCCGGAAGAACGCCGGCTCAGGGGGGCCCGGGCGTGGGCCCCCCAGGGGCATTTCAAGGCTGAAGAGGCGGGGCCTTGAAAAATCAGAGATCAGGCTGGACTTAGTCCATCTGCTTCCTGATGAAAGTCGGCATGCTCAGGTCATCCTCATACTGGAAGTCGAGCTCACCGGGGCGATGGGCGTTCATGCCATCATGATCGCCATGACGGGACTCGGTTTTCCAGCGCTCCTGAGCATCGCGGACGAACTGGCTGCGAGCCTTGCGGGCGTCCTGCTGGAATCCCTGGGCCTGCTGTACGTCGCTGAAGTCCACGCGGTTACCCATGGGCTGGGAAGCCGGCTGATAATAAGGGGGCTGGGGAGCGGGCTGATAGGCTCCGGCCTGGGCAGCGGGCTGGCTGGGACGGACGGAAGGCTGGGGACGGACCACCCGCTGCGTGGGGCGTTCGTAAGAAGGCTTAACCTCGGGAGTGACGGACGGCTCGATACCTGTGGCCACCACGGTGACACGGATCTCGTCCTCGAGTTTTTCATCGAAGAGGATACCGAACTTGATGTTCGCCTCCTCGGGAACCTCGCTGCGGATCTTTTCGCCGATAAGTTCCATTTCCTCGCCGGAGATATCGTCGGAAGCGGTGATGTTGTACAGGATGGCCTTGGCGCTCGACAGGGAGACGTCCTCGAGGAGAGGAGAGGTAATGGCGCTGCGGACAGCTTCCTCAGCGCGGTTTTCGCCCTTGCCGGAGCCCATGCCCATAAGGGCAAGGCCGGACTCGGCCATGGCAGTACGTACGTCAGCGAAGTCAACGTTCAGGTAGCCGGGCTGGGTGATGACGTCAGAGATACCCTTGACGCCATAGTAAAGCACGTCGTTAGCCTTGCGCATCAGTTCCTTCAGGGGAGTCTTTTTGGGAGCGAAGGTCATGATGCGGTCATTGGGGATAGTAATGAGGCAGTCTACGTGCTTGGAAAGTTCTTCTATGCCCGTTTTGGCGTAGTTGGCGCGTCTCTGTCCCTCGAAGGTGAAGGGGCGGGTCACGACAGCCACGGCAAGAGCACCGCAGGACTTGGCGACTTCGGCCACGACAGGCGCGGCACCGGTTCCAGTGCCGCCGCCCATGCCGGCTGTAATGAAGACCATTTCGGCACCGGTCAGAGCTTCTTCAATGGCCTGCTTGCTTTCTTCAGCGGCCTGTTCACCAACGGAAGGATTGGAGCCGGCTCCGAGACCGCGCGTCAGTTTTTCACCTAGCTGAATATGTGTCTGGGCAGGATTCTTGTTGAGGGCCTGCAAATCGGTATTGGCGCAGATAAAGTCAACACCGGAAAGGCCTGACTCAATCATGTTCTGCACGGCGTTACAGCCGCCTCCGCCCACACCAACAACCAGAATCTTGGCGTTGCCGCTCATTGCTGGAGTCTCAACAATCTGATCCATGATAGATTCTGACATAAAACCGCTCCTCTACATTACTTGAAATGCCCGATTGAATGTTTCTGCCGAAATGCCCCGTGCGTATTTTCCCCCAGCCGCCCCGGCTGCGGGAAAATGAGGCTACGTAATGTCCATAAACCAGCGCTTCATACGAGTGAGCAGTCTGGAAAAGAGAGACCCCTCTCCGCTCGGCTGTTCTTCTTCGCTTTCGGTCGAGAGTGTCGGCCGTTCGATCATCGTGAAGCCTCTTCTGAGTTCCTGTTCGGCACCGTAGCGCAGAAGGCCAACCGCGGTAGCGAACTTCGGATTGTCGACCACATCGGTGAGCCCTCCGATATTGCGCGGATAGCCGATGCGGCACGGAATATCGAAAACCTGTTCGGCGAGCTGCTGGCAGCCCTCGATAAGGGAGGCACCACCCGTAAGAACCACGCCCGCCCTGATGCGGTCCTTGCAGCCGGAAGCCACTATGGTCTTGTTCACGTAGTTGAGGATTTCCTCCATACGCGGCTCACAGATATCCGCCAGCACCTGGCGGCGGAGCTTCTGCGGCGGACGGCCGCCGACGCTCGGAACTTCGAGCGCTTCGTCGCTCTGGACGAGATCTCTGAGAACACAGCCATACTTGACCTTGATCTTCTCGGCGCTTTTGTTGGGAGTGCGCAGGCCGAAGGCGATGTCGCTCGTCAGCATGGAGCCGCCCAGGGGAACGACGGCCGTATGCTTTATGGCGTTGTTTTCGAAAATTGCGATGTCAGACGTGCCGCCGCCGATATCCACCAGCGCCACGCCGATCTCCCGCTCTTCATCGGTGAGAACGGCCTTGGCAGAAGCCAGGGATTCAAGGGCGATGTCCGCCACGTCGAGACCTGCGCGGTTGCAGGAACGGACTATGTTCTGGGCGCTCGAAACAGCGGCCGTGACAATATGCACGTTCACCTCGAGGCGCACGCCGGCCATTCCTATGGGATCCACGATACCACGCTGGTTATCTACGATATATTCCTGTGGGAGAGTATGAATGACTTCTCGGTCGGAAGGAATCGCGACGGCTCTGGCAGCGTCAAGCACCCTGTCAACATCGTGTGTCGTCACTTCATTGCCCTGGATGGCAATGACACCATGGGAATTGATGCCCATGATGTGGCTGCCGGCTATGCCGACATACACGGAACGGATATCGCATCCGGCCATCTGCCCGGCCGTCGTCACAGCCTGCTGAATGGACTTCACGGTATCCTCAATGTTGACGACCATGCCCTTGCGCAGCCCTTTGGACTCGCTGTCGCCTATACCTACAATCTTGACCTGCCCGTCGGTGTCAACCTCGCCGACGACGGCGCAGACTTTCGTGGTGCCTATGTCCAGCCCTACTATGAGTGCTGTATCAGTCTTCTCCATTATCGACTCCCAACTGTATATCCCCAAAATCCCTTATTTAGCGTAATTGCTGGCGCAGTGAGACCCAGACGCTGCCGTCTGCCGCCCTGGCTTCCTGAACCATGCCGAGCTCCCTTCGGCGGGCCAGGTCGCCGATGGCCACTCCGAGCCGGGAAAGATTCCCTTCCCAGTCGTCCGGGGCCAGCGACAGCCGCATTTCCCTGTCTTCCAGGTAAATCTCCACTCCCTTGCTGGGCGAGACATCCACCGTGGCGATGGCGCCCACCTCAATGGGAAGTGCTCCGCTGCGCATGTCCTTCATCAGCCTTGAGAGATACGGAATGGCGTCCTCTCCACCGGGCTCGATGGTCAGCATGGGCAGGGACATAAAGTTGTCGCTTTCAACCTGGGCGATGATTTCCCCCCGGTCGTTGGCGTAATAGAGCCTGTCATCATGCCGGACCCAGAAACTGGGCATACGCTCCCTGATTTTGATAACGAAACGGTCCGGCAGAAGCCGTTTGACCGAAACATCCTCAACCCAGGGCGTGGAACGCAGGCGGCGTTCCACATCGGAAATACTCACCGCAAAGCTGTTTTCCCCTTCATGAAGGCCGCCCAGCCTGAGAATCATGTCTCTGGTGAGGCGGACGTTCCCCGACACATCGATGTGCCTGGTGATGAAGGTATCGCTCGTAAGGACTGCGTCATAAATCCAGACGGAGCCCTTGAGGAGCAGAAGCAGCACGCAGACCGTGACGAGAGCCGCGATGAGCACGCCGGAAATTTTTCTGCCAAAACGCCTGAGCCCGCTGAAGTCCCGCTTGCGGCGGGGTGTTTCAGGAGCCTTGGACGCGCTTTCCGGTTCCTGCCGGGAAACACGCCTGCGGCGCATATTCCGGCCCGACTGCGCTTTGGAATCGGCTGACTGCCTTGAAGAGGAAAATCCCCTGAAGGTATTGGGGCTCCTCCGCTGGCGGCCTGCGCCGCCGACATCGGATCCCACGGGTGCCGAGCCCGAAGTCTGGGGCCGGATCCCCTTTCCGGACTGCAGGTTCAGAAGAACCTGCCTTCCGTCCACGGGTCCCCTGTTCTGGCCTCTGCCGGCATCAACCCCGCCTGTTTTCGCGGGCTGGGCATCTTTTTTCCGTTCCTTGCGGTTCAGGAAGAAAGACACGGCAGAAACCTCACCTCAAAATCCAGTTCAACGCCAGCCATGGCCCTGACAGCTGTTCTCGCCTCTTCAAGGAGAGCAAGGGCCTCGGCTGAAGTCCCGCCTCCCAGATTCACGAGAAAATTGGCGTGCTGTTCCGAAAGGGCAACGCTGCCCTTTCTGCGCCCTCTGAATCCTGCTCTCTCGAGAAGAGCGCCCGCGGACACGCCGCAGGCCGGATTCCGGAAGACACAGCCCGCACTGCGGGCCGTGATGGGCTGCCTGGATTTTTTCATCTGGAAATTGTGCTGCATGCCGGCCGCCACATCCTGACTGGTTGAACGGGAGAGACGGAACACGGCAGAAACAACAAGAAAACTGCCAGCCAGACCCCGCGGCCTGAAGTGGCGGTATCCTGTCTCGCAGGCATCCGGAGTCAGACGTACGAGGCGGCCGCCGGACCAGATCTCAACGGAATCCAGGCTTTCGGCCGTGGAGGTTCCGAAGGAACCAGCGTTCATGGCAACCGCGCCTCCCACCGTGCCGGGAATGCCGGCAAGGCCCTCCATACCGGAAAGGCCTTTCTCCCGGAGGAAAGCAAGAAGAACGGGAAGGGAAATTCCCGCTCCGCAGGAAACCAGAACCCCGCCGTCAGCCGTTTCATCCCCGAGAACTGCCGGCCCATCCGTGAAGGCGGGCCGGACAAGAACGGCCTCATGGGAACCGTCCAGTCCGAAGATGTTGCTGCCCCGTCCGACCACATAGACAGGAAGGCCGAGTTCACGGATCCTGTCGTCCATGGCCGCGAGATCATCCCTGCTGCTGACGGTCAGCTCGAGGGAGCATGTGCCGCCGAGGCCCAGGGTCGTGATGGCGGAGAGGCTGGGATTTCTGACCTCGCGCATGGTTTAGCCGCGCTCGAGCCAGGCCGGACCCACCTTGGTGATGGAACCCGCGCCGATTGTCAGGAGCACGTCGCCGGGTCTGAGCTTTTCGTCCAGGCCCTTCACGAGTTCGGGGAGCGTCTCGTAGAACGTCACCGGGGTCTTGCTCACCTGGCGCATGCCGACAGCGAGGTTAAACCCGGAAACGCCGGGGATAGGCTTTTCCGAAGCCGGGTAAATTTCTGTCAGCAGAACCTCGTCCACCGAATCGAACACCTTGCAGAACTCGCCGAAGTGAGCCTGGGTGCGCGTGAAACGGTGGGGCTGGAAGGCGACAACGATGCGCCGCCCGGGGAAGACCACGTGGGCCGTCGCCAGAGTCTGCTTTATTTCGTTGGGATGGTGACCGTAATCATCGATAACAGTCACGCCATTGCGCTCGCCCTTGTATTCGAATCTCCGGCCGACTCCCTTGAATCCTGCAAGCCCCTCCCTGATTTTCTCAAAGGGGATCTCACAGACCAGAGCGACGCCGATAGAGGCCAGCGCATTCAGAATATTGTGCCTGCCGGGCTGGGGCAGCATGATCTCGCCAAGCTTTTCGTTCCCGCGCCACACCTCAAAGCGGTTCAGATGATCCACTTCGAGGGGCACAGCGCGAAGCTGGTTCTCGCGGCCGAAGCCATAGGTGATCACAGGACGCTTCACCCGGGGAAGCAGTGCGGCCACGCCGGGATCATCGCCGCAGACCACGTCCGCTCCGTAAAACGGAACATTGTTCATAAAGTGGACAAAGGCGTCGTTCAGAGCTTCACGGGTTTTGTAGTGATCGAGATGATCCTCATCTACGTTGGTGACCACATTGACGATGGGCAGGAGGCAGAGGAAGGAGCCGTCGGATTCGTCGGCTTCGGCAATGAGATAATTACCATGCCCAAGATGGGCATTGGTGCCGTATACGTTGAGGCGTCCGCCGATGACAACAGTGGGATCAAGACCGGCCGTGTCAAAGATACTGGCCGTAAGAGAAGTCGTGGTTGTCTTGCCGTGGGTGCCGGCGATGGCGATACCCTGTCTCAGACGCATGAGTTCGGCCAGCATTTCAGCCCTCGGAATAACCGGGATGCCGCGTCTGCGGGCCTCGACGACCTCGGGGTTGTCATCGCTGATGGCAGTGGACTTCACAAGGACGTGTTCGTCATCGATGTTCTCTGCCAGATGTCCTATGTGCACATTGGCGCCCAGGCTCCTGAGGTGACGGACAGTCGCCGAATCGGCGATATCCGAACCGCTGACTTTGTAGCCAAGGTTGAGAAGCACCTCCGCGATGCCGCACATGCCTGCGCCGCCGATGCCAACCATGTATATTTTTTTGATCCTGTTGTTCATGACGTTCTTGTAACCTTTTCTGCAATAAAAAATCTAGACCTATTTATGAAATTATCTAAAAATTCCTTTCTTGATATCTTTTCGCATTTAACTGCAAAGCTTCCGGGATTTTTAAAATTGTATTTCTCAGGGCGCAGAAGAAGAAAGGCAGTATTTTATACCGCCGGAACCGGGGAAAAACCTTCTTCAGGCTTTTTCTCAAGGCCTGCTGTTTTCCTGCCGCCCCCGGAGCAAAAACACGGCCCTGCGCCGCGGGCGGTACATGGAGAAAATTTTTCGTTTCTGCCTCCGTTTTTTAAGCCTCTGCGAGAAATATTTTAAACAATATGTTCAAAAAATCTTGACAGTTACTGGCGCTTCACAACCACCGCTTCGATCTGATCCGCCACCCGGGAGGCGGCGTCACAGCGCGCGAGTCCCAGCGCAGCCCTGGACATCATGGCCAGCCTGTCCGGTTCTCCGAAAAGGCCGGTGATAGTGCCTCCAAGGAAGGAGGCGCTGAGAGATTTTTCCTGGAAAAGAACAGCCGCGCCGGCCTGCTCCAGAGCCCTGGCGTTGCCGGTCTGGTGGTCCCCGGCCGCGTAGGGATAAGGCACAAGGATGGACGGAACACCGGCCCCGCAGAGTTCAGCCACAGTGCTCGCCCCTGCCCTGCAAAGAACCAGATCCGCCCAGGAATAGGCACCGGGCATGTCGTTGATGAACGCGGTCACGCAGGAGGGATCATACCCTGCCCTGGCGTAGGCTTCCTTCACCACAGGCTCGTCTCGGACGCCAGTCTGATGGCGAATGGAGACGCCGGCTTTTTTCAGGACAGGCAGCATCTCCACCATGAATTTGTTGAGTGCGTGCGCCCCCAGAGATCCGCCCACGATGAGCAGATGCCTGCGGTCAAAGCCGCGCTTCTGCCCCCCCACCGCGAAAACGTCCCTGCGCACCGGGTTGCCGGTGACGACCACTGGGCACGTGAATCCCTTCGTGTCCGGGAGAGACACGCAGACCCTGGCCGTCAGCCTGGAGAGAAAACGGTTGCTGGCGCCCGCAACAGCGTTCTGCTCGTGCAGAACGGCCGGGACGCCCAGGATACGGGCCGCAAGAAGCGGAGCGAAGGCAGCGTAGCTGCCGAACCCCGCCGCCGCGTCAGGGTGAAAGCGGTGCACTACAGCCAGCGCGCGGGGAATGGCCAGGGACATGCGGCCGAGGGCAGCGATGCCGGCCAGTCCGCGGCCAAGGAAACCTCGCACGGGGAGGCCAACGAAAGGCACGCCGGCCTCAGCAGCAAGGCGTTTTTCGGGCCCGTAAAGGGAACCCATGAAAAGCAGATCTACGCCGGGATTGCGGCGCCTGAGCTCTTCAGCCACGGCAAGAGCCGGAAAGATATGCCCGCCGGTGCCACCGGTTGTCAGGAGGACTCTTTGAATCATTTCTTTGCCGTCCGTGAGAAGTTGAGAATGAGCCCCGTGCAGAGCATGGTCGCCACCAGGTTGGAACCGCCGTAACTCAACAGCGGCATGGGCACGCCTTTTGGCGGCGCCACGCCCATGACCACGGCAAGATTGAGAAGGCACCCAAGGCAGAGGATGACGGTCAGGGCGAAAACAGTGTAGCGATCTCTGAGGTCTTCCTGCTCCATGATGATTTTGTAGCAACGCCAGAAGAAGAGGATGAACAGGATAATGACCACGCTTACCCCTACAAAACCCATTTCCTCAGCCAGCACGGCCATGATGAAGTCGTTATGGGCTTCGGGAAGGTAGAACATCTTCTGGCGGCTGGCTCCCATGCCCACACCGAAGAAGGAGCCGGAACCGATGGCAAGGAGCGACTGCACGAGCTGGTAACCCGTATTGTGCGCGTCCTTGAAGGGATCGATAAAGGCCATGAGCCTGCGCATACGGTAAGGAGCCGTAACGGCCAGAGCTGCGCCAGCCACGCAGGCCATGACTACGGAACAGAAAATGTAAATAAACCGCGTGCCCCCGGCTATGCACATGAAAAAGAGAAGGAGTGCGAGCACGACAGCGCTGCCGAAGTCAGGCTGCAGAAGGAGCAGGAAGCAGAAGAGGCCTGTCACCAGGAAGGGCGGCAGGACACCGCGGGTGAAAGTTTTAATCAGCGCCTGCTTGGAACTCATGAAATAGGCAAGGTACATGGCCAGGGCTATCTTCACGAACTCCATGGGCTGCAGGTTGATCGGCCCGAGTTTGATCCAGCGGTGGGCACCGTTGATTGAGGGGGAAAGCGGCGAAAGCGTCACGAGGAGCAGGAGCAGACAGAAGAAAATGAAGGGGTACTGCATCTTGTAGAGAAAGCTTCTCGGCAGTACGGCAGCCACCCAGAGCGCAACGCCGCCCACAAGGGCGTAAACAACCTGACGCTTGAAGAAGTAATATTTGTCCCCGTACGAGGATTCTGCCACGATGCCGCTGGCCGAAAGGACCATGACAAGGCCAATGGAGAGCAGCATGCACATAATGGCAAAAAGCCACCAGTCCACGCCGCCCGTCCTGCGGTGCCTTCCGGACACCGCGGCCCGGGGCCCGGCGGCGCCTGTTACGGAGCCAGAGCCGGCCGTCTGGGCCTGAGCTGCAAAAGCCTCCGTTTTACGGCGCTTGAGCAGATTCCTCAGCATTACGCAAGGCCTCCCACGATATTTTTAAAATCCTGGCCCCTGAAAGCCATGCCCTTGTAGAGGTCAAAGCTTGCTGTAGCCGGTGAAAGAAGGATGACGTCGCCGGAGACGGCCTTATGGTAAAGGCTTTCGACGGCGGGTTTCAGGGTCGGATACCATTCCATGGGCACCACACCCTTCCACGCTGACTCGAAAATTTCACGCGAGGCGCCGAAACCGGCCACGCAGCGCACTTTCTCCCTGACCAGGGGAATAAGCGCCTTCAGATCGCCACCCTTCCATTTGCCCCCGCAGAGAAGGAGCACGGGACGGTTCATGGCTTTGAGAGCCGTTTCCAGAGAGGAAACCGTCGTCGCCTTGGAGTCATTGACATACAGAACGCCGTGCTTCTCACACACGCGTTCGAGTCTGTGCGGAATAGGCTTGAAAGATTCGACAGCGCGCTCCGCAGCCTCCAGATCCACGCCGAATTCCCTGGCCACCTGCCAGGCGACCTCAGCGTTTTCTTCGTTGTGCCTGCCGATAAGCTGCATCTTTCTGAACCGTCCGCAGGCCTCGAAATACATGACTCTGGACCTGAGGTGATGCCGTTCCGCCTCCTCCCTGAGGGCGGGCGAAAGGATGGCCAGATCCTCTGGCGTCTGGTTGCGGAAAATCCTGAACTTGGCCTCAGTGTATTCGGCCATATCCTTGTGATAGTCGAGATGGTTAGGCGTGATATTGAGGATGGCGGCCACATGCGCATGAAAATGCGTGCAGGCCTGCAGCTGGAAGCTTGAGAGCTCAAGAACCACCACATCAGCCTTCTCTCCGCCAAGGATGTATTCGGAAAGAGGAGTTCCGATATTTCCTCCGAGAAAGACCTTCTTTCCCCCTTCCCGCAGCATGGCCGCGATGAGACTCACTGTCGTGGTCTTGCCGCTCGTACCGGTGACAGCGGCGATGCCCTCGCCGCCGAGGTGCCTGTAGGCAAATTCCGTCTCAGCCATGATTTCCGGCGCGTCAGGCCCTTTGGCCGCTTCGCCCATGATTTCCAGAAGCTTCAGGAGCGGCATGCCGGGGCTGGGGATAACAAGAGAGGCGCCACTGAACTGCTCCCTGCTGTGGCTCCCGGTCATGACCTCTATGCCGGCATTCTTCAGATCGGCAGCCAGAGCGGCGTCAATGCGATCGGGGTTGGACTCCAGAAGCCTGGCGTGTACGCCGTCCGCCGCGAGCAGACGGGCTGCGGCAAGACCGGATTTTCCGGCGCCGACGACAACAGCGGTGCTTCCGGGCACCGGACGCCATTTCAGATGGGCAGCCTGATTTGACATAACTCTCTCCTGACTAGCGGAGCTTGATGGTGGAAAGCGCCACAAGCCCGAGAATAATGGACGTAATCCAGAAACGGATGATGATTTTCGACTCGGGTATGCCTTTGAGCTCAAAATGATGATGCAGGGGAGCCATGCGGAAAATCCGCTTGCCGTGCGTCCACTTGAAATAACTGACCTGCAGGATGACCGAGAGGGTCTCAGCCACGAAGATGCCGCCCACCACAACCATGATGAGTTCCTGCTTGCAGAGAAGGGCAAGAAAGCCGAGGGTACCGCCAAGGCTGAGGGAGCCCACATCGCCCATGAAAACCTGGGCGGGATAAGCGTTGAACCACAGGAAGCCCAGGCCTGCACCGATGAACGCGCCACAGAAAACTGTCACCTCGCCCACCCCGGGGATATAGGGCAGGTACAGGTACTGCGTAAGCCGGGCGTTGCCAGTGATGTAGATGAATATGGCGAAGACCGCGCCGGCAAGCACCGTCGGGCCAATGGCCAGACCGTCCAGGCCGTCTGTCAGGTTGACCGCGTTGGAAGAGGCCACCATGACGAAGACGCCGAAGGGAAAATAGAAGACGCCGAGATCGGGCGTCCAGCCCTTGGCAAAGGGGATATAGAGCTTCGTCGTGTAGGACGGATCCGTCTGAAGGAGCCACATGGCCACGGAGGCCACGATGATGAGCCCCAGCATCTTGGCCTTCGGGGAAATGCCCTTGTTCTGATGATGCCTGAGCTTGGTCATGTCATCCCAGAAGCCGATGATGCCGTAGCCCAGGAAAACCAGCATGCACTGCCAGACGTAGCGGTTTGAGAGATCGGACCAGAGCAGGATTGAAACCAGAACAGTCAGCATGATCAGCAGGCCGCCCATGGTCGGAGTTCCGGCTTTGGCCGCGTGAGCCTTGACGTCGGACAGGATGTACTGACCGCACTTGATCCGGTGCAGGAAACTGATGCACCAGGGACCGATCAGAACGGAGATGACCATGGCTGTGATCAGCGCACCCATGGAACGGAAAGTGATGTAGCGGAAGACGTTGAACGCTGTGAAGACGTCCGCATGCGGCAGAAGGAGATGATAAAGCATCAGAGCGCCCCCTCTTCACCGGTCAGACTTCTGAAGACGGCAAGAGCGTCCTCCAGCCGGTTGAGGCGCGAGCCCTTGAAGAGGACGACAGCGCCGCGGGATTTGTTTTCCGGGCTGAGCCAGGCGCCAAACTCCTTCCTGCAGGAATCGTCGCCGCCGATGAGGGCAAAGCTTCCCTCATAGCCGCCCCGGCGGAGTCCGCTGAGGACTTCATGTTCGCGGCCGCCCTTCCAGAACACTGCAGAGGGGTGCAGCGCAGCCAGCCGGGAGCCGAGCTCCGTGTGCGATTTTTCAGATTCCTTCCCGAGTTCGCCCATGTGCCCCAGCACGCAGACCAGAGGCAGTCCTCTCCGGGAAGCCTCCCGGGCGGCGGCGTCCAGCGTCCGGCCCATGGAAAGCGGGTTGGCGTTGTAGGTGCTGTCAATCAGGACGAAGCTGCCGGACTTCTGCACGGCGCTGCGCTGTTCCTGGGGAAGCGGCCTGGCAAGGCCTGAGGCGATGACACTGTCACTGACACCAAGCCTGCGGCAAACGAGAGCGCAGGCTGCGCAGTCCTCGGCGCCGGAAGTGCCCCTGAGCCCCGTCCGGCAGGTAATCTGAACGGCAGGACGGCCTTCGTCCGCGGCAAAAGAAATCCGGTAGGTGTCGCCCTCCGGGCCTGCATCCACAGTCTCAGCGTGGCAGACGCAGACTTCCTGTCCCCGTCCATTCTTCACGGAAGCGTCCTTTTCCGTGGAGAAGAAACGCGCATCCGGGCAGTTTCTGAGCGCGTTTTCTACAAGCTCCGGATAATCCGCGCTGGCCGTGCCCAGGCCCTCCTTCGAAAGATAAAGAAAAAGACGGCTCTTGTTCCAGGCCACGCCCATTTCCCCGAGCCCCTCGGTATGGCCGATGCCTGCGTTGACGACGAGAGCCGCGTCAGGGAGCATGACTGATCCGAGATCGTCCATGTCGCCCTTGTGGCTTATACCGGCTTCCATGATCCAGAAATCCTCGCTGCCGTCAGCAGTCAGCATGTCCAGGGGCATGCCCACCTGGTTATTGTGGTTCTCGTCAGTTTTGTGCGTCTTTCCGACGAGGGAAAGCACATTGAAGAGAAGCTCCTTCACAGTTGTTTTTCCGGCTGTGCCGGTCAGGGAGACAACCCTGCCCCGGAAGCTCTTCCGCCAGGCACGGGCCGTGGCGCCGAGGGCCTTCACCGTATCGTCCACCATGAGCACGGGCACCTCAGGATGCCGGGCGGCGAGTTCCGGAATGGGACGCTGCGCCAGCACGGCGCAGGCTCCGTTTTCAACGGCCTTCACGGCAAAATCGTGTCCGTCCACCCTTTCTCCGGGTATGCAGACGAAGAGCGAGCCCAGAACGGCCCGGCGGCTGTCCGTGACTACAGAGGTAACGACAGTGCTCTTCGCATCCGCCGGGATTCCGGACCCGCAGGCCTCGGCTATGGTTTCCAGACACAAACGCATTTGAGAATTCCTTGTTTTTGCTGATGAAAAAAAGATTTTTTCGGATGGGCTTATTCCCCGTCGGCGCCGAGAATATCCCTGACAACTTCCTGATCGCTGTAGTGGTGCTTCACGCCGTTCACGATCTGGTAATCTTCGTGCCCCTTGCCGGCTATGAGCAGGCAGTCATCGGGACCGAGCATGGCACAGGCCTTCGCGGTGGCGCTGCGCCTGTCGGGATCCACGACGAGTTCTTTCGCTCCCTTGAGGCCGGGCAGCACGTCGCTGATGATGGCTTCGGGATCCTCGAAGCGGGGATTGTCTGAAGTGAGGACGGCTGTGTCGGAAAGCCGGGCCACGGCTTCACCCATGAGCGGTCTCTTGAGCCTGTCGCGGTTTCCACCGCAGCCAAAGACCGTGACGATGCGGCGGAAGCCCGCACCGCGCAGGGCCTGCAGAACGTTCACGAGAGCGTCCGGTGTATGGGCGTAGTCCACAAAGACATGCAGCCCTTTCCTGTTGAGGACGCGTTCGAGACGTCCGGGGACGCCGCGGAATCCGGCCAGGGCACCGAGTTTTTCCGGCTCCACGCCGAGAGCCAGCGCCATGGACTGGGCGGTCAGCAGATTGTCCGCGTTGAAGCGGCCAATCAGGGGCGAGTGAAATTCCCAGCTCTTTCCACGGAAGGTCATGCGCAGGCGTATGCCGCTGGTTCCCTGCTCCAGGAGTTCGCCATGAAGATGCTGTTCCGGGCTCACGCCTGCAGGACAGCCACCGAAACCGTAGGTCACGCAGCCTTTGGCGAGGCCGGCTATCCGCACGCCGTACACATCGTCGGCATTGGTGGCCACGGCCTTGTCCGCGCGCGGAACATCCGTGAAAAGATGGCTCTTGGCCCTGAAATAGCTCTCCATGTCCTTGTGATAGTCGAGGTGATCCTGCGTCAGGTTGGTGAAGCAGGCCCCGGCAAAGGGCACGTGCTGCACACGCTTCTCATCGATGGCGTGGGAGGAGCATTCCATGACACAGACATCACAGCCGGCCTTTGCCATCTCGGCGATATTTTTGTGCAGGCTGATGGGATCGGGCGTAGTCAGGGGCGCAGCCTGCGTATGGCCGGGCCAGCGGTAGCTCACTGTCCCCAT
>ONPA01000046.1 GCA_900319575.1 uncultured Desulfovibrio sp. | reverse complement strand
TCGAGGCAGACGTAATCCGTAACGTCCATGTGGAAGGCGTCCATGATGGTGAGGAGCTTGTAGGCTCCCCGGCTCACGTACTGCTCCGCCCCGAGAAGAAGAAAAACGGTGTCCGCGGGATAAATGTGTCCCGGCTTGTCCACGGCCACAGGCAGGGCGCGGCTTCCCTCGGGAACGGCCACGGCCACCTTGCCGGCCATGATGAGGCGTCTCGCCTGCTCACGGCTTCCGGTGAGGCCCTGTTCGAATACGAGCTGATCCGCTCTGGCTTTTACTTTCGCGCACATGCGTGGAAAAATACCCTGCAGGCCCGGAGATGACAACCCGGACCGGAGTTCCTTTTTATGCGCCCGTTTTCTTGCATATATTCAGGAAAAGTTGTATGAAAGGCGCCTTTAGGGAAATTGCGCGCGTCATGGTGCAATACCCATGTCCAGAATACATGTATTCAGTAATGAGGTTTCAAATGAAAAAAGACATTCAGCCGAAGGTCTACAAGGCCACCATCACCTGCGCCTGCGGACATTCCGAGCAGGTTCTTTCGACCAAGGGTGAGCAGGTGCACGTCGAAGTCTGCTCCGCCTGCCATCCCTTCTTCACCGGCAAGCAGCGTTTCCTTGACACTGCCGGCCGCATCGATCGTTTTCGTAAGAAGTACGCCAAATTTGAAAAGCAGAAGTAGTTTCGTTTACGCTCTGCTGCCTCTTCTGACGGCCGACCGTCCCCTGGTGGGCGGCCAGGCCGTCATGGAAGGGGTCATGATGCGCAACGGCCCGTCCTACGGCCTTGCGGTCAGGCAGAACGGCACCATCTGCGCCGAGAGGCGGGGATGGTATTCGTTTCTTCCCAAGTCCATCAGTTCCAAGCCCTTCATACGCGGGGTGCCCGTTCTCATCGAGACGCTGGTCAACGGCATCAAATCCCTGAACCGCTCGGCAGAGCTGCAGGGAAAGGCCGATGACGAGCCGCTCGAGGGCTGGCATCTGACCCTGACCCTTCTGGTCTCCTTCGCCTTCGCTCTCGGCCTTTTCCTTCTTCTTCCCCATGCGCTGAGCTGGGGCATGCAGCAGCTTCACCTTGGCGGCGACGTCAGCGGCGTCTCCTTTCAGCTCTGGGACGGCTTCTTCAAGATGCTGATCCTCATCGGCTACATCTGGGGCATAGGCCGGGTTCCCGAGATACACCGCGTTTTCCAGTATCACGGGGCCGAGCACAAGACGATACGGGCTTTTGAAACGGGCCTGCCCGTGGATGTCGACCTCGCAGCCAGGCAGATCCGCATGCATCCCCGCTGCGGCACCACATTTCTTCTTTTCGTTATCTGCATATCCATCCTGATTCATGCGGTTTTCGTGCCGCTTCTCCTGTACTGCTATACGCCGGAGAGCGCGGTGCTGAAGCACCTCATGACCATCGCCTTCAAGATTCTGCTGGTCTTTCCCACGGCGTCCCTCGCCTATGAGATTATCCGCTTCGCGGGCCGCATGAAGGACGGCTGGTTTGCCACGCTGCTGCGGGCGCCCGGCATGGCCCTGCAGCTGCTCACCACGGAGGAGCCCGACAGGGATCAGCTGGCCGTGGCCATCGTGGCCCTCAGGGAGGCGCTCGGTCCGGATTCCGGATACGAAATCACGACCGGAGACTACCGGCTGCTGTAGGCCCGGCGTTTCATTTTCGGAGTTTTCATGTTCGCCAAACTTCAAGGTCTCGAAAAAAAATACATGGAACTGGAGCAGGCTCTCGCCGATCCCGCCGTCTATAATGACCAGGAGCAGTACCGTAAGCTGACAAAGGCTCACGCCGACCTGAAGGACGTGGTGGAGCTTTTCCGCAAATACCGCTCGCTTTCCGAGCAGATTGAGGAAAACAAGGAGCTTCTCCACGATTCCGATCCTGAGATCAAGGAAATGGCCGAAACCGAAATCCGCGAGGACGAGGCCCAGCTTCCCGAGCTCGAAAGGCAGCTCAAAATCCAGCTCATCCCCAAGGATCCCCTGGACGAAAAGAACACCATGCTTGAAATCCGCGCCGGTACGGGCGGCGAGGAAGCCGCTCTTTTCGCGGCCGATCTCTTCCGCATGTATTCCCGCTACGCCGAGCTCAAGGGCTGGAAGGTCGAGGTCATGAGCGAGTCGCCCACGGAAGCCGGCGGATACAAGGAAATCATCTGCCTCATCTCCGGCGACAGGGTTTACAGCCATCTGAAGTTTGAAGCAGGCACCCACCGCGTGCAGCGCGTGCCCGCCACCGAGACCCAGGGCCGTATCCACACTTCCGCAGCCACCGTGGCCGTCATGCCCGAAGCCGAGGATGTGGACGTGGACATCAAGCCCGAGGATCTGCGCATCGACGTTTACCGCGCCTCCGGCGCAGGCGGCCAGCACGTCAACAAGACCGAGTCCGCTGTCCGCATCACCCACCTGCCCACGGGCCTCGTGGTGACCTGCCAGGACGAGCGCAGCCAGCACAAGAACAAGGCCCGCGCCATGAAGGTGCTCGCTTCCAGGCTCCTCGCTCTCGAGCGCGAGAAGCAGAACAGTGAACAGGCCGCCGAACGCCGCCTCCAGGTCGGTTCCGGTGACAGATCCGAACGCATCAGAACCTACAACTTCCCGCAGGGCCGCTGCACGGATCACCGCATCAACCTGACCCTGTACTCCCTGGACAAGATCATGCAGGGCGAACTGGATCCGCTCCTGGATGCGCTTTCCCAGGCCGCTCAGGCCGAAGCCCTCAAGGCCGAAGCCGATGACAGCGAAAAGTAGCTTTTCCCGTATCTGATGATGACAGGCGGTGCCGCGTTTATCGAATGCGCCGTAAAACCCCGCCCTTCAGGGCTGGGGATATAAGGCGCGTCCGCCGAATTTGCGTAAGCAATTGAAGGCG
>ONPA01000065.1 GCA_900319575.1 uncultured Desulfovibrio sp. | reverse complement strand
CCCTCTGTCCTGTCCCGGGGCCCCAGGACAGGACAGAGGGGGTCAATTTTCGTTCGTTTTGGGGGTCACCAGAACTTTCGTTTGACACTTCGCCTTCGCAGCGCGACTAAAAAAACAGCGCTGATACGGAACCGGAATAGCCAGCAGACAGTCACAAAAATTCCTGCACACCGTATTCGTCAGTTTCACCTTATTAAGACATTTTTGGATCAATAAAAGGCCTGTTTCTTTTTGCCGTTTTGCTTCAGATGCCCGTGAATCCGCGCCGGCAAAAGCCCGGGGGGGGGGCTGTCGTCTGGTCCGCGCTTTGCTCAAATCCGGGAACGAAAAACTCTAGAGAGTTGATCTAATGTTCCAAATTCTTTAGAGTGAAATATCTTTTTTGCAAAGATCCCCGCAAACCGCGGTAAAAATGCTCCAGTCCCTTCTTTGAAGGCGAAGACGTTTTTCCGGCTCCAGATACGCACCGGACACGGACTGACTCCCGGTTTCAGGGCTCTTTCAGGCAAAAGAGGAGTTCCCTCAATCAAACGGCCGCGCGACATTTTATCCGCCACCTATCGCCAGGAGTTCTTTTCGGCATCAGCGCGCAGCACAGCCGCTCAAACGAGTGTCTCCCCGAGGTATTTATGAAATCTTCCGCCATCTTCTCCGCATTTATTTTTGTGCTTTTCCTCTGTTTTACCGCCCTTCCCGCCCAGGCCAGAACATCCCATCAGCAGAATTCCTCGCCAGCGTACAGCCAGAGCGTCCAGAAGCACCATCATAAAGCCTCCGTCAAGCACAGACACTCCTCCCGCCATCATTCCGCTGCCCGTACCAGCAATGCGCGCCGCCATCATGCTTCCCGGACCAGCCATTCAGCGTCAGCTCTCCGCAACGCCGGCGACAGAACCAATGGCCTCGCCGCATGGTACGGCGGCAAAGATCACCACCAGAAGATGACGTCCAGCGGCGAAAGATTTGATCACCACGCCATGACTGCTGCCCACCGCACTCTTCCTTTCGGCAGTCTGGTCAAAGTCACCAATCTCAGAAACAACAAATCCGTGGTCGTCCGCATAACCGACAGAGGCCCCTATTCCTCCAGGCTTTCCATAGATCTCAGCAAAGGCGCGGCCCAGAAAATCGGTATGCTCGAGGCCGGCATCGGTCATGTGAGCATGGAACTCGTCAGAGTGGGCAGAGGCTGATCCCGCCGGCCTCCCACACAGGCAGGGGGCTACCTAAATACACATTTTCCTGATAGAGCTTTTGCGGAATTTCAGCTTCTTCTAGGCTCAATCTCGCAGGAGAATTCGATGAAAAAGGTTCTTGTTACCCCCCGCTCTTTCGGCAAAAACGACCCCACTCTTTTTGATCAGCTCAAGGCAGGCGGCTTCGAAGTCGTCAGGAATGACACCGGAGCCATCCTTTCCGAGGAGACGATCTGCAGGATGATCGCCGACTGCGACGCCGTGATACTCGGCGTTGATCCCTGCAACAAGAATGTCCTCGATCACGCCCCCAAACTCAAGGCCATCGCCCGTTACGGCGTCGGCCTTGACAATATCGATCTCGAAGAATGCAAAAAGCGCGGCATCAGTGTGACCCGTACTGTGGGTGCAAACAGCAATGCCGTTGCTGACTTTGCCTTCGGTCTCATGCTTGCCGTAGCCCGCAAAATCGTGCTCATCGACAACAAATGCCGCAAGCAGGACTGGAGCAAGAATACCGGCATCGACGTCTTCGGCAAGACACTGGGAATTATCGGGCTTGGCGCGGTAGGAAAATGCGTGGCCCGCAGAGCCGCCGGTTTTGGCATGAAGATCCTCGCAGCCGATCCATATTTTGATGACAAATTTGCCCAAGATTTCGGCATCGCCCGCGCCAGCGTGGACGAAATCTGCGAGAAGTGCGACTTCATCACACTGCATTCCGTGCTCACTGATGAAACCCGCAATCTCATCAACGCCGACCGCATCGCCAAAATGAAGAAGACCGCCATTCTGATTAATACGGCCCGCGGCGGTCTCATCGACGAAGCTGCCCTTCTCACAGCCCTCAGGGAAAAACGCATTTATGGCGCAGGCATCGATGTCTTCTCCTCGGAGCCGCCGGCAGAAAAGGAATGGTACACCCTGGACAACATCGTCATGGGCTCCCACACCTCTTCTTCCACTGTCGACACCACCAACCGTCAGGGCAAAATGTGTGTTGATGCCCTGCTCGCGGCCAAACTGTAATTTTTCAGGAAAACGTGTCCCTCTGACACGCGTGAAGTCCGGCTTTCCGCAGGGAAGACCGGACTTTTTTGTGAGGTTTAGTGATGGAATATCCTGCCTTTCTCGCTTCCGAATATCCACAGTCATCTCCGGAGAAAGCCCGCTTTCACATCATTCCAGTTCCCCTGGAACGCTCGGTTTCCTACGGCAGCGGAACCTCCCGCGGCCCTGCGGCCCTACTCGAGGCGTCCCAGCAGCTTGAAGCCTGGGACGGAATCAGCGCGCCCGGAAC
Organism: uncultured Desulfovibrio sp.; assembly: GCA_900319575.1. Classification (GTDB taxonomy): domain Bacteria; phylum Desulfobacterota; class Desulfovibrionia; order Desulfovibrionales; family Desulfovibrionaceae; genus Desulfovibrio. The sequence goes on along the minus strand of ONPA01000065.1, from coordinate 45,762 downwards.
ACTGGGCTTTCACACACAGAAACAGGTAGACTGCTCCGGTTCCATAGACCTCATCCAAGAACGCATCTCTGATGCCTGCCGCACGGCGCTTCAGTGCGGCGCAGTTCCTGTGGTGCTTGGGGGCGAGCACACAGTCTCCTACGGAGCTGTCCGCGCCTGCGCGGAAAAATACGACAGCTTCGGAGTCATTCATTTTGACGCTCACGGCGATCTCAGAGACAGTTATGAGGGGGATAGTTTTTCGCACGCCTGCGTCCTGCGCCGCATCGAGGACAGCTTCAACCTGCCCCTGGCCCAGTTCGGCACGAGGGATTACTGCATGGAAGAGCTGGAATACCGCAAAAAGCGCGGAATCCTGTATTACGATGCCAGCCGCCTCGCTGAAGAAGGTCTTCCGGAAAAACCACTGCCCGACAGCTTTCCGCGCCGCGTCTACATCACGTTCGATGTGGATGGACTCGACTCCTCACTCATGCCGGCCACAGGAACGCCTTCTCCTGGCGGGCTCCTCTGGTACGACGTCATGAAACTGCTGACACGCTGTCTGAAAGGACGGGAAGTTATCGGACTGGACGTGGTGGAGCTTGCTCCCATTCCCGGCCTGCATCACGCCGATTTCACGGCTGCCAAGCTCACGCACGCCCTCATAGGCTTCGCCCAGAGAAGCTTCGCCTGATCTATTATTCCTGACCGGCGAGCCCCATCGCGGCCAGAGCCAGAAAGCGGCTCGCCGGTGCCAGAATGGACTCATCGAAATCAAACTCTCCGGAATGGTGCCCGGAAGCGAGCTGACTCCCGAACAGCATGTAGCTGGCCTGCCCCCCGCCCATCTGAACGGCCTGCATGAGTGTAGCGGCATCCTCGCTGGCAGAGCCCCGGGCCTTCTGAATGACACGGGTGAATCCTGGGCGTCCATCAATGCGAAAATCTTCTGCCAGCGCGGCCATTCTGGAAGACAATGTGTCATCGCTCTCCATGCACCCGGCATGCCCCACAGTCTCGACGCGAAGCCCAAGTCCGTTCATCAGGGCCGCGCCTTCGGCAGCACGGCGGGCGCCGGCAAAGAGAAAATCGCTGACTTCTTCCGGACGCCCGCGCACTTCGCATTCCAGACGGGCGGACCCGGGTACTATGTTGCGGCCCGTCCCCGCAGTCATGACGCCGACATTCACCCTGCCCGGCCCCGCGCTGTGCCGCGGCAGAGCGTGCAGGGCCAGAACGGTTTCACAGGCTCCCTTCAGCGCGTCACATCCATCCTCAGGACTCTGGGCGGCGTGTGCCTCCTTCCCCGTAAAGCAGAGGTTGAATTTGGTAGTAGCGAAGGAGCCGCTCACTCCGGCCACGAAGGCCCCCGTTTCCCTGCATGAAAGTCCGATATGATACCCGAGAAAATACGGGAAGCCCCGCACCTGTCCTGTCAGTGATGCTGCCCCGCGGACACCTTCTTCAGCAGGCTGAAACAGAAAACGTATATTGCGGCGGAGATGCGTCCTCATGGGGGCCAGAAGACGGATGCACCCAAGAGCGATGGCCATATGACCGTCATGCCCGCAGGCGTGACACCAGCCATCCTTCAGGGAGTCAAACCCCGACGCGTAAGGCAAATGTGTCACGCTGCCGCATTCCCGTACAGGAAGGGCATCTATATCGCAGCGTATGACTAGCCCCGGCTCTCTGTCCGGAGCCAGATCCACAAGAGCACCGGTGCAGGCGCCCATGCGGTCAAGGATTGCGGGATCAGCCCCCGGGATGCCTTCTTCCTCTGTAAGCGCTGCCTTTGCCGCGTCAGCGCGCGTTCCGGCATCCGGCAGACCGAGGCGTCCTTCGTCCTCCATAATCTCGCGGCCGACAAGGGGAGCCAGCCCCATCTTCCGGCACTCGGACGCCAGTGCCGACGTTGTCCAGTATTCGCACCATCCGATTTCCGGACGCCTGTGAAACATGCGGCGCAGATGAATCTGCCATGCTGCAAAGTCTTCCGGAACGAAAATATCAGCCATCGCAGAAGTCTCCCTCTCCGCTCCCAGGACGCGGATATACCGTTTCCTGTCTTACCTGCACGCTGTCCCGGCTCCTGAGGGAGAACCGGAACTGTCACACTGACGGACCACCCTGGCGGGAGAACCACAGGCCACCGCATTGGCGGGAATGTCTCTTGTCACGACACTCCCCGCACCGATAATGGCGCCTTCACCAATAGTCACTCCCTTGAGAATGATGCTGTGCATGCCAATCCAGGCACCATCGCCTATGCTCACTGGTCTGTCATTTTCGAGCCCCGGGTTCAGGGGACGTTCGGCGACCGGCCATGGGGCGTGAAAATCCGAATCCGTGATAATCACGTCAGGCCCCACCAGAACATTTTTCCCGAGAGTGATGGACGTGGAACGGCAGGTGATCGACGCTCCCGTGAGCTGGCTGCCCTCGCCGATACTGATTGATGACGTCGGATAAAAAGTCCTCAGACGCACGGGATGGGAAATGGCTGCCGCAGTCGAGCGCCGCCAGGAGGAAATAAAGCTCACGCAGTCCCCAACACTGATGTGGCTGCCCGGCCAGCGCATGAGCCCCACAGGGCCATGGGCTCTGATGCCTGAGCCAGCCTTTATGCCGAGAAGGAGGGCTTTGACGCGGAAACGGAGTGTCCCCCAGAGCGATCCCAGAATGGGCAGAAATTTAAGGGAAAGATAGCTGGCGACATTGGAAGGAGTGAGCCCCCTCTCCAGGCATTTCTTCAGAAAGTCAGACATTGGCCTTCTCCTTTCTCCACTCCGCTAACCTGTCTGCGCAGGCGGCAGACGCCGCACAGGCCGCCGCTCGACGTGGGATAGCCGCATTCCGGGCAGGGAGAGAGGACTGAACCTTCACTCCTGCGCTCCGCAGCAAAGGGTTCACGCCCCCGCTTCAGGAAATTCTGGTAAAAATCCAGTTTCCTGCCGGGCATGGCATGTTCAAGGCGCTGCATGATGCCTTTTAATACGGTGAAGGAGGCTCCGGTGCTGTACGGACAGGGAGCGGAATGAGGATGTATGCCCATGAGGAAGGCGAACGTGGCCGTCTCATATTCGGTCAGGCGCCACAGAGGTTTCACCTTCTTCACGAAACCGTTTTCAGCAGGCAGCAGAGGACCTTCGGTGGAAAGGTAGGCCTTGTCCCAGCGCAGTGTGTTGCTGAAAAGCCTCGCGACCTCATCATCGAGGTTGTGCCCCGTAGCCAGAGCGGTGAACCCGTTATCCATGGCGATTTTATTGAAGTAATACCGCTTGATTTTGCCGCAGACAGAGCAGATGGGACGTCTGACGGCGGCCTTGACGTCAGGCATGGCCAGACCATCCTCTGCCAGGACCTTGGTGATGAGCGCCAGTTTGTGCCTGGCGCAGAAATCTTCCACGATACCGCGGGCCACGGATGAGGATCCGGGGATGGAGAGATCGATGAAGAGACCGGTGACGTCGTAGCCTAGCTGTGTCAGCTCATAGAGGAGCGAAAGAGAATCCTTTCCCCCGGAGATGCAGACCAGTATTCTGTCATCCCTGGTGAACAGATTTTCCTTCTCGATGCCGCGCTGGATCTGGTTGGTGAAGAACTTCAGGAAGCAGTCCCTGCAGAAGGCTGAATTGTGAGCCCTGAGCTTAACGACCGCATCGGCCTTGCATATGGTGCATTTCATATCGATCTCTCTTTCCCGCCGGAAGGTTACTTCTTATCAGGCCACACAGGCGTTCCCGTTCTGACCATTTCCTTGTACATGGCGCCGCGCAGCCAGCGGGCCACGGGGCCCGGGCGGCCGTCGCCGAACGGCCTGCCGTCGAAATGCGTGATGCCGACACAGAGCTTGGAGCTGGCAAAAAGCAGCATTTCCCTGGCAGAGGCGATATCATCCCTGGTGACTTCGGCAAAACGCACGGGCATGCGCTCCTTTGCCACCTTCATGGCGCAGAGCATGCTCGTGCCCGCCAGAATACGGTTCAGAGGCGGACAGACGAGTTCTCCGGCGGCGTTCACAATGCCGATATTGGCGACGGCCGCCTCGCCCATGGTTCCGTCCTCGTGAAAGGTAACGGCACAGTCCATGCCGCGTTCCGCAGCTTCCCTGGCCATAAGCACGTTGGGCAGGTAATTGGTATTCTTGACTGTGGCCAGATACTCCTGTTTGGGCGGCACCTTGCTGGTAAAGGCGGTCATGCCTTTCTCATAGAGTTCCTCGCCGGCCTTCGGCTGTCTGACGGCCACGATGTACAGGCTCGTCTTCGGGCACTCAAGGGGTGATACGCCGAAGCCGCCAGCTCCGCGGCCGAGAAAAAGGCGGATGCCGCAGTCACGCTCGCCCCCTGCCCTGGCCACGTCGACAATACGCTGCCTGAGATCCTCCCAGGAACAGGGCGGCTGGATCTGCATAAAAGACGCGCAGCCTTTTTTCAGACGCTCGAGATGGCCCTCCATGGAAAAAACATATCCATCGCAGACACTGATGCTTTCAAAAAGAGCATCGCCCCTGTGGCAGAGGTGATCGCTCAGGGGTATATAAAGATAGCGTCCGTTGCGGCAAATGGCGTCCACAGTACTGTCGTAAAACGCGAGGATTTTATCGGCACCTGGCCTTTCAACCCTGAGAAACCTGTCCAGAAATTCACTGTCATTTACGCATTCCATGGTATCTGTTCCTCTTTCCGACGATGTTGCACTGTTTCCTGACAGAAGGCGGGAGTGCGGATGCTGCTGGCAACCGCGAATGCCGGAGAAGCCTTTCCGATGGTTCCGGCACCTCATCCCTTCCGCCCGTATAGTCAAAAGGTGCCCCGGAGCACAATCGCCCCGGGGCACCCAGAGATCATATATACGGGGACCCTACTTCATGAAGACGTCGCGATCCTTGACGCGAACGAGATCACGCTTCACGAGTTCCTCAGCGATCTGCACGGCGTTAAGGGCAGCGCCCTTGCGCACGTTATCGGCGACAATCCACATATTGAGGCCGTTCTCGACGGTGTCATCCTCGCGGATGCGGCCCACGAATGTATCGTCCTCGCCCACACACATGGCAGCGTGAGGGTACATGAGGGCACGGGGGTTGTCATAAACCTGTACGCCGGGAGCCTGGGAGAGAAGCAGCCGGCAGTCCTTGGGAGAAAGCTTCTTCTCGGTCTCAATGTTCACCGATTCGGAGTGGCAGTAGAAGACCGGCACGCGGGCGCAGGTGGCCGTCACCCTGATATCGGGGTCATGGAACATCTTCTTCGTCTCGTTGACCATCTTCATCTCTTCCTTGGTGTAGTCATTGTCCAGGAAGATATCGATCTGGGGCAGGACGTTGAAGGCGATGCGGTAGGGGAATTTGTCGCACTTAATCTCGCGGGAATTGAACAGATCGCGGACCTGCTGCTCAAGCTCATTAATGCCCTTCTGTCCGGCGCCGGAAACGGCCTGGAAGGTGGTCACCACGATACGCTTGATGTGCACGGCATCATGAATGGGTTTCAGGGCCACAAGCATCTGAATGGTGGAGCAGTTCGGGTTGGCGATGATGCCGTTATGCCATTCGAGGTCTTCAGGGTTCACTTCGGGAACGACGAGGGGGCAACGGTCATCCATGCGCCAGGCGGCGGAGTTGTCCACGACAACGCAGCCGGAATGAGCGGCATAGGGGGAAAACTTCGTAGACGTGGCGCCGCCGGCGGAGAAGATGGCGATGTCGACGCCGACGAAGGAATCTTCCTTCAGTTCATGCACGGTCAGTTCGGTATCGCCGTAAGGCACCTTCACGCCTTCGGATCTGGCGGAAGCGAAAGCCAGAACTTCACTGGCAGGAAAGTTACGGTCATGCAGCGTCTTCAGCATTTCACGGCCTACAGCGCCCGTGGCGCCGCAGACAGCAACAGTCAGCTTTTTGCTCATTGGATTTTCTCCTCAGGGAATATATCCGAAAAACAGTGGCACCCCCGGGAGGAAATCCTGGGTGGTTCCCAAGTGCATTTCGAAGTATGAAAGAATTAAATACCATATTTATTCAGAAAATCCAAATGTCTGTCCGGGAGGCAGCCGAAAAACATAGAAAGCAGATAGGAATGAACGGAAGAACGGGTTTTGTTGACCCTGCCTGTATTGACACGTATACTTTCCGCCCATGAATACCGCTAATACTCCCTGCTGCGAACTGACAGTTCTCGATCTTGTTCCTTTCGGTCAGCATGAAGGCAACAGGCGCTTCTTCGCCCTGCGGCTTTCGCGCCCAGACTGGACGGAATGGAAACCGGGCCAGTTCATTATGGTACGTCCCGAATCCTTCGGTCTGGAATACCCCTGGGGAAAGCCTCTCGGCATCTGCCTCATCCGTCCCCAGCACCTCATCTGCTTTTTCCAGGTCGTTGGCCGCGGCACAGAGCAGATGTCCCACCTGCGCACAGACGACAAGGTCAGGGTGTGGGGGCCCCTCGGCAACGGTTTCGCGATGGAACCCGACACGCCGACGCTCCTTCTTGCAGGCGGCATGGGCATAGCTCCCTTCATCGGCTACGTGGCCGAGCATCCGAGAGCCTGGAATCTCACCATGCTTTTCGGGCACACGGCACCCATAGACTGCTATCCGGTGGACAGCATCAACGAGCGCATCCCCATCGACACGCTCCGGGAGACCGTCCCCGGCGATCTCGACAACCTCATTTTTTCTCTCGAGGAACGCATCAAAGAGTACGCTTCACAGAACGGACTCATCCTGGCCTGCGGTCCCACGCCCTTCCTGCGCACCATCCAGAAATTTGCCAGCCAGTACCACGCCCGCTGTCAGCTTTCCCTGGAAAACAAAATGGCCTGCGGTGTCGGCGGCTGCCTCGGATGTGTCGTCCGGACGACAGAAGCCTGGCCCGATCCCGCGAAGCGCGGCGCCCCGGTGCAGTGCTGCACACAGGGGCCCGTTTTCTGGTCTGATCAGGTCATTTTCTAAAAGACTTTCCCCTGTCCTCCCGCGAACCCTCTCCCCTTCCGCCCAGTGCGCGGGGCAGAGCGCCTTCCTGCGCGGAGAAGCGAGGCAGAATCCACCATGCCAAATAAAGAGACTTCCGTAGCTGTGTCCCTCAGGGGGCAGATGCATTCCCTCACTCTGAAAAACCCCGTCATGACCGCTTCGGGCACCTTTGGCTACGGCGCGGAATTCGCCAGGTACGGCAGGCTCTCTTCCCTCGGCGGCATTATCGTCAAAGGCCTGTCCCTGCAGCCCAGGGAAGGCAACCCCACTCCGCGCATCGCTGAAACGCCCTGTGGCATGCTGAACGCGGTGGGACTGCAGAATGACGGCGTAGAGGAATTCCTTGAGCATAAGCTTCCGGCCCTTCCCTGGAAAGACGTACCTGTTATCGCGAATATTTACGCCACAAGCGCGGAAGAGTTCGGAGAACTGGCCGCGCGTCTCAACGGAGTTGAGGGTGTGGCTGCTCTGGAAGTCAACATTTCCTGCCCCAATGTTCACGCCGGCGGCTCGCTTTTCGGACAGGATCCGGTTCAGGCCGCGGCCGTGGTCAGGGCCGTGCGGAGCAATGCTCCTGACAAGCATATCATCGTCAAACTGACGCCCAACGTCACCAGCATCGCTGACATCGCGAAAAGCGTCGAGGCCGAGGGCGCAGATTCCGTGTCCTGCATCAACACCCTCCTGGGCATGGCCGTGGATCTGAGGCGGCGCGCCCCGAGGCTCGCCAACGTGGTGGGCGGCCTTTCCGGTCCCTGCATCAAGCCTGTCGCCCTGCGCTGTGTCTGGCAGACTGCGCACGCAGTCAGAATCCCCGTCATAGGCGTCGGCGGTATCTGCACGGCCGAGGATCTTCTCGAATTCATCCTCGTCGGAGCTTCGGCCGTTGAGATCGGAACGGCGAACTTCATGCGTCCTGACGCCGCCTTCCACATTGCGGAAACTCTGCCCGGCGTGATGGAGCAGTACGGGATCAGAAGCCTCGATGAAATCCGCGGCCAGCTCAAAGTGAGCTAGGCCTATGTCTCTTGAAATCGTCAAGGTCAGCACCCCTGCTGACCTCAACAGGTTCGTCAGCCTTCCCTGGAAGGTCTATGCGCACTCCCCTCTGTGGGTGCCCAATCTCAAATCCGATGACAGGACACTCCTGACGCCGGGAAAGCATCCCTTCTGGGAAACAGCACGCCGCGAGCTTTTTCTCGCTCTCCGGGACGGGGAAGCCGTGGGACGCATCGCGGCCATCGTTGACGAAAAATACAATGAATTCGCCAGCGAGAAGTGTGGTGCCTTCGGCTTTTTCGAGTGCCTGCCTGATCCCGAAGCTCCTGCCGCCCTCCTCAGGGCCGCGTACGGCTGGCTGAAAGAACAGGGCATGCGTTTCATGCGCGGCCCCCTCAATCCCTCCACAAACTATACCTGCGGACTTCTCGTTGACGGCTTTGACGAGCCTCCGGCCATAATGATGCCTTGGAATCCGCCGGAATACGCCTCCTGGTTCGCAGCCTTCAATATGCGCAAGGAAAAGGATCTCTTCGCCTACCGCATAGACAAGAAGACAGTGAAGGTCTCCGGCAGCATTCAGGAAGAGCTCGACCGCCTGAAGGGACAGAAGAACTTCACCTACCGTGCCTCCAGCAAGGCAACGCTCGCCGGAGACGCCAAAATCATGCTTCAGATTTACCGTGAGTCCTGGAGCAAGAATTTTGGCTTCGTGCCTCTCTCCCCAAAAGAGTCGGACGCCCTGGTCAAAGAACTGGTCACCTATCTCGATCCCCAGTACTTTGTCCTCTTCTTCCACGGCGATGAGCCCGCCGGAGGCATGGTCGCCTTTCCCGATTACACCCCGCTCCTGAAGCGCCTCAACGGCGGCATAGGGTTTCTGGCCCCGTGGCATTTTCTCAGGACCAGGAAGCTTTCCCGCCGGGGATACCGCATCATCCTTTTCGGCATCAGGGAAGAATACAGACTGCTCGGCCTGCCCCTTCTCGTCCTCGATTATATGCTGGAAAAAGCCAAGAGCTCCCCTGACTTCGAATGGGTGGAAGGTTCCTGGGTGCTCGAGGACAATGCTGCGGTCGACGATCTCATTGAAGACTTCTCCGGCCGCATCACCAAACGCTACAGAATCTATCGCAAGGAAATTTTGTGAACTTCGCATTCCTGAACGGCCGCCGCATTTTCATCACTGGCGGCACGGGTTTTGTCGGAAGTCATCTTCTCCCTCTGCTTGCAGACGCGGGAGCTTCCGTCATCGTTCTCATCCGTCCCACATCCGATATTTCCCATCTTCCCCCTTCCGTTAAAACCGTCCAGGTCAGTCTCACGGACAGCGCAGGCCTCAGCGAGGCTATCAGGGGTTCGGATACCGTCATTCATATGGCCGCACTGCTCTTCGGTCTCGGCTGGCAGGATTACCTCAGCGCCAATGCCAGGGCTGCGGCCAGCCTGGCGGAAGCCTGCTCCAGACTCGGCAAGGACGGTCCCCGGCGGTTCATCCATGTCTCCTCGCTTTCGGCGGCAGGTCCCTGCTGCACGGAAGAAGGAGTCAGTGAGGCAGATGCCGGTCTTCCTGTGTCCGCCTACGGCTGGTCCAAGCGCCTTGCCGAAAACATTCTCAGAGCCAGCCTTGGTGACAGGCTGGTCATCGTCCGGCCTCCTATCATCTACGGCTCAGGGGACAGGGGCATGCTCCCTGTCTACAAAGGCCTCCAGAAAGGCCTTGCCGTCCTTCCGGGGCTCAGCGGAAAATTCCCGGTTTCCGCCATGCACGTCCGCGATGTGGCGCAGGCCATCATGCTCTGCTGCCAGGACCGGGCCTCGGGCGTCTACCACCTGAACGACGGCCGGGTTTATTCCATGAAGGACATTTATCTTGCCGCATCCAGGGCTATCGGCAGAAAACCCCGCATTCTGCGGCTGCCCTTATGGTTCATGGGGCTTACAGCGGTCCTCTGTACGGCAGCGGGCTACGCTGCCAGAAAGCTCGGAGCGAAACGCGCCCCAAACTGGAACATCGACAAGTTCCGCGAAGCAAGACAGTGCGGCTGGACAGGATCGAGCGCCCGTATTTCTTCGGAACTCGGCTTTGAACCCTCCGTCGACCTTGATGAAGGCATGAGTGAAACCATGGCCGGAAACCACAGGATGGGACTGCTTTGAAAATCACATTACAGGAAATTTCCAAGTCCTTCGGCGGGCGCGACATCTTTTCCAACTTCTCGCTGGACATCGAATCGGGGATGCATCTGTGCGTCTGTGGCCCCAACGGCATGGGTAAGTCCACGCTCCTCCGCATGATAGCAGGCGTGGAAAGCATTGACGGCGGGCATATCTCCATTCCTAAGGGGTGCCGGCTCGGTTACGTGGAGCAGGAACTGTCCAAGGAAAACCTGGAAACGCCCCTGCTCACCTACGTGCTCGATGTGGTTCATGACTGGAGCGATTTCTGGGATGCCTGGGAAAAAGCCTCCAAAGCGAAGGATCAGGCCGAGCTTACAAGACTCATGCACAAGCAGGCCGAACTCGAGGCCATATACGGCTACAACCCCGAGCAGCGGGCCAAGGAAGTGCTTTCCGGCCTCGGATTTTCAGAAGCCAAATGGCATCTCCGCCTGGGAGAGCTTTCGGGCGGCTGGCGCGAACGCGCCAAGCTCGCCCGCGTGCTGACGGCCGGCGCTGACGTCCTCCTTCTCGACGAACCGACGAACCACCTCGATATCGACGCCGTGGAATGGCTGGAAGACTTTCTGATGGGCTTTCAGGGCTCGCTCGTCTTCGTCGCCCACGACCGCGTATTCATGGACAAGGTGGGCACGCACGTCCTCTATCTCGGTCTCTCGAAACCCGTTTTCCGGAAAGCGACCTACACGCAGTTCCTCAAACTGCAGGAAAACTACGACATGCAGAGGGAACGGGAAGCCAAGGCCCTGCAGGCCGATCTCGAACACAAGATGGCCTTCGTGGATCGCTTCCGCTACAAGGCCACCAAGGCGCGCCAGGCGGGATCCCGGCTGAAACAGGTCAAAAAACTCGAAAAGGAACTCGAAGGCTACAGGCCCGAGCCGAAGCGCAAGGAGCTCAGTTTCTCCTGGCCCGAAGCCCCGCACGCCGAAAAAACGGTGGTTTCAGCCGTTGATCTGGCCTTCCATTTCCCTGACGGGAAAACCATGTGGCCGTCTCTTACCTTCAATATCTTCAACGGCCAGCGCATCGCTCTCGTGGGTCACAACGGGTGCGGCAAATCAACTCTCATAAAAATCCTTGCCAGCCGTCTCGCCCCCACAGGCGGCAGCTTCCAGATGGGATCCAGCGTGAGGCTCGGATACTACGCCCAGCATCAGATGGATCTCCTGCGCCCCGATGCCACGGTTCTCGCCGAGATCAGGCACAACTCGGATCCCCACACGACGGAAAACGAGCTTATGAGCGTGCTCGGTCTTTTCCTGCTTGGTCAGGATTATTTTGACCGGGAAGTGTCCGTGCTCTCAGGTGGCGAAAAGTGCCGTCTCGTGCTGGCCACGCTCTTCCTGAAACGCTGCAACATGCTGCTCCTGGACGAACCCACGAACCACCTGGATCTCGAAAGCCGCGAAGCCCTGTGCAAGGCCCTGCAGAACTTCCAGGGAACACTGCTCATGGTCGCCCATGACCGCTGGCTGCTCTCCCAGACGGGATGCGAAATCTGGGCTCTGGACGAACAGGGCATCCATCATTTCCCGACTTTCCAGGCCTACGATGACGACCGGCACGCAAAAGCGGCAGCAGCCGTCTCTGAGACAAAGAAAGAACAGCCTGCCATATCCCCCGCTGAGGGGGACGCCCAGCGGCGTTCCATGAGCCGCGAGGAGCTGAAGCGCCTCAAGCGCCAGGAAGCAGAGGCCCGCAACGCCATGCACAAGAAGCTTAAGCCGCTCAGGGATCAGTACGCGAAACTCGAGGCCCGCCTCAACGATGTCATGACCGCGGAAAGCGACGCCGAGCAGAAGCTGGCCGACCCGGCGACGTACGCCAAAAACGATGAATACACGGCTCTTCTGAACTCATACAACAGTCTCAAAAGCGAGTGTGAGGATCTCATGGATAAAATGGCCCAGCTCGAAACACAGATAAACGCCATCGAGAACGAGGCCGGGAAGGACAGCGATGCCTGAAACAACGGATCTGCGTGACATCAGAGTAGCCGCGGGACTCATCTGGAAAGACCCGGAAACAGTGCTGTGCTGCCAGCGTCCGCCGGACAAGCCGATGGCCGGATACTGGGAATTTCCAGGGGGCAAACTCGAACCAGGGGAGACAGCCCTGGAAGCGCTGACCCGGGAGCTCTCGGAAGAGCTCGGCATCAGCGTTCTCGAAGCCAGGCTCTGGCGGAAAATAACGCACGACTACCCGGAAAACGGCATCCGGGTGCACCTCTGCTTCTTCCATGTGACCAGGTTTGGCGGAAGCCCGGCGGGCCGCGAGGGACAGCGGTATGTCTGGAAAAACTACCGGCAGGCGCGCAGTCTGAATTTCCTTCCTGCTGATGCCGAACTCGTCAGAGAGCTGACATCCCCCTTCAGGGGAAACGGGCAGGACGGCAGCAATTAATCAAAGGAGTCAGCATATGTCTTTTGCCCAGCGCAGAGAAAAACTGAGGGAACTGATGTCGGCGCGATCCCTCGACGCCATGCTCGTGAGCTACGCAGCCAACCGCTATTATCTGTCGGGATTCGAGCTCCACGACGTACAGCTCAACGAAAGCGCGGGCTCTCTTGTCATCACGCGTGACGGCAGGGACTACCTGTGCACGGACGCCCGGTATACCGACGCGGCCAGAGCCATCTGGCCCGAAAACGACATTTATATCTATTCGGGCAGCATACCGCAGGCTCTGCGCAGGCTGCTCGCCTGCTGCGGCTCAAGGATAGGCTTTGAGGCTGGCTCCGTTTCCGCCGCCTTTGCCAAAGAACTTTCCGAGGGGCTCACTCTTGAACCCTGTGACGGTATGGTCGAAGAGCTCAGGCTCATCAAGGAACCGGAAGAAATCGCCTCCCTTGAAAAATCTTTCGCGGTCAATCACGCCATGCTCAAATGGATCAAGGGTGAGATCAGGGAAGGCATGACAGAGGCGGAAGTCTCCTGGATGATCGAACGCTATTTCCGCGAACACGGAGCGAGCGAGCTGGCTTTCCCGAGCATTGTCGCCTTCGGGGAAAACGGTGCCCTGCCCCACGCCATACCCGGAGAAAAGAAACTCAAAGAAAATATGTCCGTGCTTCTCGACGTGGGCTGCCGGGTGGACACCTACTGCTCGGATCAGACGAGAACGTTCTGGTTCGGTGAAAAAGAGGATCCGAAATTCACGCGTATCCGCGATCTCGTGCAGGAGGCGCAGAGCAATGCCATCAAGCACATGCACCCCGGCATGCCGATGTCCGACGCCTATAACCTGGCCATGGACGTCTTCAGGAAGGCCGGAGAGGATGCACACTTCACGCACAGCCTCGGTCACGGCGTGGGACTCGACACGCACGAAAAGCCCTCGCTGAGCCCGAGATCCAAAGGCATTCTCAAACCTGGCATGACAGTGACAGTGGAGCCTGGGCTCTACTATCCGGGATGGGGAGGCGTACGCCTCGAATTCACCACCATCATGGAAGAGAACGGACCAAGGATTCTCTAAAGAGGAAAGGAGTGCCATGCAGCGCGTATTTCTCGTGGGTGCCAGGGCTTCAGGCAAAAGCACAATCGGACGCAGCCTGGCGGAAACCCTCGGCTGCCCCTTTCTGGATACGGATAAAGAACTGACCAGGGATCTCGGGTGCTCCATCGATGTTTTCGTAAAGGAAAACGGGTGGGACGCCTTCCGGAGGAAGGAACACGAGACACTGAAGAGGCTCGCCGGTGCCGGAGAGAAAAAGCAGGACGGAGAGTGGCTGGTAATTGCCACGGGAGGCGGCATGGTACTCCTTCCTGAAAACAGAAAAATTCTCAGGGAAAAGGGCGTTACGTTCTACCTGGAGGCACCTGTGGAAGTTCTGGTGCGTCGTCTCTCAGAGGATCCGATGTCAGACACGCGCCCCTCACTCACTGGAAAGGGGCTGCTCGAGGAAGTTGCCGGCGTCGTAAAAAGCCGGGAACCGCTCTACAGGGAAGCCAGCCATCATTGCGTCAGCACTGACCAGCCAGTAAAAAATATTGTCAGAGAAATTTCCCAGAAGTTACATAAAGACATCTCCTGAGACCTGAAGATTCAGCCTTTGAGCGCAGCTCCGGAAAAACTTCAAGAAAATTCGTAAAAAAAGGTTTTCGGGACCATGTGCCTTTTTTCACTTAAAAGTTTGAAAATAAAGCAAAAAGAAAAAAGCAGATCCGATAACCTATTGTCTTTAGTCGATTTACCTAATTGACACAGTCACATGGAATGGGTAGGAAAAGAGTCCGAAGCCTGTATACTCGTCCAAGAGGAGGAAGGAACGTGCTGGATTTAAACATCACCATGCTTTTTCAGCTGGCGAATTTCCTGATTACCCTCTTCGTTCTGAACCTTTTGCTCATCAGACCCATCAGAAAAATCATCCGCGACAGAAAAGCCCTTATGGACAATCTGAGTGGTGAGGCTGAGTCTTTTGAGACAAAAGCCAAGGACCGTCTTGAAAACTATGAGGCGGAACTGACGAAGGCCCGTCAGGATGCGACCGCTGCTCGTGAGAGCGGCCGTCAAGCCGGACAGAAAGAGCAGCAGGCACTCGTTGAAGCAGCGCAGAAAGAGGCCCAGGGTATCCTTGTTGAAGCCCGCAAAAAGCTTAACGCCGAAGCGGAGTCTTCTCTTGCCGAACTGCGTTCGCAGATTGGGAAACTCTCCCAGCAGCTCGCCACCCGCGTACTTAACGGATAGGAGTGTTGCAATGTGGAGTCAGCCACATAACAGGAGGTGGGAGGCATTGAGGAAAGGATCCGTGTATAAAGCCATAGCGGGATTGATGGTGCCGGCTCTGCTGGTCACGATCATATGCGCCGCGCCTGCCCTGGCTTCGGAAGGCGGCAATGAAGCTCCGAGATGGGGTGACTTCGCTTGGCGTGTTGTCAACCTGATTATCTTCGTCTGGCTCCTGTGGCACTTCACAGGCAAGCTTTGCGTCAACTTCTTCAGCGGACGCAAGAAGAAGATTAAGGAAGGGATCGACAACCTGACCGACAGGCGCAAGGCTGCAGAAGCCCACCTGTCCGAGATCGAAGCCCACATCGCGAATCTT
The DNA here is from genome assembly GCA_900319575.1 of uncultured Desulfovibrio sp. Classification (GTDB taxonomy): domain Bacteria; phylum Desulfobacterota; class Desulfovibrionia; order Desulfovibrionales; family Desulfovibrionaceae; genus Desulfovibrio. The sequence goes on along the minus strand of ONPA01000065.1, from coordinate 30,567 downwards.
GATGCTGAGCGCACTGCTATTCTCGAGGAGAGCAAGCAGCAGGCCGAGGCACTCAAGCAGGAGATAATTGCCAAGGCTCATGAACAGGCCAAGCAGATTGTTGAAATGGCTAAGGTCGCCGCTGAAAGCGAAGGCCAGAACATGATTCAGCAGCTGCGTGAAACCATCGCGAATGAGCTCATCGAAGAAACGCGGACAAAACTTCTCAGCTCTCTCAACAAGAGCGAACAGAAGAAGCTTATCAATAACTCCTTAAAGAAGGTGGTACTGCAATGACAGACAACCGTATTGCCCGTCGCTATGCCAGCGCTGCCTTTAAGTTGGGAGAAGCCGAAGGCGGAGATACCATCAGCAAGCGCGGACAGACTCTCGTAGCTCTGGAAGGCCTGCTGGATGAAAGCCCTGCCTTGGACAGAGTCTTCAAAAGCCCGATCATCACGGTGGCCGAGAAGAAAAAGGTCGTCAAAGACCTTCTCGACAAAATCGGCTCGGATCAAGTCACGCGGAATTTCTGCTATCTGCTGGCTGACAAAGGCCGTCTCGCCTACTTCCGGGCCATTGTCCAGGCGTATGTCAAAAAGCTGGATGAAGTGAAAGGCATCATCCGCGGCAAGCTCACCACTGCCATTTCTCTTACCCAGGCCGAGCAGAAGACCTATAAGGCCGAACTTGAGAAGAAAGCCGGCAGTCCGATCGAGCTTACTTTTGACGTCGACGATTCCATCCTCGGGGGCGTTGTCCTCAAGGTTGGCGATCGTGTGCTGGATGCGAGCCTGCGCGCGCAATTGGAGAACCTCAGGGAGACTTTCAAGAGGGGTAAATAGCACATGCAGATTAAAGCAGACGAAATCAGCAAAATCATTGAGGAAGAGATTCAGAACTACGATCAGCGCGTAGAGATGAGCGAGACCGGCACCGTCCTCTACATTGGTGACGGTATCGCCCGTGTTTACGGCGTCCAGAACGCCATGGCCATGGAACTCCTCGAATTCCCTGGCGGCGTCATGGGCATGGTTCTGAACCTGGAAGAAGACAACGTCGGTGTTGCCCTTCTTGGCCCTGACACAGGCATCAAGGAAGGCGATACCGTCAAACGTACCGGCAAGATTTTCTCCGTGCCGGTTGGCGACAAGGTGACGGGCCGCGTGCTTAACCCGCTCGGCCAGCCCATCGACGGTCTCGGACCGGTCGAAGCTACCGAAGTCCGTCCCGTGGAAATCAAGGCCCCCGGCATCATCGCCCGTAAGAGCGTGTGCGAGCCCATGCCCACCGGCCTGAAAGCCATCGACGCCATGACTCCTATCGGACGCGGCCAGCGTGAGCTCATCATCGGCGACCGTCAGACCGGTAAGACCGCTGTGTGCATCGACTCCATCCTTGCTCAGAAGGAAACGGGCATCCACTGCTTCTACGTCGCCATCGGCCAGAAGAAAGCCACCGTTGCTCTCGTTGCCGATACGCTGCGCAAGTACGGCGCCATGGAGTACACCACCATCATCTCCGCTACGGCATCCGAACCTGCTCCTCTGCAGTACATTGCCGCTTACTCCGGCTGCACGATGGCTGAGTACTACCGTGACAAGGGCGAGCATGCCCTCATCATTTACGATGACCTTTCCAAGCAGGCTGTGGCCTACAGGCAGATGTCCCTGCTGCTCCGTCGTCCTCCCGGACGTGAAGCTTTCCCCGGCGACGTCTTCTACCTGCATTCCCGTCTGCTCGAACGTGCTGCCAAGATGAGCGACGAACTCGGCGGCGGTTCCCTGACGGCTCTGCCCATCATCGAAACCCAGGCCGGTGACGTGTCCGCCTACATCCCGACGAACGTTATTTCCATTACGGACGGTCAGGTGTACCTCGAACCCAACCTGTTCAACGCTGGTGTGCGTCCCGCCATCAACGTCGGCCTCTCGGTCTCCCGAGTCGGCGGTGCCGCTCAGATCAAGGCCATGAAGCAGGTTGCCGGTACGATGCGTCTTGACCTCGCCCAGTATCGTGAACTGGCTGCCTTCGCGCAGTTCGGTTCCGACCTCGACAAGGCCACCAAGGCCAAACTCGAACGCGGCGCCCGTCTCGTCGAACTCCTCAAGCAGCCTCAGTATCGTCCTATGCCTGCCCAGGAACAGGTCGCTTCCATCTACGCTGCCACCAACGGCTATCTTGACGATGTGCCGGTTGAAAAGGTGCGTGATTTCGAAGACGCCTTCCTCAGCTTCATGAGGGATACCAAGAAGGATATTCTGGATACCATCCGTGACAAAAAGGTCCTCACTGATGAGCTCAAGGCCTCTATGAACAGCGCCATTGAGCAATTCAAGCAGGGCTACAAAGCCTAACCGGAGGTACCATGCCTTCACTGAAAGATGTTAAGCTGAAGATCGCAGGCGTCGGCAAGACGAAGCAGATCACCAAGGCCATGAATATGGTCGCATCTGCCAAGCTGCGCGGCGCTCAGGCGAGAATCGAAAGATTCCGTCCTTATGCGGAAAAATACCAGGATGTGCTGACCGAACTGGCCAGCAAGGTTGAAGGATCTTCTCATCCTCTCCTCATGGAGCATCCTGAGAAAAAGAACTGCGCCATCATCGTCGTGACCTCCGACCGTGGCCTGTGTGGCGGTTTCAACGCCGCCATCATCGACAGGACCGCCAAGCTTGCAGCTTCCAAAATCAAGGAAGGCTTCAAGGTTCGCGTGGCCTGCGTCGGCCGCAAGGGTCGCGATGCGTTTCGCCGCAATCCCAACGTGGAGATGATGTCTTCCTACGTCGACTGCATGGGCAGCCTGGATTTCTCCCTGGCCAGCACCGTTGCGCAGGAGCTTATTCATCAGTACACCGAGGGTGATGTGGATGAGGTGTTCCTCATCTACGGCGAATTTATCTCGATGGCGTCTCAGCCTCCCCGCCTCATCCAGCTTCTTCCCTTCGTCAAGCCCGAGGCTGACGAAGGAGCAGCTGAAGAACCCAAGCAAGGCCCCAACTGCGAATACCTTTATGAACCCAGTGAAGAGTCCCTCCTCGGAGTTATTCTTCCCCAGTACATCAAGGTGCAGATTTTCAGGGGCATGCTCGATACCTCTGCCAGTGAGAATGCAGCTCGTATGACTGCCATGGACAATGCCACACGTAACTGCAATGACCTGATAAGGTCGCTTACCTTGCTGTACAATAAGACAAGGCAGGCTTCCATCACCAGTGAGCTCATCGACATCGTCGGTGGTGCGGAAGCACTGAACGGGTAAGGAGCCAACATGGAAGAAAAAAACATCGGTAAAATCGTACAGGTCATCGGTGCCGTTGTTGACGTGGAGTTCGAAAGCGGAAAGCTTCCGGCTCTGCTCTCGGCACTGGAGATCAAAAACCCAAACAACGAGAATGCCCCGGACCTCGTCTGTGAAGTTGCCCAGCACCTGGGCGACAACATTGTCCGCACCATCGCCATGGATGCTACGGAAGGCCTCGTCCGCGGTATGGAAGTTGTTGACACCGGCCATCCTATCATGGTGCCTGTGGGCAAGCCTTCCGTCAGCCGTATCATGAACGTCCTCGGCCGTCCTGTGGACAACCTTGGACCCATCAACGCTGAGAAGTACTACCCCATCCACCGTCCTGCTCCCAAATTCACTGAGCAGAACACCAAGGTTGAGCTCCTCGAAACCGGCATCAAGGTTGTGGACCTTCTGGTTCCCTTCCCCAAAGGCGGCAAGATGGGCCTCTTCGGCGGCGCCGGCGTTGGCAAGACCGTTATTCTCATGGAGATGATCAACAACATCGCCAAGGCCCACGGTGGCAACTCCGTGTTCGCCGGTGTTGGTGAGCGTACCCGTGAGGGCAACGACATGTACAACGAGCTCAAAGGAGCCGGCGTTCTGGAGCGTTCCACCCTGGTCTATGGCCAGATGAACGAGCCTCCGGGAGCCCGTGCCCGTGTTGCTCTGACCGCCCTTGCCTGCGCAGAGTACTTCCGCGATGAAGAAAACCAGGACGTGCTGCTCTTCATCGATAACATCTTCCGCTTCACGCAGGCCGGTTCCGAAGTGTCCGCTCTGCTCGGCCGTATGCCGTCCGCCGTTGGTTACCAGCCCACCCTTGGCACTGACCTTGGCGCTCTGCAGGAACGTATTACCTCCACGGACAAGGGTTCCATTACGTCCGTGCAGGCCGTTTACGTCCCCGCTGACGACCTTACCGACCCTGCCCCGGCCACGACCTTCTCTCACCTTGACGGTACCCTCGTTCTGTCCCGTCAGATCGCCGAACTCGGCATCTACCCCGCAGTTGACCCGCTCGACTCCACGTCCCGCATTCTTGCTCCTGACGTTGTCGGCGAAGAACACTACCAGGTTGCCCGCCGTGTCCAGCAGGTGCTCCAGAAGTACAAGGAACTCCAGGACATCATCGCCATTCTGGGTATGGATGAACTCTCCGACGAAGACAAGCTCACCGTTGCTCGTGCCCGTCGTATCCAGCGCTTCCTTTCCCAGCCCTTCCACGTGGCAGAAGTCTTCACCGGTACGCCCGGCGCTTACTGCAAAGTCGAAGATACCATCAAGGGCTTCAAGGCCATCCTCGACGGCGAGTGCGACGACATGGCTGAAAGTGACTTCTACATGGTCGGTGATATCAACGAAGCCAGAGCCAAGTGTGAAAAGCGCCTGGCCAGTGAATAATTGCTGGTAATTCCGAGCACAGAAGGATTCAGAAATGAGCGAACTCCAACTTGAAATAGTCACTCCGGAAAAGAAGATAGTATCCACGCCTGTTGTCGTGTGTTCCTGCCCCGGAGTCGCCGGCGAGTTTGGCGTTCTCAAGGATCACATCTCGCTTCTGTCTGCCCTGAAAATTGGTGCTTTACACTACAGAACTAAGGAATCCAACGAAGAGCACTACGTGTTCGTTTCCGGTGGATTTGCTGATGTGAACAACAACGTGCTTACCGTACTGGCTGAGTCCGCCGAAAACGCGAAGGACATCGATGCTGCCCGCGCTGAAGCCGCCAAAAAGCGTGCTGAAGCCCGTCTCGCTTCCCGCGATGAAAACATCGACCGCGCCCGCGCCCAGGCCGCCCTCAACCGTGCGCTCGTACGTCTGTCCTTGGCTAACGCTCGTTAGCGATTGAAATAGGACCACTTCAGGGGTGGACGGGATTTCCCGCCCACCCCTTTTTATTTTTCTGATGCATGCGGGAAGCATCCGCCCCTCAAGGTGACTTTCCTCCCGAAAAATATTATTCAGCGCCTCTGTATCACGAACACATATGTCAGACGGGACGCACATGCCTAATCTCAGCAACATTCGAAATTTCTGCATCATCGCGCATATCGACCACGGAAAATCGACTCTGGCTGACCGCATACTGGACATCACCAAGATGGTCAGCCCCCGTGAAGCCAAGGATCAGTACCTTGACCGCATGGACATCGAGCGGGAACGCGGCATTACCATCAAGTCGCAGACCGTGCGCATTCCCTACAAGGCGCACAACGGCCAGGAGTACGAATTCAATCTTCTGGACACGCCAGGGCACGTCGACTTCAACTACGAGGTTTCCCGTTCTCTCGCGGCATGCGAAGGCGCCCTGCTCGTTGTTGACGCCACTCAGGGCGTTGAAGCCCAGACCCTGGGAAATGTCTACCTCGCTCTCGATCAGAACGTCGAGATCATTCCAGTTCTCAACAAAATCGATCTTCCCTCCGCCCATCCGGAAGAAGTGAAGAAAGAAATTGAGGACATCATAGGGATCGACTGCACGGATGCCCTCGAGTGCTCCGCAAAAACCGGCCAGGGCGTACCTGAAATTCTCGAAGCCATCGTTGACCGTCTGCCCGCGCCCAAGGGCGATCCCAAAGCTCCCCTTCAGGCTCTCATTTTCGACTCCTGGTACGACAGTTACCAAGGTGTTGTCGTGCTTTTCCGTATCATGTCGGGCACCATCCGCCTGAACGATCACATCCGCTTTATGAGCACAGGCAAGGAGTTCGAGGTGCTGAGGCTCGGTGTCTTTTCTCCCGAAGCCAAGGATATCCCGGAACTGCACGCCGGCGAGGTGGGCTTTCTGTGCGGCTCCATCAAGGAACTCGGCGATGCCCGAGTGGGTGACACCATCACAAATCCCGAGCGCCCTGCTGCGTCTGCCGTGCCCGGTTTCAAGAAAGTGCAGCCCATGGTTTTCTGTGGTTTCTATCCCACGGAATCCGACAAATACGAAAATCTCAAGATCGCCCTTGAAAAACTGCAGCTCAACGACGCGTCCTTCCAGTTCGAGCCTGAAACCTCAACGGCCCTGGGATTCGGCTTCCGCTGCGGCTTCCTCGGACTCCTGCATATGGAGATCATCCAGGAACGCCTCGAGCGCGAATTCGACTGTGATCTCATCGCCACGGCTCCGTCCGTCATCTACAAGTGCAAAACGACCGCAGGCGAAACCATCGAGATCCATAACCCCGCGAACCTGCCCGATGGCAGCATGATAGCCGCGCTCTACGAGCCCTACGTGAACATGGACATCCACGTTCCCAATGAATACGTGGGCAACGTCATGAAGCTCTGCGAGGAAAAGCGTGGCACGCAGAAGAATCTTCAGTATGCGGCTTCCAACCGTGTCATCATCACCTACGAGCTGCCTTTCGCGGAAATCGTCTACGATTTCTTTGACCGGCTGAAATCCATGACGCGCGGCTACGCTTCCATGGACTACCATCCGAGCGAATACAAAGAATCCGACCTCGTCCGCCTCGATATTCTTATCAACGGCGATCCTGTCGACGCTCTGGCCGTGATCGTACACAGGGAAAGCGCCTACCAGTACGGACGTGCACTTGCCCTGAAGCTGAAGCGCACCATTCCGCGCCAGCTCTTCGAAGTGGCTATCCAGGCTGCCATCGGCAACAAGGTAATCGCCCGCGAAACAGTGTCACCCTACCGTAAAAACGTGACGGCCAAGTGCTACGGCGGCGACATCACGCGTAAACGCAAACTTCTCGAAAAACAGAAGGAAGGAAAGCGGCGCATGAAGAGCATGGGCAACGTTGAACTACCCCAGGAAGCCTTCCTCGCTGCCCTCCAGGTCGGAAAGGAATAGATCAGATACCGAAAAGCCTCAGCACCTTTGAAGGTGCTGAGGCTTTTTTCCGCTTTCGGATCAGACACAGCCCCGCAAAGATTCCGGCACTCCTGCAAATCTCATCCGGCAGGCTGCTTTCCAGCGGCAGATTCCGGAAGAATCTTTCCGGCAGCGATGTCTACGAATGAAAAATTTTTGGCAGCGCGAAATAAACTTTCGCGGCCAAATCGAACACCGTGTTGGGAAAATAGCTGAGGATCCAGAGGGCCATAAACTTACGGCCTGATTTGCGGTACGGGGCTATGACCCGTCTCGCTTCAGCGCCGCGGCCTTCGCGCCAGAGGGCAACGCCTTCCTCGAAAGTGCTGCGCGTCTTGAGGAGCTCCACGATGCCGGCGTGCTGCACGTCGAAACCGGGATACAGCTTCCGCTGTTTTTCCAGGATATAGCGGGTTTCCCTGGCAAACTGGGCGAATTTCCGGAACGTGGTGCTGCTTCCGTGCACGCGCCAGCGCGTGTAGGGTGCGTCAACATAATCAAGTTCCCAGTCATGGGCTATGCGGTAAAAAACGTCAGCTTCCTCGCATACGTTGAGGGTCTCGTCAAACCATCCGCCGTTCCACGCCGAGGGATCCTCCGTGAGTGAGGCGAGGGCCTCGCGGGAAACCATGGCAGAGGACATGGAGATCCACTGTCTCCTGATGAGATCCTCATACACCATGCCCCTGCCAGGCTTCGAGCTGGCAAAGACACGTCTGAGTTCCCTCTTTCCGTCAAAAACGATGGTGTCTGTTGTCACGAGGCCCAGTCTCGGATTGGCTTCAAAGAGCGCAACCTGACTCCCGAGCTTGGCTGGATCCCAGAGATCATCGCAGTCGAGAAACGCGATATACTTTCCCCTGGCCCGGGCTATGGCAAGATTCCGGCCAGCACCCAGCGGAACGGTATGGTCACCCCTGAAATAACGAATCCTCTCACCAAAGCTGTTGGCGATGGCCGGGCTTTCGTCCGTGGAGCAGTTATCCCAGAAAACAATCTCGAAATCCGTGAAGGTCTGGGCCATGACACTCTGCAGGGCCTCGCGCAGATGTTCCGAGCTGTTGTAGCAGTTCATGATTACAGAAACCAAAGGAGCGTCATGTGACATACATACCTCCAGAGAATGCGTCTTCCGCCAGAGCAGAGAGGAAGACGGGGCTGCGTCTGATACAAAGGCGCCGCATGAACAGGTGACTGCGGATCATGCGGCGCGCGGAGAAATCCTGCCGGGAATGCAGGGCTAAGCCCTGGAAAGGGCTTCCTTCAGCGTGGAGCAGACGAGGCGCACATCGTCGTCAGAAAGTGCCGGATGCATCGGAATGGTCATCAGCTCGCCGTAGAGGCGTTCCGTGATCGGAAGCGGAGCGGCGCTGGGGTCGCTGAAGTAGGAATGCAGATGGTTGGGCTTATAGTGCACACCCACCGGAATACCGTGTTCGCGCAGGTACTGGCGCACGGCAGGCATTTTGCCATTGAGCACCTTAACCGGCTGAATATGCAGCACGATATCGTCCTCAGGATCCTGGTCGAGCAGCTCCACGCCCTGCACTCCTGTCAGAAGCTCGCGGTAAAGGGCGGCAAGATGCTTGCGCGCGGGTACGAATTCTTTTTCAAAACGGGACAGCTGGACGCGGCCAATGGCGGCCATGATATTGCTCAGGTGGAAGCGCCATCCCTGACGGGAAACGTCCGCGTCCCAGGTGCGCTCACCCTTGAAGCGGGCCCGGGTATCGTTCTGCACGGACAGGAGACGCGTATCCTGCATGACAGAAGCGGCCTCCCTGTCAAAAGCGACCACGAAGCCACCCTCACCGCAGGTAATGTTTTTGATGCCGTCAAAGCTGAAGCAGACCATGTCGCCGAAGCTGCCGATCTTCCTGCCGTGATATTTGCAGCCAAAGGCGTGAGCCGCATCCTCTATGACGCGCAGCCCATGCTTTTTGGCGAAGTCGTACACTTCGCCGAGATGCCAGGGATTGCTGGCATAGTGCACGGGCATAATCGCGAAGGTATCTTTGGCGAGCCTCTTTTCTGCGTCTTTAAGGTCAATGGTCACCGTGTTGGGCAGAACCTCGCAGGCGATGGGCCGGCATCCGCAGGCTGTGATGGCCTGGAAGGAGGACACAAACGTCAGGGAAGGGACAAGCACAGAGCCGCGCACTTCCGCTCCGGGAGCGAAGCGTCCGGGAGCAACGGCATCCACGGCGATTGTCAGGGCCGCTGTCCCGCTGTTAACTGTGGCGACCATGTCGGGATCCACGCCGAGATAGGAGGAAAGCTCCTCCTCAAAGCGTTTCGTCTCGGCGCCTATGCCAAGGTATCCATCCTCGACGATGACACGACGTACGGCTTCAGCCTCGGCCTCTCCGACGATGGAACGAGAAAGACGCATAGCCATAAATGATGCCTCTCTGACCGGCGCAGCCGCCGGGATCAAAAAAAGAATTGTGGTTGATAATGACCTGCCGGTCCGGGAAAACGTTCCTGCCGGACTCCTGCAGGGTGCTGTTTCTTATACTTTACCGCGACTGCGGGCAAGCCTCAGAAAGGCTGTCCGTATCCGCACACCTGTCATTCAGGGGAAAAACGGTCAGGAATCATCGTCGTCCTTATCGTCGTTCCCGTCGTCACTCATCACGTACGCTTCAGGAAACGCCTGGCGAACGCTCCAAAGCTTGTCATTTGCTGTATTCAGGTCAGGCCACGGGCCCGCGAGCACACGCTGGTTTCCCCTGGAAGTTGTTTTCTGGACGGCAGGAAATCCCCGCTCTGCCAGAGTGGCCGCCGCCCTGTCGGCGTTCTCCTTCTCTCCGAACACCCCAACCTGGATGAAAAACGTTCCGTTCACGTCTGCCACGGGCGCTGCTTCCGGCGCTTCGGTATCCAGACTCGTGATTCGGACACGCGCTGTTCCGGGCCCCAGCACGCCAAGTTTCTGGGCAGCGGCGCGGGACAGATCGATGACGCGCCCGTTCACGAAGGGGCCGCGATCGTTAATGCGCAGCACCACTGTACGGCCGTTTTCCAGATTTTTAACCCGCACTTCGGTCTGCAGTGGCAGAATGGTATGCGCAGCCGTCATGGCGAACTGATTGTATTTTTCGCCGGAAGCCGTGAACCGTCCATGAAAGCCGGGTCCGTACCAGGAGGCCGTGCCTTCCTCGACAAAGCCCTTCGCGGAAAGCAGGGGAACATACCTTTTGCCATTCACCGTATACGGCCGGCTTCCGGGAACGCCGCCCTTATGCCAGCTCCTGGATGCGCAGCCGGAAAAGAGAAGAGCGGCCGCAATACAGAAGAGAAGGGGAAGAAGCGGCAGACATTTTTGCCTGATGCACATGTGGTTCTCCTCTCCATCCTTTCTTATCGGCGGGAATGGACCGCGTGGCGCCCGGCTCCCTAAAAAAGCGTCATCCTTTAAAGCAGCCTCCGGCCGCCCCCGGATCCCTGAAATACGAAAGTCCCTTCTTGTCGTCTCCTGAATGTTCGATAGCAAAAAGGATGGACATCCCATCGATGTCCAGCTTGCCTTCCTCTCTGGCCTTGGACAGCAGGGCGTGCGTTTCATCGATGCGTCCGCAGTCGAGCAGATCGCAGGCCGCAAGCGTATACACATGTTTGGGATTGTCCCCGTAGAGACTCCGGACAAGACCGGGATACAAATGCCCGAAAGCCTGCATGGCGCTCTCCCTGTCCGTAGCAAGCCAGCGGGCCACACTGCAGTTTTCCGCGGCTGTCGGCAGATAACGGATGAGAAAGAGCATGCCTGAACGCAGAACGTGCAGGATACGGTTCATTTCGCGTTTGCAGCTTTCCGCTGTCTGGTCGGTAAGAGGCGTGAGCGGTGAGGCCAGCTCTCTGGCAAAATCAGCCGTGCGGGCGAGCTGAATGAGCCGGATAGCATAATGCTGGCCCTGAAACGCGTCTTCCCTGAGTTTGCCGCACTCGTGGAAGGCATAGCCCACGCACCAGTCTATAAGACTGCCCACCACTTCGTACTGATCCGGAGCAGACTCCTGCTCTCCCGGCCGGATGGGGTGACGGAAGAGATAGTGCGCTGTATCCTTGAGCCGCCAGAACACGCCCTTGCTCATGTTCGTTCCGATGAGCGAGTTCAGGACGGCATAGGACATGCTCCCATCCCGCTGATAGCGCTGATTCTGCTTCGCCAGCGCCAGATACACCGCGCAGTAATCTCTGAGCAGATCACGGACAAACGCGTCGTGCTTGCTTGCCAGCCTGTAGCTGCTCACCTGCGTTTCCGCTCCCGTAAAAGAGATTCGGCAACGACGTTATCGTAAATCACCATGGGATCTTCGTCTGATCCGGCATGCGCCTCACGGAATATGGCTGCAGCTTTCCTGATAACGGAGAGCGGAAGCCACTGGTGTTTTTCCCATACTTCAGGATGATCCTGATCCCACATACGGAACTCTATTTCTCCGCTTTCGCCACGGCGCACATACACCCTGACGGCAGGGATCCCCGGACGGGGCAGATAATAAACTCCTAAGGAATCTTGCATGGTAACCTCTTTGCAGTTTCCTTAAATGTAGCTGATGGGGGCCGCGTTTGGCAATATGCCGTTTATCGGGCTGCTCTCCACTGCGTCAGGCTCCGGATATGGAGATCCTGTGCCCTCATCTCCGGCTGCCGCCGGCACCCCGATACCCCGGATTTCCGCCTTTCGCAAAACTGACGGGATTCATGACGAAGAACAGGAAAAGCCACAGACCGGCTCTGAAGAATCTCATTCTATGCCGGCCGCGCCAATATCCCTGGGATAAAGCTCCCCAGAAGGTCACAGTGCCGCAGCGTCCCGTTTTGCATAAGGGCAGCGCACGGACAGGGAAGGCTTCCGGGGCTCACGGAGAGCGCCGGGAAATATCCTGACGTTTATGATACGCCATTCTGACTGCCGTACGGCTGTATTATTGGCAAAAAAGTGTCTTTCCGTTATGCTGTTTAACCGCGCGTTATCACGCGTCCCCCCCCTCAGTCTGACGCCGCGCTGCGGTCAGTGCTGTTATCGCGGAAGGCAGGGCAGGATCCCAGACCAGGCCTTCCGGCCATCCACCAGAGGAGCAGTCCATGACACTGCAGATAATCAAATACCGCAATCTTATCAGCGAACTTGTCGTTCGTGATATCAAGAAAAAATACAGACGCAGCGTCCTCGGAATCCTGTGGAGCATCCTGAATCCGCTGCTGATGATGATTATTACGGCCATGGTGTTCTCCACGCTGTTCCGCTTCAACGTCCACAACTACATCCTGTATCTGCTCTGCGGACAGATGCTTTTCGGTTTCTACGCGGAATCCACGAACTTCGCCATGGGATCGATTCTTGAAAACGGCTCGCTCATCAAAAAGATATACGTTCCAAAGTATCTCTTCCCCGTTTCCCGCGTACTGTCGAGCGCCGTGAACCTGACATTCACCTTTCCCGCTCTTCTGGCCATCATGATTTACACAGGGGCTCCTTTCAACTGGCACACCATTTTCTGCCTTGTTCCCCTGGCCCTGCTGCTGATTTTTTCCGCGGGCGTCGGCTTCTTTCTGTCCACTGCTTCTGTCTACTTCAGGGATATGTTTCACCTCTACGGCGTCTTCATCACGGCCCTGAACTATGCCACGCCGATTTTCTATCCTGAAAATATTGTGCCGCAGAAATATCATTTTCTGCTCGATCTGAACCCTCTGTACTACTACCTCAAGGCTTTCAGGACGATTATCGTCGACGGACAGCTTCCGAGCCTTCACCTGCTCGGGATATGCACGATTCTGGCCTTCGCTTCCCTTGCGCTGGGCTTCCTCTTCTTCTACAGGAAGCAGAATCACTTCATTCTCTACATCTGAGGCTCAGAAATGCAGACTGTTATTGATGTCCAGCATGTCTCGATGAAGTTCAACCTGATGGAAGAGAAAGTCGACACACTGAAAGAATACGTGGTCCGGCTTCTCAAGGGAAAACTTCTCTATAACGAATTTCTGGCACTCAAAGATGTCTCCTTCACCGTTCAGAAGGGCGACATAGTGGGTATTGTCGGCTTTAACGGTGCCGGCAAGTCGACCATGCTCAAGCTGCTGGCCGGCGTGCTGACCCCTTCAGAGGGCAAAATCAGGACCGTGGGCACCATCGCTCCGCTCATCGAAGTGGGCGCGGGCTTCGACCCGGAACTCACAGCCCGCGAAAATATTTTCCTGAACGGGGCAATCCTGGGTTACAGCCGCAAATTCCTCGAGTCGAAGTTTGATGAAATCGTCGATTTCGCCGAACTCCGCGAATTCATCAACGTTCCCGTCAAGAACTTCTCGAGCGGCATGTACGCCCGTCTCGGCTTTTCCATTGCCACAGAGGTGGATCCGGACATTCTGCTGGTGGACGAGGTTCTCTCAGTAGGCGACTACCGCTTCCAGGAGAAATGCCAGGAGCGCATTGAAAAGATAATCAAAAAGGGAACGACCATCATCATCGTTTCCCACGCCATGGAAACAATCAGGAAGCTCTGCACCAAGGTACTGTGGCTTGATCACGGCGTGCTCAAGGATTACGGCCCCACGGAAAAGGTCTGCTCCGAATATCAGGAGTGCTGAGCGCGCAGGGAATGCATATGGGCTCAAATATGAGCGATGCACAAAACATCCCCGGCACTGTTTTTATCCTTTTGCACTGTTGTGAGTCCTAAATAGTGCACTATTTCACTTGGAAAGACAAAAGAACTCTTTCTGCATCACTTTTTTCTCCTTTGGATCCCTTCCAGGCCTTTTCAGAAGCGCATGAGACGGGTTTTCGCGGCGTGCAGAGTTTGAGAAAATTAACACAAGGTTGCCAACTTTTTAGAAATAAGCTAGTTTCCGATCATCCGGCGACTTCTAGGTCCCGCGTCTTCAGGGATCAGAGAACACTCGCATTACGTAAAGGAACATCACTGAACTGATGTCATCCAAACCACGTGGAGGTATGGTAATGAAATTTGAGACCCCCATGTTGGACCAGCTCGAAACCGGCCCCTGGCCGAGTGTTGTGTCCGACATCAAACAAGAGGCTGAGAGCCGTAAGGCCAACAAGAACAACCTTGACTATCAGATCCCGCAGGACTGCTGCGAAGATCTTCTTGGCCTTTTTGAGCTCAGCTACCACGACAAGGAAACCCACTGGAAACACGGCGGCATCGTCGGCGTTTTCGGTTACGGCGGCGGCGTTATCGGCCGTTACTGCGACCAGCCTGAAATGTTCCCCGGCGTGGCTCACTTCCACACCATGCGTGTGGCCCAGCCTTCCGGCAAGTACTACAGCACCGCTTTCCTCCGTCAGCTCTGCGACCTCTGGGATCTCCGTGGTTCCGGCCTGACCAACATGCACGGCTCCACCGGTGATATCGTGCTCCTCGGCACCACCACCCCCCAGCTCGAAGAAGTGTTCCACGAGCTGACCCACAAGATGCACAACGACCTCGGCGGCTCCGGTTCCAACCTCCGTACGCCTGCCGCCTGCCTCGGCCAGTCCCGCTGCGAATTTGCCTGCTACAACACGCAGGACGCCTGCTATCAGCTGACCGAAGACTACCAGGACGAACTGCATCGCCCGGCTTTCCCCTACAAGTTCAAGTTTAAGTTCGACGGCTGCCCGAATGGCTGCGTGTGCGCCATGGCCCGTTCCGACTTCGCTGTTGTCGGCACCTGGCGTGACGACATCAAGATCGACCAGGAAAAGGTCCGCGCCTACGTCGGCGGCGAAATCGCCCCCAACGCCGGTGCCCATGCTGGCCGTGACTGGGGTGCCTTTGACATCCAGGCTGAAGTCGTGGATCGCTGCCCCGGCCACTGCATGAAGTGGGACGGCCAGAACCTCCACATCAAGACCGCTGACTGCGTGCGCTGCATGCACTGCATCGACACCATGCCCGAAGCCCTCCACATCGGTGACGACCGCGGCGCCAGCATCCTCTGCGGCGCTAAGGCTCCTGTTGTCGATGGCGCCCAGATGGCTTCCCTGCTCGTGCCCTTCGTCCGCGTCGAAAATCCTTACGATGAGCTCAAAGACATCATCGAAAAGATTTGGGACTGGTGGATTGAAGAAGGCAAGAACCGTGAACGTCTTGGCGAGCTCATGAAGCGTCAGTCCTTCCAGAAGCTTCTCGAAGTGACCGGCGTCGAGGCCCAGCCCTACCATGTCACGTCTCCTCGTGCCAACCCGTACATCTTCTTCAAGGAAGAAGAGGTGCCCGGCGGCTTCACCCGTGACCTCAAGGATTACCGTTCTCGTCATCAGCGCTAGTAAAGGGGAGAAAGTAAAATGGCTTTTATTTCTTCGGGGTACAATCCTCAGAAACCGATGGAAGACCGTATCACCGATATCGGTCCCCGCAAATACGATGATATGTTCCCGCCGGTCATTGCCAAGAACTTTGGCAAGTGGTCTTACCACAAGATCCTCGAACCCGGCGTTCTCGTTCACGTGGCTGAATCCGGCGACAAGGTTTACACCGTGCGTGCCGGTGGCGCCCGTACCATGTCCGTGACTCACATCCGTGAGATCTGTGACATCGCTGACAAGTACTGCGGCGGCTTCGTCCGCTGGACGACCCGCAACAACATCGAGTTCATGTGCACCGACCTTGAGACCGCCAAGGCCCTCAAGGCTGACCTGAACTCCCGCAAGTTCGCCGGCGGCTCCTTCAAGTTCCCCGTTGGCGGCACCGGTGCCTGCATCAGCTCCATGGTTCATACCCAGGGCTGGCTGCACTGCCACACCCCGGCCACTGACTCCACTGGCCCCGTGAAGGCCGTCATGGACTCTATCTTTGACCACTTCGTCAATATGAGCCTCCCGGCCCCTGTCCGTATCTCCCTTGCCTGCTGCATCAACATGTGCGGCGCCGTGCATTGCTCTGATATCGGCCTCGTCGGCATTCACCGTAAGCCTCCTATGATCGACCACAAGTGGGCTGACCAGCTCTGCGAAATTCCGCTCGCTGTCGCCGCCTGCCCCATGGCCGCCGTTCGTCCCACCAAGGTGGATTTCGAAGGCAAGAAGATCAACTCCGTGGCCATTAAGGCTGACCGCTGCATGTACTGCGGCAACTGCTACACCATGTGCCCGGCCCTGCCCATCGCTGACCACGAAGGCGACGGCATCGCCATCATGGTTGGTGGCAAGGTCTCCAACCGCCTTGGCATGCCCAAGTTCTCCAAGGTCGTTGTGGCCTACATCCCCAACGAGCCCCCGCGCTGGCCTTCTCTGACCAACACGGTCCGCACCATCGTTGACACCTATGCCGCCCACGCCCGCAAGTACGAGCGTATGGGTGACTGGATTGAACGTATCGGCTGGCAGGATTTCTTCAAGCTCACCGGCCTGAAGTTCACCCACCACCTGATCGACGACTTCCGCGATCCGGCTTACTACACCTGGCGTCAGAGCACCCAGTTCAAGTTCTAAGCTTCTCGCAATAATCTTGTGGCGGCAGCTCCGGCTGCCGCCACTATTGGAGCTTTCAAAATGGCAGACGATAAGCAGGTTATCATCGATTATCTCAAGGCCAAAGAAAAGGTTAAGTCCAAGCACTACTTCAAGGACTTCCTTGAACTCTTCCCTGACAAGGGCCCCCGCCAGGTCAAAAAGGTCCTGAGCGATCTCGTCAAGGAAGGCGTCATCGAATACTGGTCTTCCGGCTCCACGACCATGTATGGTCTGACTGGTTCCGGCAAGCAGGGTCACTCTGCTGACGAACAGTAGTCCGGACACTGTCTTTTTTTTGAAAGAAGCTGCGTTTCCCCGCAGCTTCTTTTTTTTTGTCCCCTACTCTTTCAGTCCCTGTATTCGCGGAGACGCCAGGCCAGCTGTGTATAGCGGTTGTGTGTTTCCGTAACCTTCACGGCGATTTCCACGGCCTTGCGCTGGCCGACGATGACAACGAGTTTCCTGCCCCTCGTAATGGCCGTGTAGAGCAGATTACGCTTCAGCATAATGTAGTGGCTTGTCAGGAGAGGCAGAACAACACAGGGGTATTCCGAACCCTGAGATTTATGGATGGAGATGGCGTAGGCAGGAACCAGTTCCTCGAGATCCGAGAAATCGTACGACACGGTCATGTCGTCGTACTTCACCTGCAGGGTCTTTTCAGACGGATTAAGGGAGTCTATGCGGCCGATATCCCCGTTGAAGACATCCTTATCGTAGTTGTTTCTGATCTGCATGACCTTGTCGCCAAGGCGGAAACGCCGCTCTCCCTTGCGTATTTCCAGTCCATTGGGATTCAGCGCAGCCTGAAGCATTTCGTTCAGGCTGTCGGAACCAGTGCTGCCCTTGTGCATGGGCGTAAGCACCTGAATGTCGGTAAAAGGATTCAGCCCATAGTGCTCCGGCAGCCTGCGGCTTACCAGCTGAACAATAAGATCGGCAGCGGTATCCGGATCGTCCGCGCCCATGAAATAAAAATCCGTCTTCCTGTCCACGGGATTGGCCAGGCAGGGAACCTGACCATTGTTGATGAGATGGGCGTTTTCAATGATGTCACTGCCGTGCCCCTGGCGGAAAATGAAGCTGAGCTGCGCGACAGGGACAGTGCCTGACTCAATGATATCGGATAAAACGGAGCCCGGACCGACGGAAGGGAGCTGGAAGATGTCTCCAACAAAGATGACAACGCACCCCGAGGGCACAGCCTTGAGGAGAAAATAGAAAATCATGACGTCCATCATGCTGGCTTCGTCCACGATGAGCAGATCACAGCCGAGCGGCTGATCCTCGTTCCTGCAGAACTCTCCCTCCACAGGATTGAATTCAAGGAGACGGTGCAGCGTCTTTGCCTCCATACCCGTCGATTCGCTCATGCGCTTCGCAGCGCGCCCTGTGGGGGCAGCCAGGAGAATGCGCTGCGTAACCTGCCTGTACAGACTCAGAATAGCCCTGATAATGGTGGTCTTTCCCGTTCCCGGACCACCGGTAAGCACCATGATCTTGCTTTCTGCCGCCATGTGCACAGCAGCCACCTGTTCGTCAGAAAGCCTGTAAGGAAGTTCTTTCAGGGCTTCAGCTATCTGTCCCTCGATGTTTTTAAAACGTACGGTAGCCGGCACCTGTTTGATTCGCTCCAGGTAAAAGGCCGTCTTTGACTCGTAGGTGTGGAAGGAGCTCAGATACACAGCTGAATCTCCGGATTTTTCCCCGTCCTCACCAAACATTTCCTCGACGACGACACGGTTATCGAGAACAAGGGAATCAATGGCTCCGGCCACGGCCTCCTCATCCGCACCGAGCTGCTCCGCGGCCCGCTTTCTGAGGACAGATCCGGGGAGAAAGACGTCGCCGTTTTCAGAAGCCATCTGCAGGGTGTACAGGACTCCCGCCTGCATTCTGAGCTCGCTGTCTTTCGCTATGGTTCCGAGGCGCTCAGCGAGGCGGTCTGCCGTCAGGAAGCCGATACCCTTGATGTCCATGGCCAGTCTGTAGGGATTTTCGCGCACTACTGCCACGGAATCGCTCCCGTATGCCCTGAAAATGCGTATGCCGTATGCCGGGGATATACCAAGAGGCTGCAGGAGCTGCATGAGATCACTGAGACTTCTGTGTTCCCTCCAGGATTCGACAATGCCCTCGTATTTTTTGGGGCCGACGCCCTTCACTTTCCTTAGTTTTTCAGGCTCGTTGTCCAGGATATTCACGGTATCCTGGCCGAAAGCGGCGACGATGCGCGCAGCGAGATCAGGACCGACGCCCTTAATGAGGCCGGATGAAAGATAGCTGATGAGAGAGTTCTCGCTGGTGGGAATGTCCTCTTCAGTGCGGCTGAAGCGGAACTGACGGCCGTATTTGGAATTTTCCGTCCACTGGCCGAAAAATTTCAGCTTCATGCCGCCCTGCACGTTGGGGCATAGCCCCACGCAGGTGAATTTCTGTCTGGGGATGCCGCGGCGGCCCGCGTCAGAAGCGTCGGGACTCACGCTCAGGACGGAAAACCCGTTGTCGGCGTTATGAAAAATAACGCGATCGACGGTACCTCCAAACGAAAGCTCGGCAGGAATCTCTTCTCTACCGACTCCGGGAAGAACCTCCTGCGGCATGCTAAAGCCCCCTGCCAAGCCTGCGCTGCAGAAGCACGGCGTCAGCGAGCACCAGAGACACCATAGCCCTGTGCACGGGTACGCAGCGGGGAATAGCGGACAGATCGTGCCTGCCGCCGATAGTAATGGAAACAGGTTTCCCATCGATATCGATGGTACGCTGCTCCTGAGGAATGGAGGCGATCGGTTTGACGGCAGCCTTCACGATGATGTCCTGTCCGCTTGATATGCCGCCCAGAATACCGCCCGCATGGTTGGAGGCGAATTTTCCGCCCTCAAGCATGGGATCATTATTGCGGCTCCCCGTAGAGCGCGCCGCGGCAAAGCCATCACCGATTTCCACGCCCTTAACGGCACCCACGCCCATGAGGGCAAAGGCCAGTTCCGCATCCAGCTTGCCGAAGACCGGCTCACCGAGACCGGCGGGAACGCCTCTGGCCTCGATACGCACGATGCCGCCAAGCGTATCCGCCGAGGCCCGGGCCTCACGCACGCGCTCATCCCACTTCGCAGGAGCCTCATCACTGGCCGCGAAATAAGGGCGGTGCAGGGCGCCGTCCAGATCAAGGCCT
This sequence comes from uncultured Desulfovibrio sp., assembly GCA_900319575.1. Classification (GTDB taxonomy): domain Bacteria; phylum Desulfobacterota; class Desulfovibrionia; order Desulfovibrionales; family Desulfovibrionaceae; genus Desulfovibrio. The sequence goes on along the minus strand of ONPA01000065.1, from coordinate 10,825 downwards.
TCGGCGGGAATGCCTCCGAGTTCGACTGTGGCGGCCAGAACCCTGATACCGAGGGTCCCGAGCAGAATATCTGCCACAGCGCCGGCGGCCACACGTCCTATGGTCTCACGGCCGGAGGAGCGCCCTCCCCCGCGGTGATCGCGGATTCCGAATTTGCTGTAAAAGCCCCAGTCCGCATGCCCGGGACGGAAGACCCGGCGCAGATCCTCATAATCCGATGAACGCTGATTCTGATTGCGCACGAGGAAAGCGATGGGCGTTCCCGTTGTCTTCCCCTCAAAAACACCGGAAAGGATCTCCACGGTATCCGATTCCTTCCGTTTGGTGGCGGTGGGACCGGAGCCGGGTTTTCTCAGATCGAGGGCACGCTGCATGTCAGCCTCGCACAGAGGCAGGCCAGGCGGGCAGCCGTCGATGATGCCGCCGAGACCGGCACCATGGGATTCCCCGAATGTCATCACTCTGAAAAGTTCGCCGAAAGTGTTGGCAGGCATTCCTTCCCCCTGTAGCAGAAAGAGCGTGCAAAAGTGCGGCACCGGAATATCCGGCGCCGCACAGACACTGGTTCCAATCTGAAAACTTAATTTTTAAGAAGAATATTGTCTATGAGCCTGGCGTGAGGCATCTTGATGGCGCAGGCCATGAGAGCGGGCCCGTCAATGGTGTCCTTCTGTTCGAGGCTCACCGGATCCACAACATAGAGATAATCCAGACGGCCGAGCGGCAGGCGGGCGGCCCAGCGGCGAAGCACCTGATCACGCAGGATCGGGACACTGGTTTCGCCGTGTTCCACGAGCTCCCTGGCGAACTTCAGGCCGGCATAGATTTCCGGAGCCTGCTTACGCTCATCGGCGTCAAGGTAGACGTTGCGCGAAGAGAGAGCCAGACCGTCCTCGGCGCGGACAATGGGACAGGGTACAATTTTCACAGGGTAGAACAGGTCACGCACCATGCGGCGCAGGATGGCCTGCTGCTGCCAGTCCTTCTCTCCGAAGCACGCGTAGTCGGCCTGGGTCAGCATGAAGAGCTTGGTGCAGACAGTGCAGACTCCGCGGAAATGGATGGGGCGGGAAACGCCGCAGAGCACTTTGGACATCTCCGGAACTTCAACCCACGTTGAAGCGTCCGGGGCGTACATTTCGGAGGGCTCGGGAGCAAAGAGAACGTCCACATTGTGCTTTTCCGCGATTTTGGAATCGCGATCCAGATCACGGGGATACGCCCCGTAGTCCTCATTGGGGCCGAACTGTGTCGGATTGACAAAAAGGCTGACGACAAGTTTCGTTCCGAGCTCGCGCGCCCTGTCCATCAGCGACTCATGGCCGGCATGGTAATAGCCCATGGTGGGCACGAGGGACACTGTTTCCCCGGCCTTGTGCCATTCGCGGCAAATTCTGGAAAGTTCTTCTGCTTTTTTGACGATCTGCATATTTTACCTGATTTGGTTAAAACTCCTGCCGATGCAGGTTTTCTAGGCCCGGGAAGAACTCCGGCGTGTGACACCGGCCCGCGACGCGCACCGGGGGGCCTTGACGGCCTTCCGTCTGCGTTGCACTCTTCCCGGAAAACAGTGTCTGTCTTGTACGCATATATTCAAGCACTTGTCCAGACTGCGGGCCGTCCGCCCAGAAGCTGTCCAGGCTTCATCACCTTTTATCTCATCCGCTGGAAATTATGGAAAAAAATCCGCAGCATCTCTGTACTCCCTCTCCCTCCCGCGGCAAGTCTCCGGCTGCCCTCTCCGTGTGGTGCAAAAGCCTCGGCTGTCCCAAAAACCGGGTGGACACCGAAAAACTTCTCGGAAGTCTCGGCATGCCCATTACCGAGGCTGAGGACATAAGACAGGCCCGTCTTGTCTTCGTCAATACCTGCGGCTTCATCACTCCCGCGGTCAAGGAATCCATAGACTCCATCCTCGAGATCATACGTGACCTCGAAGATGTCAAACACAGGCCCCTTCTTGCCGTTGGCGGCTGCATGGTCGGCCGTTACGGAGCCGAGGAACTGGCCAGGGAGCTTCCGGAAGTGGATCTCTGGCTCCCCACGGCTGATATGCTGCGCTGGCCGGACCGTATCCGGGAAAAGCTGGGAATAAAGGAAGGAGAAGTTCCGGGGCGTGTCCTTTCCGGTCCAACCTCCTACGCATGGCTCAAGGTATCCGAAGGATGCCGCCATCACTGTTCCTTCTGCACCATTCCCTCCATACGCGGCCCACTCAAATCGCGTCCCATGGACGAAATCGTGGCTGAAGCCGGGGATCTTCTGGCTTCCGGCGTAAAAGAACTCGTGCTCATCGCCCAGGATCTCACTGACTACGCGCAGGACACGAACCCGGGAGGAGAGAACCTCGCGGCCCTGCTTGGCCGCCTTGCCGGCCTGGACGGTCTTTTCTGGCTGCGCATGCTCTACCTCTATCCAAAAGGCATCACGCCGGAGCTTCTGAAAACCATCAGGGATATAGGGAAGCCCATCCTTCCCTATTTCGACATTCCCCTGCAGCACAGCCATCCCGAAATTCTGAAAAGCATGGGACGCCCCTTCGCCGCAGATCCAGAACGCACCTGCGACGCTATCCGCGAGGTTCTCCCGGACGCAGCCCTGCGCACAACGCTTATCGTGGGCTACCCGGGAGAAACAGACGCCCAGTTCCAGCACCTCTGCGACTTCGTTGAGCGCATGCGCTTCACACAGCTCGGCGTCTTCACGTTCTGGCCCGAGGAAGGCTCGGCTGCGGCTGCCCTCGACGGCCAGCTTCCCCAGGAGATCAAGGACGAAAGGCGTGATGAAATCATGTCCATACAGCGTGATATCAGCGCCTCGTTCATGGAACAGCAGGTGGGGAAGAAGATGGACGTCCTGGTGGACTCGGTCAATCCCGAATGGCCCGGACTGCATGACGGCAGGGTCTGGTTCCAGGCCCCCGAAATTGACGGGCTCACATACGTCAGCGGCCCCGGCGTAGAGCCGGGCGTCCATGTCAGCGCCGAAATCGTTGATAACGGAGACTATGACCTCACGGCCCTGACCGAAGCCGGCGACGCCAGATAAAATCCCTTCCGCCATACCTCCAGGCCGGGGAGAAGCGATTGACGGAGCTTACAGGAGGAATATTCTGTAAGAACGGGTGCCTGCATGCCAGGCAGCCCGGCCGGACCTCATACGCACTGCCCTTCCCGGAGCAAGTCTCCGGCCAGACTTTCCTTTCCGGCGCATGCCGTTCCGGATTATCTAAAGGATACCTTCCACATGCCTACACGTACAGAACTTACATCAGATGAACTGAATTTCCTCAGATCCGTTTTTCCCGGAGAGCTTCTTCTTTCCCCTGAGGAACTGCTTGTCTACAGATCCGACGCCAGCCTCATCCAGGGGACGCCCCTCGCCTGCGTCTGCCCCGAAAATACGGATCAGGTCCAGAAACTTATGGCCTGGGCGGACGAAGTCCGTATGCCCATCTACATCCGCGGACGCGGCACCAACCTCGTCGGCGACTGCGTCGCCGTGCAGCCGGGTATTATCGTCTCAACGTCAAAGATGGATCACATCCTTGAAATCAATAACAGGGATTTTGTGGGCATCGTCGAGCCCGGCGTCAACACGGCCCGCTTCCAGGCTGCCTGCGAGGCGAAGGGCGTCTATTATCCGCCGGATCCGGCCACTGTGAAGGCCTCCAGCCTCGGCGGCAATGTTGTCACCTGCGCCGGCGGCATGCGCGCCGTGAAATACGGTGTCACGCGCGACTTCGTACTTGGCACGGAAGTAATTCTGCCCGGCGGTGAAAAAGTCATGTTCGGCGGCCGCGCCCACAAAAATGTGGTCGGCCTCGACCTGGCGAAGCTCATGGTGGGCTCTGAAGGCACTCTTGGCTTCATTTCCAAAATCTTTCTCAAGCTCCTGCCCAAACCGGAATCCTCAGCCACGGTCATGGCCGGCTTTGCCTCTTACAAAGACGCGCTTGAAGCCGTAGGCGGTATTTTCGGAGCCGGCATACTCCCCTGCGCCCTTGAGTTCATTGGCGAACGCATCGTAAAGCTCATGAACAAGGACGGTGATATCCCGTGGCCCGCCGACAAGGTCAATTCCGTCCTGCTCATCCGTCTTGACGGCAGCCGTGAAACCCTGCCCATCGAAATCAACCAGGTCGCCCACAACCTCCCCTCCGCGGTCTGGACCCTGAAAGGCGTAGGCCCCGAGCAGGAAGAGCCTCTCTGGGAAATCCGCAGACGCATCAATCCCACTGTCTTCCAGCTGGCGCCTGACAAAATGTCCGATGACGCCGTCGTGCCCCGCGGCAGGCTCGTGGAAGCCGTCCAGGAATTCGAACGCATCGGCCGTGAACACAACGTCATCCTGGTGGACTACGGCCACGTCGGCGATGGCAACGTGCACGTCAACGTGCTCTACGATTCCCACAATCCGGAAGAAACCCAGCGCGCCAGGGACGCTATCAAGGAAGTCAGCAAGGTCGCCATCGCCCTCGGAGGATCCGAGTCCGGCGAGCACGGCATCGGCATCGTCAAGGACGTGTCGCTGCAGCTTGACGCAAAGACCCGCGAGCTCATGCGCGGCATCAAGGCCGTCTTCGATCCGCATGGCATCATGAACCCGGGGAAAGGATACTAACGATGGCAACAAAACGAGGCTGCACGCAGTGCGGCACATGTCTCAATACCTGTCCGGTTTACAACCTCATCCGCAGGGAAGAGGTGAGTCCCAAGGCAAAGCAGGAACTCCTCGCAGACGCCGGCAGGAAGAACACCACGCTGAACTGGCAGAGAACGCTGGATCTTTCCAACTTCTGCGCAAGCTGCGGGCGCTGCTTCGCAGTCTGTCCGCGGCACCTTTCCGTACCCGAAGCGCTCAACAGGGCGCGCGCGCTGAATCCCGGATGGCGCCAGAAGTTCTGGAAACTCTGGATTAACGGCCGCCGCGCCCTCTGGCCCGCTGCAAAGCATCTTGCCCCCTTATGGCCCCACAGCCTGTTGCCTGAAAAACTGGCCTGCCTGCAGGATTCGGCAAGGGCTATGGCCCAGCCCGCGAAGGTTGAACCCCTCATCCGACTCAGCGCCGATGCCGGACGTCCCCTCGAGGGCGTCACCTGCGCCATATTTGGTGGCTGCACGGCCGAAAACCTGCGTCCCCAGTGGATATCCAGGACGAAGGCCCTGCTTACTGCGCTTGGTGCCACCATCGCGGAAGGCCGCTTTGGCTGCTGCGGCGGCACCTTCGAACACGCCGGACTGCCTGACGCGGCAGCCGAGAGCGCCAGAACCAATATTGAAATCTGGCGCAGCCTCGGAAAACCCGTCATGGTCACCTTCTGCGCTTCCTGCCTGCACGGGCTGAAAAGCTACGCTGATTTTCCGGACGTGCTCGGTGAAGAGGAAAGAACGACCTGGCTCAACCGCGTAAAGCCCCTTTCCGCTCTTCTCGAAAAGGTTCCCTTCGACGTAACCGGAGCTGACGATCTCGCGGCCAGGGCCTACTACCACTCCCCCTGCCACTGGCTGCCGGGAAAGGATCTCGACTTCAGGCTGCTTTCCAGGCTCTTCCCCGGACTCAGGAAAGGCAAGTCTCTCTGCTGCGGCTTCGGCGGTGTCCTTCAGATGCTCAATCCGGTTCTGAGCCGCGACCTCGCAGCCAAATGCTGGGAAGGTTTTTCCTCGGACGGAAAAACGCCAGGCAAAAACGTCACCGTCATCACGGGCTGCAGCGGATGCACGCTCCAGCTCTCCGCCCACGCGCCAAAGGGCGCCAGTGTCCACCACTGGCTCGACCTGGTGGGCATTTAGACGTCTCCCCTATTCGGAGAACACGGGCCGCCGGAAGGCGGCCTTTTTTATGCCTTTCTGACGGATATAAAAAAATCGGGCAGCAGGAGACCCGGACGGGACTCCCTGCTCTCAGCCTCTTCCCGGCAGGACATTCTCCGGACTTTTCCCTAGCAGGACGCTCCCCTGACGGACGCACAAAAAAAGCCTCCCCCGGACGGGAGAGGCGTATCTGCCATGGTGCGCTCGGAGAGATTCGAACTCTCGGCCTTTGACTCCGGAGGCCAACGCTCTATCCAACTGAGCTACGGGCGCACAGATTCAGCGTAGTTTTTGTAACTAATAGGTTACGTCACACCTGTCAAGAAGTGCCAGACGGGCCGCCAGACGCCGCCGGAGCGGAAAATTTCTTTTGCGGACAAAAAAAGGTATTGTGGATTTCTGACAAACAACCAGCTCACACCAAGGGGGTTTCACGCATGAGCACCATTACCTGGTACGGACATTCGGCCTTCCGTCTCAGCGACGACAACGTCAGCATTCTCATAGATCCCTATTTCTCTGTTCCGTCCCTCGAGCCTGAAGTCATCGAGGACGGCGTGGACCTCGTGCTGATCACCCATGACCACGGTGATCACACCGGCGACTGCGTTGACATCTGCAAAAAGACCCACGCCAAACTCGGGGCCATTGTCGGCACGGCCGGCGCTCTGCAGAAAAAAGGCATCCCGGCCAGCCAGATTCTTGGAGGGACGGGCTTCAATATGGGCGGCACCATCGCCTTCAAAGGCGCCAGCGTCACCATGACCCAGGCCTATCACACCAGTGATACCGGCTCCCCGGCCGGCTACATCATCCAGATGCCTGACGGGCTCACCGTCTACCACGCGGGCGATACCTGCATTTTCAGCGGCATGGCCCTGTGGGGCAAGCTCTTCCGTATCGACGTGGCGCTCCTGCCCATCGGAGGCTTCTACACCATGGACTTCCGTCAGGCTGTCATGGCCTGCGGTCTGCTCAAATGCTCGCACGTCATTCCCATGCACTTCGGCACATTCCCCGTTCTGGAAAAGGACAGCAGCCGTTTTGCGGCAGAACTGAAAAAGGAAATGCCCGGCTGTACGCTTCTGCCGCTTGAACCCGGCAAGAGCGTGACGTTCTCGCATTAGACCGAGACGAAAACAAAAAGAAGAAGGGGTTCCGGAACATCCGTTCCGGAACCCCTTCTTCATACTTTCCCTGCAGCAGGCAGAGCCTCTGCTTTCCTACTTAAGGTTGGCGGCATACCAGTCGCCGGCAAGGCGCAGCCCCTGACGGACGTCGAACTGCGGCTCATAGCCGAGCCTGGTCTTCGCCTTGGTGATGTCGGCCAGGGAATGGCGGACGTCGCCGGCCCGGAAATCACGGTGCTTGGCCACGGCGTCTGCGGCATCGGGTTTGTGCAGCACAACCTCGCTCTTGATGAGCTCGAAAAGCTCATTGAGCGTCGTACGCTGGCCGAAGGCCACGTTGTAGATATTGTTGCGGTCTTCCTCGGCCGCGAAGCTCGCGAGCAGGTTGGCCTGCACCACGTTGTCAATATAGCAGAAATCACGGCTGGTCTCGCCGTCACCGTTGACCCACACCTGTTCGCTGCGGATAAGGCTGGCGAACCACTGGGGGATGACTGCGGCATAGGCTCCGAAAGGATCCTGACGCTGGCCGAAGACATTGAAGTAACGCAGACCCACAGCCGTAAAGCTGTAGCAGCGGGCAAACACGTCGGCATAGAGCTCATCCACATACTTGGTCACGGCGTATGGGGAAAGGGGATGGCCGATGTGATCTTCGACCTTGGGCAGTTCCGTGGAATCGCCGTACGTGGAGGAGGAAGCCGCGTAGACAAAGCTCTTCACCTTCTCATCGCGGGCGGCGAGCATCATGTTCAGGAAGCCGTCGATATTGCAGCTGTTGGAGAGCACGGGATCATCAATGGAACGCGGAACGGAACCGAGAGCGGCCTCGTGCAGAACGTGATCCACTCCCCTGCAGACCTTGTGGCAGGTGTCAAGATCGCGGATGTCGCCTTTCACGAAGGTGAAATTCTTCCAGGCTTCCTCGCCGACCAGGGCTTCCACCATGTCCAGATTCTTCTGATAACCGGTGAGGAAGTTATCGAGGCCAACGACTTTCTGTCCGAGCCTGAGCAGACGCTCGATAAGATTGGAACCGATAAAGCCGGCGCAGCCCGTGACGAGCCAGCAGGAAGGCTTTTTCTTCATTTCCGTGCACAGCTGTTCGTATTTGGTCATTCGTATATCCTCGCCTAAAAAGTTGTTTTCATGGACCTTCCGGAGCATTTTCAGGCCCCTCCGGCCCGTCTGAATTCTCGCAGTCCTATAGCCCGCAGCCCCGCCTCTGTAAAGATCCCGCCCTGCCGGACGGTCTTCCGCATGACGGCTCAGTCTTTTCAGAAGAGCATTTTTTTTGTAGGCTCGAGCCTGTTCCGCCGCAGGGGAAGAGGTCCATCCAAGGCTCCGCCAAAACGTTCAGTGCCCTGTGCGGAAAAGGACATGGTTATGAAAATCTGCATTTTGGGCAACCAGGCGCGCTCCGTCTATCTGTTCTGGCGCGTTCTGATGCAGCATATGCTGGCGGAAGGGCACACCGTGTTCTGTCTGCTTCCCGGCGGTGACGCCACAACGGAAGAAAGCATCAAGCAGCTTGGCGTACGCGTCGTCAATTACCGTCTCGACCGCAAGGGCATTAATCCCCTGCGAGACGTGGTCACTTTTCTCGATCTGAAGCGGGTTCTCGGGAAAGAAAGACCGGATCTGCTCTTCGCCACCACCATCAAGCCCGTGATTTACGGGTGCATGGCCGCGAAGCTCGTGCGCATCCCGCACATCTACGCCACCATCACCGGCCTCGGGTATGCCTTCGAGGCGGACACGTTCTTCAAAAAATGCATCAACCGCCTGAGCATTCTTCTGTACCATACGGCGCTCAGGGGCATAGAAGGCGTATTCTTCCAGAACCGGGACGACGCCGCCCTCTTCCGAAAAACAGGTATTCTCACACCCTTTTCCCGTGTGCTCTTCGCCCGCGGCACCGGCGTGGATATCGGACGTTTCGCCGCCGCTCCGCAGCCTGACGGCGAAAAATACACCTTCCTCGTGGTGGGGCGTCTCCTTGAAGCGAAAGGATACCGCGAATATGCCAGGGCCGCTTCCATCCTCAGGAAGAAATGGCCCAACGCCGTCTTTCAGATTCTCGGCCCCAGGGAAACCGGTCTCGGCAGCATTCCGCCCGAAGAACTGGAAGCCTGGCAGAAGGATGGTTCCGTCGTCTATCTCGGTGAGGCCAGAGACGTGCGCCCCTACGTGGCGCAGGCCAATGTCGTCGTTCTGCCCTCCTGGCGCGAAGGCACGCCGACCGCCATCATGGAGGCCATGAGCATGGGGCGCGCCTGTGTCGTTACGGATGTTCCAGGCTGCCGCGAAGTCGTCAGGGACGGCGTCAACGGCTTCCTCTGCCCTGTGAAAAATCCCGAAGCCCTGGCTGAAACCATGGAAAAATTTCTCAAAAACCCCGCCCTGGCCCCCGCATTCGGAGAAGCCGGCCGCAGGATGGCTGTGGAGGAGTTTGACGCGCAGAAAGTCGCGGACAGAATCCTGAGCGACATGTACGTGCGTTAACAGTTTGTCAGGAGTTTCTAGCAATGATCAGCAACTACAGAAGGATGCTCATGCAGGCCATCGATTTCGGCTGCATTCTGCTGGCCCTCATCGTCTGCGAGTTCTGCACGCTCCCACCGGAGCTCAACGTCTTCAAGGACTATACGGGCGCCTGCATCTTCACCTTCTTTTTCTACCTGCTCTTCTTCTACATTCTGGACGCGTACAGCGTCGGAACCGAAGATTTCAAAGAAACCATTGGCCGCGTCATGGTGGCCTGCGTGCTGGGCATTATCAGCTCGGCCACAGCATCCTACATGTTCCAGCACTGGCGCTTTGACAGGGCCACGGTGGTCACCCTCTTCGTCATTTCCTGCGCCCTCTGCCTCGGCTGGCGCTACGTGTACTACCGCAACCGGGACAAGGTCACCCATCCCCTGCGCATCCTGCTCGTTGGCGTCGACAGGGCAGGCAGGGTGAGGCAGCTTCTGAACGAGGGCCTGCCTGAGGCCAAAATCCTCGGCTACGTCGGCGAACGCGACATGGATCCCGAGGCCGGCCCCTGCCTCGGCGCTCCTTTCAATGTCCTGGAAATCGCCAGGGAACAGGGCGCCACCATGATTCTGCTCCTGCCTGACGCACCCATCGACGACGACATCGCCCATGAACTTCTCAGGGCCAAGCTGCGCGGCGCCATGGTCGTCGACATCAGAAGCTTCTACGAACACGTGGTGAAACGCCTGCCGCTCTCCCAGATCACGGACGAATGGCTCCTCGAGACAGAAGGTTTCAACCTCAACACCCGTGGTTCCCTCCGCCGTCTGAAGCGTGCCTTTGACGTATGCGTCTCCATCGCCATCTTTCTCATCACGGCCCCCATCATGCTCCTCACGGCCATCGCCATCCGTCTCGAATCAAAGGGACCTGTCATTTACAAGCAGGATCGCGTAGGCCTCTTCGAGAAGGAATTCACGGTCTACAAATTCCGCTCCATGCGTACGGACGCCGAGAAGAACGGCGCTGTCTGGGCAAAGGAACACGACGACCGCATCACGCGCGTCGGCCGCTTCATCCGCAAAGTGCGTATTGACGAACTTCCTCAACTGTGGAACGTTCTGAAGGGAGACATGAGCTTCATCGGGCCCCGCCCCGAGCGCATGACCTTCGTAAAGAAGCTGAAGGAAGACATTCCCTACTACAGCCTCAGGCACACCGTGAAACCCGGACTTACCGGATGGGCACAGGTCTGCTATCCCTACGGAGCCTCTGAAGAGGATTCCCGCCACAAGCTGGAATACGATCTCTACTATATCAAGAATATGTCCATCCTTCTGGACATCACCATCGTCCTGAAAACCATTGGCGTCGTGCTCTTCCCCAAGGGCGCACGCTAGAAAT
>ONPA01000074.1 GCA_900319575.1 uncultured Desulfovibrio sp. | reverse complement strand
TCCATGCTCTTCTGGGGTCTGACCGTGGCGGTCATGGGATCGATCTTCGCCCTCACGAGGAACTACAAAAGCCTCTCCGGTGAAACGAGGCTGTGGTTCTGGACCTTTTTCTATATTCTCACCGCCTTTTTCGGGCTCATCATGACGGTGTGGAGCAATCCTTTCGCCATGCAGTATCCCGTGCCCGCAGACGGACGGGGCCTCAACCCGCTCCTGCAGAATCCCGGCATGATCATCCATCCGCCGCTGCTCTTCCTCGGATACGCAGGATTTGCCATCCCGACCTGCCTGGCCCTCGCAGAGGCGCTGTCCGGGGAGCAGGGAAACGGGCGTCCCTGGTACGTTTCCACGCGCACCTTCATGCTACTGGCCTGGGCCTTCCTTTCCGCGGGCATTCTGCTCGGCGCCTGGTGGGCGTATATGGAACTCGGATGGGGCGGCTACTGGGCCTGGGATCCCGTTGAGAACTCGTCCCTCATCCCGTGGCTCTTCGCGACAGCCACCTTCCATACCATCGTGGTTGAGAGACGCAGGCAGATTTTGCGGAGAACCAATATCTTCCTTATCAGCCTGACGACCCTCTCGAGCTTCTTCGCCACCTATCTCGTCAGAAGCGGCGTCATCGATTCCGTGCACGCCTTCGGGCAGGGTCCTGTGGGGAAGCCGCTTCTCATCTTCATTCTGGCATCCCTTGCCCTCATCACCGCCGTTTCGTGGCAGGCGAAGCCCCACGGCAACCGCTTCTCCGATCCGGCGAGCCGCGAAGGCCTGCTCGTCCTCGCCTCCTGGATACTCATCGCCGTGGGCTTCATCATCGCCACGGCAACCATGTGGCCCGTCATCAGCCGTCTCTGGACGGCGTCCCCGCAGGGTCTCGACGCGTCCTTCTATAACCGCGTCTGCCTCCCCCTGGGAACGGTTCTCATCGCCCTCGCGGCCTTCTGCCCGCTCCTCGGCTGGTCCGGTAAAATCTCCCGGGCTCAGGGGATAATAACGCTGTGCGCGGCGCTGATCGCGGCCGGAGTCATCTGGGCTCTCGGCTACAGACAGACGCTTCCCCTCGTGACATCAGCCTTTGCTGCCGCTGCCGCCGCGGCGCTCATCTGGATGGCGGGAAGCCGCCTTGCGGGGAAGGGAGCCGGTTTCACTCCCGCGGCCATCGGCATCCATATGGGCGTGATCCTCATCGCTCTTGGCATCTCCTTCTCGGGTCCCTACAAGATGGAAGAGGAGCTCACCTTCACCGCGAACGGCAGCGCGAAGCTTGGCGCCTACACCATCACCATGAAAAAGCTCAGCCAGGGGGAGGAACCCGGATATGAGTACCTGGAACCCGTCCTCGAGGTACAGAAGAACGGTAAGGTTCTCGGCACCCTCCGTCCGCAGAAAAGAGCGTATGATAAGTTCCAGGGGATGCTTTTCACAGAAGTCGACGTCATCCCGGGGCTCGGCGAAGAAGTCTACGCGTCGGTTTCCGGTATGGACAGCCGCGAAAATGTCATCTGCAAGGTAAGCATCGAGCCCGGGGTCAACTGGCTGTGGATTGGCGGAGCCGTCATGTCCATTCTGCCGCTTCTGGCCCTGCGCCGCAGGAAACGTATGCCGCATGACCCAGATTGAGCTCAGAAAAGTAGCGAAGACGTTCGGGGCGAAACTCATCCTGAGGGACGCCACCTGCCGTTTTGACGCCGGAACCGTTTCCCTCATCACGGGGGAAAACGGCGCCGGCAAATCAACCCTGCTGCGCATCATCGCCGGCCTGACAGCTCCCACGGCGGGAAGTGTGAAGATCACTCCCGACGAAACGCGCATCGGCTATCTCGGGCACTCCACGTTCCTTTATCCGGCCCTGACCGCCCTGGAGAACCTGGCCTTCTGGCAGAAGGCCAGCGGGCTCGCATCCGACAGAAAAACGCTCACGGACATGCTCGGGCACGTGGGCCTTGCCCGTCACGCCCTGACCCGTGCGGGCGTATTCTCGCGCGGCATGAAGCAGCGCCTCAGCCTTGCCCGCGTCCTCCTGCAGAAACCTGGCATCCTGCTTCTGGACGAACCGGGAACAGGTCTGGACGCGGCCTCGCACGGGCTCCTCGATGAGGAAATCAGAAATGCCGCGGCACGCGGCGCCTGCGTCATCGCAGTGAGCCATGACGTGGAGCACGACAGGACTCTCGCGGACGCCATATATGTCATACGGGACAGGGTGCTCGAAAAAACGTATTTCCGGAAAGAGGGAGGCCCTTCATGCTGAACCTCACTCTGGCCATGGCCAGGAAGGATCTTTCCGTCACCCTCACCCGCAGCGC
>ONPA01000067.1 GCA_900319575.1 uncultured Desulfovibrio sp. | reverse complement strand
GCCACGCCGGTCATTCCTCTTTCCGGCGGCAGGCTCCGGACGTTTCCAGAATACCCTTTTCTCTCCCTCCGGGGGAAGCAGCAAAGGATGTCTGCCTCCGCTCCGGCGGACAAACGGCTCCGTGAGAACCGGGAGCGCCGCAGACCGGCAGAACAAAAAAACAGGAGGATATCCGGATGGAGGGACCGGCCTGCTACGTGCAGTGGCGGAAATTTCTGTCTGTCAGAATCCTGGCCGCCACGAGCCCGAGAGGAAGAGCGAGAACAATGAGTGTGGCCATGCAGAGCCACTGCAGCGCTCCGGTGAGATTCATGACGCCGAGATTATAGAAGCTCTTGTAGAGGTAGAGACCCGGAACCATGATGACAATGGACGGAACAGTCAGGGCAATTCTGGGGAAACCGGAGAGCCCCTTGATGGCCGATGCCGCCAGGCCTGAACAGAACGCTCCAAGAAACGCCGCAGCAGCGGGTGCCATGGAGCAGAGATCCACAAGCTCAAGGCGCAGCGTGTTGGAGAAGGCGCCGATAAGGCCGGCCGCGGCAGCGAGGCGCAGAGGACTGTTGAACATCATGGAAAAGCCGAAAACGCCGCAGAAGCTGGCCACGAGGCGGAAGAGGATCTGCTGCCACAGGAAAAGGTTCTGCGGCAGAAACGCCGTGGGATGCAGTCTCAGCAGTACGGCCAGAATCCAGGCTGTCATCGTCGCCACGGTGATGATAATGAGCGCGTACATCAGACGCTCCAGGCCCGACCGCATATCCAACTTGGCAAGGTCAATGCCGCAGGTAATGAACGGGAAGCCCGGGATGATGAAGAGCATGGAGCAGATATACCCGGCCTCGTGCTGGAACCTGACATGCAGGAACATCTCCAGCAGCCGGAACAGAATCGTATAGGACACGCACGCGGCCGATACGGAAACCATAACGTTCAGGAACAGGGTGAGGTGCCGCTTTATGAGTTTGCAGCGGATGAAGTGGCCTATGCCGGCGCCCCAGAAGGCGCAGAACATCTCCACGAGCCCGCCTCCAAGAAGAAACGTGAACGCCCCGCAGGCAAACGCCGACGCAAAGCCCAGTGACAGGTGCGAGTAGAGTCCGCCCAGTTTCTCTATTTCATCCAGATCAGAATGGATCTCATCGCATGTCTTGGAAAGTTCATGTTCCCTGAAGTCCCGCACGAATTTTTCGAGGCGGGTCAGCTGCGAGGTGTTCACCCCCGTGTTCGTGAGGCTCAGGGACTGCGTGAAGCTGTCGCGTCCGTCAAAGCAGCTGTACTGAATGGACATGAGACCGATGTCAGCCGAACAGGTCATGTGCATCAGCTCGGAAAGGGTATTCATGGAAGTTCTGACCCGCCACGCGCCCGTGCCGCAGGCCAGCATCATCATGCCGAGCCGTCCCACAATTGAAGCCCTGGCCTGAAGTCCGGCCTCCCTGATGGGAACGTTCCCGTCTCTGGCGCCATACTCATGCCAGAGAATGTCCATATGGTTCTTCTTAATCCCGTCCTGCCCGCAGGCTAATCCCATCATAGCTGCACCTTCACGTTAAACCGGAGCTGAATTTCCCGTATGCCCGGATATGGAAACAATGTGATGCGCTATTTTGTCGGAAAAGGCTCCGGACTTCAATGCTGAAAGGAAGCCGCCCGTACTTCACCGGACGGCTTCCTCTTTTCTTTTTTACCAGACCTCGGAAGCGGTTTCAGCCACTAAGCGGATCTTGTTCCACTGTTCCTCCTCAGTCAGAATATTTCCTTCTTCGGTGGAGGAAAATCCGCACTGAGGACTCAGGCAGAGCTGATTAAGGGGAACAAACTCCGCAGCCTCGGCAATCCTCTTCTTCAGTTCCTCCCTGCTCTCCAGTTTCCCGGTTTTCGACGACACAAGACCGAGCACGACCTGCTGATCGCGGATAAAGCGGAGAGGGGTGAAGTCCCCGGCCCGTTTTGTGTCGTATTCCAGGAAAAAGCCGCTGAGCCTGGCCTTTCCGAACAGCTCAACGGCAACCGGTTCATAGCCGCCGCTGGTCATCCACGTTGAGCGGAAATTGCCGCGGCAGATGTGCATGGTTACTGCCATGTCGGCGGGACGGTCCCTCACGGCTTCGTTGATCATCACAACATAACTGCGGGTCAGAGAGTCAGGATCAATGCCGCGCTGCTCCAGCCTGGAGCGTTCCTCCGGGGAGCACAGCGTTCCCCAGCTGGTATCGTCGAGCTGCAGGTAACGGCATCCTTGCTCATAAAATGCCCGGATCGCCTTCCTGTAGGCAGCGGCCAGGCTTTCCATGAAGTCATCCTCATCGGCATAGAAGGCCGGCAGCCTGAAATGCTCATCCCTGACAGCAAGGACCAGGTGAAGAATCGCGGGGGAAGGAATGCACATCTTGGGCACGGCTCCGCCGGCATTGGCCAGCAGAAAGGCAAAGTCACGCAATGGGGGTGGCGTCCGGTGAAGTCCACACGTCCCGTCAGCACCACCTTTTCCGCCCTGGGCTGCACGCCGTGGAACGCCAGGGGCTTTTCCGCAGCCACCTTTTCACTGCCTTCCAGTCCGGCGAAGAAATCGTAATGCCACCAGCTGCGCCGGAACTCACCATCCGTCACTGCGCGCAGGCCGCACTCCTTTTCCTTTTTCACCAGAGCCCGTATGGCGTCGTCTTCCACAGCGCGCAGTTCCTCCGGGGAAATCAGGCCCTGCTGCGCCTCCAGTCTGGCCTTCCTGACGGACTCCGGGCGCAGGAAGCTGCCGACGTGATCTGCGCGGAAGGGAGGGACATCGCGGGGAACGGAATTATCAGAAACAGTCATTGTCATATCTCCTTTGGGCGGATGATTCAGATCAGGCAGGCTCTGACCTTCAGAGCCGCGGCAACCATGTTCTCAAGAGAGGGATAGGCCTCCTCCCACCGGCGCGTTTTCAGGCCGCAGTCGGGATTCACCCACAGCTTATCCTTCGGGATATACCGCAGCGCCCTGCGGAGGAGCTCTTCGATTTCCGCCTCAGAAGGAATGCGCGGGCTGTGGATGTCATACACGCCGGGACCGACAGCGGCCTGGTACTGGAACTTTGAAAAGGCATCCAGAAGCTCCATGCCGCTCCGGCTGGATTCAATGCTGATAACGTCGGCGTCCATCCGGGCAATCCAGGGCAGAATGGCGTTGAACTCGCTGTAGCACATGTGGCTGTGTATCTGCGTGGAATCCTCAACTCCGGAGGAAGCGAGGCGGAACGCATCCACGGCCCACTTCAGGTATTTTTCCGCTTCGGCCTTCCTCAGCGGCATGCCTTCGCGCAGGGCTGCCTCGTCAATCTGAATGACGCGCACGCCGGCCTTTTCCAGATCCTGAACCTCGTCGCGTATGGCGAGGGCGATCTGGCGGCAGACTTCGTACCGCTCCAGATCTTCGCGGACAAAACTCCAGCACAGGATGGTCACCGGTCCGGTAAGCATCCCTTTCACCGGTTTTCCGGTGAGGGACTGCGCGTAGAGTATCCAGTCCACGGTCATGGGGTGTTTCCGGTACACATCGCCATAAATAACCGGCGGCCTGACGCAGCGGCTGCCGTAACTCTGCACCCAACCGTTCTGCGTGAAGCAGAAACCACCGAGCTGCCGGCCGAAGTACTCCACCATGTCATTGCGCTCGGCCTCACCGTGCACGAGCACATCCAGGCCGAGCTTTTCCTGTTTTTCAATGCAGGATCTGATTTCCCGGCGAATGGCCGCGGTGTACTCCTCATGGGAAATACTGCCGTTTTTGAAATCCCTGCGGACTCTGCGGATCTCAGGGGTCTGGGGAAAAGAACCTATCGTCGTCGTTGGCAGAAGCGGAAGATGGAGCCAGGACTGCGCGGCCCGGCGCTGCGGGTACGGCGATTGACGTCTAAGGTCACTTTCCGCGATGGAGGCGGTACGCCTGCGCACGGAATCAATTCTGGTTTCAGGGTGTTCGCCGGCGGCTTTAAGGACCGCCGCGTTCTCCTCTATAGAGCTGCTGACCCCGGATTCCACGGCAGCGTTCAGGCTGGCAAGCTCCGCGCACTTCTGGACGGCAAAAGCCATGCGGCTCTTCACGTATTCCGGCAGAGCCGTTTCTTCCGACAGATCCACCGGGGCATGTAACAGAGAGCAGCTCGTGCCGAGCATCACACGGTCTTTTCCGATCTTCGAGACAGCCCTGTGGATACAGGAAACTGCCCGTGCGTAGTTAGTTCTCCAGATATTCCTGCCGTTAACAAGCCCGAGGGAAAGCGTCATGTCTCCGGGAATGGCGGCAAGCACGTCATCAAGCTCATTTTCCCCGCGGACCAAATCGACATGCAGCGCCGCGCAGCCAGAAGCGGCTGCCAGCGCAAGGGAATCCGCAAGCGTGCCGAAATAGGCCGTCAGCATGAGTTTTCTGCCGCAGGCCTCATTCAGGGCCGCGTACACGCGGGTGAACTGTTTCCCGGCTTCATCCGGCAGCAGATCCGTGCACAGGACAGGCTCCTCAATCTGGATGAGATCGCAGAGAGGTGAGAGAGTCTGCAGAAGACGGCAGTACGGCCCCACAATTTTTGTCAGAAAGCTCCATTTTTCCGCATCGCCCTTCCCCTTCGCCAGAGCGAGCCACGTGAAAGGACCGATGAGCGCGGGTTTCGGAGAATAACCAAGAGCACCTGCCAGCCTGGTATCTGCCAGGACGGGATGTTCCCCTTCCGTCCAGGGAACGCCCCCGTCAATTTCCGGTACGAGGTAATGGTAGTTCGTATCGAACCACTTGGTCATTTCCAGTGCCGGGATATTCAGTGCGGCATCGCCGCGCGCGAGACTGAAATACCGTGCGGGATACGGAGCGTCCCGGCAGGGAATAAAACGGGAGGGCACGGCCCCAAGCATGCAGGTCATGTCCAGCATTCTGTCATACAGGGAAAAATCCCCGGTGGTCACATAGCTGAGCCCGGCATCACGCTGCACCTTCCAGTGACGCTTTTTCAGTTCCGTGCAGGTGTCGGACAGACCTTCAGCAGAAAGAGTTCCTTTCCAGAAAGATTCGAGAGCTGTTTTCAGCTCCCGGTGTTTCCCGATGGACGGGAAACCAAGAATGTGGGTTTTCAAGAGATGCTCCTTTCAAAAGTGTTGAAAGGGCAGTCCCATTTCACGTTCGCCGGGAACGGCCAGTGACAGTACGGGTATACGGTGTAACCGCCCGGACAGATTTGTCTATACGCGAGACAGTACTGCCGCACCGCGGAAACCGCGGTTATCGTGATCTGGCGTCTCCTGGCTTCCGACCCCTGTGATGCCTTGCCTTCCCATTGCTGCCGCAACAGTGGCTTCGGCGGGTGCTGCCGGTTACAGTGGCGCGTCCGCAGCGGATTCTCACCGCTTTCCGTTTCAAATCACAATATGTTGAATTATTGATATTATGACACCCGGAACCTGTCAACCAGGAATCCGGGGAAAGGGAAAACCGAAACCACCCTTTCCCCTTTTTCCGAAGCCCGCCCGTCCGGGGAGGAGCAGCCTCTCCGAAGGAGAGCATGCTGTCCCGAACTGATACGGGACAGACTGGGCGGGGAAAGATAACGCAGGCCCCGCCCAGAACATGTTGCGCAGCGGTTAGTCGTCCGAGAACCTGATGTTGTCACCCTCGACTTCGATGGTCACGACTTTCGAGGTGGCGGTATTGTTCTGGACGTCAGTCATTTCAAACATAAACATGAACGTTCCGTCGCCCATGTCGATATCTTTGAACTCGTACTTTTTCCCAAGAGTAAAGGTGTCCACTTCAACTTCCTGAAAATCATCGTCGTCGCCGGAGATAGTCATGCCCTTGAGAATAGTCGTCACCTTGTCGCCGGGTTTGAGTTTGATGAGAACCTTATCGACGACGTTGTTCTCAATGACCCGGCGCGCGCCCAGGACCTGGTATTTCTCCTTGCCGAAATCATAGACGACCTGAAGGTTGCAGCGGACGCCGTTCAGCATGACGGGCACAACATACAGGTTGTAGTCGTCATACTCACCGGTGATTTCCATGTAGACGAGGTGACCATCGAGGGCCGCCCACACGCCGCGGAAATTGTCCCTGAACGTTCCCTTCTCCCAGTCAGCCTTCATGTCGGCGTCCTTGCCGAGGAGCATGATGACGTCGTCCTCAACGCTGTAATAGGCAAGGTAGAAGCGCACGGAGTCAATGAAACGGACCCGCTCGGGGCCGAGGTCAAGAAGGGCATCGCCTTCCTTTGTCACACTGACATTGAAGTCTTCCAGGGACGAAATATCCAGTTTTTCGAGAGGTTTTACACTCCCGAGAACCTGCGAGGACGCGTGCTGGAAAAGGCCGACGACAGCGTCCGGCGTCGCGGCAGGAGCGGAAGGCTCCCCACCGCCGGAAGAACCGGAGCCGGAGTCGCCGCCGTGGACGACTGCGCCAAAATTAAAAGACGGAAAACCGCCGCCTGTGGAAGGCTGTTCCGGCTTTGTTTCCGCGTTCTGCTGAGGGGAAGGCTGTTCGGGTTTCGTTTCAGCGCTCTGCTGCGTGGAAGACGTTCCTTCCCCGTTTTCCTCAGCTTCCTCCTTCTCCAGGGCCTTGGTGAGCTCATTGGAGATGGTCTCAAGCACCTCGGCAGCCTCGTCGCCGTCGATAAAACCGTGCTGCAGGCCATTGAGAATGAGGAAGAACGTGATGTTTCCCGTATCCACCATGGCTCTGAACGTGCTGTCGTCGCCATCATACGGGTAGTAGCAGGACAGGCCTGACGGCTTTCTGTAGCGGCCGCTGACCTGGTAGAGGACAGCCTCACCGAGAGCATCAAGCGTATACTGGGAAAATTCCGGCAGGTCGTTTTTCAGGTTGCGGACAAGCGAACCGATATCGACCATGCAGCTGAAACCTTCGGAACGGTTGTTTACGTAGTTTTCAGCCGACTTGGCGCCGCGTCCGAATGTGGCGTAAAAACTCTCGTTATCCACAGCCCTGGTGACAGCCTCGATGCCGAGCGCGTTGAATCCCCTGTTCAGCTTTGTGAGTTTGCTTAAATCAATAAGGGAAAGCGTTGCCGTATCCTGCGTATCCTCCTCCACGCAGCCGGCCATATAGGCATCGCATATGATTTTACCGAGCTCGGCGCCATTCATGGAGGTATTGCGGCCAAGGGCGCCGACCCACTTCGTGTACTCCCAGCCATTGCCGGGCTCCTGCTCCTGGGAAGCCACCATGTACCGCGCGAAGCCGTGAACGGCATTGGCCGTGTCCAGGCTCGCCATCAGGCATGTATCAAAACCGATGATTTCAAAAGGCGGTTTTTCCTCTGAGGACGTGTAGACTTTGGAGAAGGCCTCGTTCACGTCCTTCAGGGAAAGAGGCTCATAATCGAAATTCTCGTCATTGCAGAGCCCTCTGGCGCTGCCACCGCCGTGATCCCAGAAAACAAAGACCTGGTGATCCGCGGGATAGTTCTTCTTACAGAAGGAAAGGAAGGAAGCCAGCGTTTTCCCGCTGCCCATGCTGGCCTGCGGCTGCGTGTCAACCAGTTCAAGGTCCTTCCCGCGATAGACGAAACGGCTGATTTTTTTGGAACTGATTCCGTTCTGCCACTTTTTCGTGCCGCCAGTCTGAAGCACAACAGTGACATTGTCAGGAAGACGGGCCCTGAGCAGCTCAGCGATGTCAGCGGAAGCGGAGCCGTGTTCCGATTCGAGGTCGCTGCCACAGATGTACCAGTAGACAGCCCAGGTATCCGCGGAGAACGCGTGAACGGGAAAGGTCAGACAGAACAGGAAGCAGGCAAGGAAAATTCGTACCACGGGATCCTCCTTGAAGACACCGGGACGGGAATGAGGGCAGCCGGTGCTGTCCCGGCTGAAACAGGCAGGCAGGGAAAAAAGAAGGGGGAACCGCCGGCTGGCAGCTCCCCCACTCTCTTTACAGCAGAACAATAACCGACATCGGGATAACCTGAAGAAGGATGGCGAGCAGGACGGATACCCAACCGGCTCCGCCCGCGTTTTTGGGCTCGCGTCCGGCATACAGGGTCAGGATGCCCTGAATAGTTCTCTTGAGAGGCCAGATAAGACTCAGGAGAGAACAGACAAGGCAGGCCGCGACAGCTGCCTTGATACCGGGGATGATCCAGAGTGCGTGCAGCATCTCACCTGGAGTCCCGTCACTCTGGACGATGGCGTCAAGCTGGGACTCGATGCCGGGCTCCGAACCGATAAGGCCGAAAATAACCAGAAGGACAATGAGGGTGATAATGAAGAGCACGAGGGCAATCCAGATGGTGTTGACCTGCCAGGAAGCATGCGCCGCGGCGAAAGCCCTTCCCTGACTGCGGAAACGGCGGCGCGCGACAATCCCGCCAATCAGAACGGCCAGGCCGAGAAGGAGGCCGAGGCCGTAGAGGCTCTGGAAGTACATCCAGAAGGTAAACAGAATAAGGGCAATGTAACCGGCCCAGAGCAGTCCGGGTTTTTCAGCATTTTGATTTTCCAAAGTATTCTCCTGTCTTCTGCAGAGGAACCGCAGGAAAGGCGCTCAGAGGAAAAGGCAAAAAAACGGCCGCGGGCGGGGCAGATCAGTATCTGCACTTCCGCTTCCGCGCTGGCGTCACGTCAGCCGGACAGGAAAGAGCCCGGGCAGAAAGCCCGTCTTTTCACACCGCCGTGTGTACCGTTCAGGCGCGGCGTATGCCGGCTGTTATCTGTCTGCAGACACCAGCCGGGCATTGTCTGATATCATAGTATCAGGCTGACAATGCTGTCATTCTGTCTGGCATCTCCGCGCGCACAGACGGGCCTCTTTCTTCCTGCAGTTCCCGAAACTTCTTTCCGTGGACAGCCATCCGGAGGCAGACATTTCCCCGGATTCGGCCATTCCCGTCCGTACGGAATCCGGCCGGCACCATGGCACCGGCTGACATCCCCGCTGACAGGGCAGACTCCGGGCGGGCGTACAGAAAAAACCATGCGGCGCAGTGACGCGGGCCGCATGGTTTTTTCAAAGAAACGTATTATTTCTGCGGGACGCAGAGAGAGTGTTACTGGAGGTCGGCGGTACCGTTTGCGTGGAGGGTAATCCTGCTCACACCGGTAAGGTCGAGATTCTGCCAGTTCACCTGTCCGCCCTGTCCGTCGGTAGCAATGAGTTCCCAGCCCTTCGGAGAACCGGAGATGGAGATCTGCAAAGCCTCGCCGTTGGCGAGCGTATCGTTGCCGAGCAGATCCTGGGCATCGCCGGAGGCTGCGGAGTCAATGAGGCCGAGCTTCGGTTTAAAACTTAACAGGAATCTTTCCTCTTAGCGGATCAGATTTTGCAGACACCCCGCTCTGCCCGTGGGGCAGGCACAAATTCTTCCCCGGCTGCCCTCAGAAAAAGCTTCCGGGAAGGACATCCCCTCACCGGAAAACGGGAAAAACCGGTGCCCGCGCGTCCACCCGGATCCGGAAAACCAGGCGGGCAGGACAGCCCCGCGGAATCCGCCCTGCCCTCAGCTTCTGCCGGGCACAGGCCCCCGGGAAAAGACAGACAGCAGCCGGAAGGGAGCCTGTTTCTCCCGGAGATTCCGGCAGTGGGGGAAAAAAGAAGCGGCCGCGATCCAAAAGAGGATCGCGGCCGCTTCGCTGCGCTTATGAAAGAGACGTCTTAACGGCAGAGGAAGTAGAACACGACGGGAGCCAGAATAAGCCGGTACACGGCGAAAGGCACCAGGGTCACCCTGCCGACCACGGCCACAAAGGCCTTCACGGCGAGCAGGGCCGAGATGAACGCGCCTACGAAGCCGATGCCAAGGATAAGCAGATCGTCCGTGCTGAAGAGGCTCCAGCTCTTGAGGAGGTCAAAGCCCGTCGCTGCCACCATGATCGGCACAGCGGCGATAAAGGAGTAGTCGGCCGCCACGGGACGCCTGGCGCCGAGGATCATGCCGCCCATGATGGTTGCCGCGGAGCGGGAGAAGCCGGGCCACAGGGCGAGGCACTGGAAGCAGCCAATGCCGAAGGCCAGCTTCGGGGTGAGTTCGTCAAGCGTGCGGCAGGATTTGCGGAACTTCATCTTCTCGACGACTATCATCATGATGGCGCCGACAATGAGGGCAATGACGACGGTCTTCGGAGTAAAGAGATATTCCTTGATGTCATGATGGAAGATCAGGCCGAGGACGCAGGCCGGAATGCAGGTGAGAATAAGAAGCCAGATGCCGTAAAGGCCTGAAAAACGCCGGTCGGCCCTGGGCCTGAGGAGCCCGATGAACCTGTCCCAGTAAAGGACGACAACGGCGAGGATGGCGCCAAGCTGAATGAAGACCTCGAAGACGCTCGCTTTTTCACCGGTGAAGCTGAGGAGATCGCCCACGATGATGAGGTGCCCGGTCGAGGAGACGGGAAGGAACTCAGTCAGGCCCTCGACAACGCTGAGTATGATGGCAGACCAGATGTTGTCCACGATAAAAATCCTTGCAAGATGGATGATGGCGGCTTATTGATGACCGCACGAAACGAACGCTACGCCTTATCAAATCTGGGGGTAGCTGTCTATTGATTCACACCCGTCCCGCTGGCGGAAAACGCCGGCGCGCAAAGGAGTACGCCATGGCCGTTATCAGCCCCAGTGCAAAAGTCCAGGAAGCTGCCAAGTTCATTAACGAGCAGCTCAACGTCAACCCCGGAAAATCCCTTTCCTCGCTTCTCGACGAAGCGGGCATGCGCTTCAATCTCACTCCGCTCGACACGGAATCCCTGCAGCGCATCTTCTCGAAGAAGTAGAACGCTTTCTGAAAAAACAAGACTGAACGGCCCTGCGGAGCTACTCCGCTAGGGCCGTTTCTATCTCAGAAGCGCCGGCGAAACGCGTAAAGCAGGTGGAAGCCTCCTGAAGAGCCGCCTCAACAGGCCCCCTGAGTTTTCTCTAGTTTGTGAACGGTGATTCTCAAGTTTATGAACACCTGTTCTCAAACTTGTGAACAGCTACGCTATAAGCGCCATTCTCATTTTCGT
>ONPA01000201.1 GCA_900319575.1 uncultured Desulfovibrio sp. | reverse complement strand
TCATCTTCGCCTACACCTTCTAAACGGACTTATCCTTCCTTCCCCAGGGTCGGGGCCGCTGCCTTATAAGGCAGCGGCCCTTCTTTTTTGTGAGAGATAAAAAAAGCCGGGCACGGACGGCCCGGCAGAAGTCAGAGATGGAGAAACCGGTTAGTCGTCGCCGCCTACGATGCGGTAAACGATGGCACCGACTATGGCGCCGAGAACGGGAGCGACAATGAACATCCACAGCTGCTCCAGGGCCCAGCCGCCTTCAAAGAGGGCCACGCCGAGGCTGCGGGCGGGGTTGACCGAGGTATTGGTCACCGGGATGCTGATGAGATGGATGAGGGTGAGGCAGAGGCCTATGGCCAGGGGGCCAAAACCGGCCGGCGCGCGTTTGTCAGTAGATCCGAGGATGACCACAATGAACATGGCGGTCATCACCACTTCGCAGAGGAAGCAGGCTGCAGCGCTGTACTGCCCCGGGGAAT
This sequence comes from uncultured Desulfovibrio sp., assembly GCA_900319575.1. GTDB lineage: Bacteria > Desulfobacterota > Desulfovibrionia > Desulfovibrionales > Desulfovibrionaceae > Desulfovibrio. The sequence goes on along the minus strand of ONPA01000201.1, from coordinate 5,132 downwards.
GCTCCCCGTACCCGTTGCAGGCAAAGCCGCCGGCCAGACTGAAGTCAGATTTGCCAGTGGCAATGGCGTAGAGCACGCCGCCGGCCAGAATAGCGCCCAGACACTGGGAGACGACATAGGGAATGAGATCCCTGCCGGGGAACCTGCCGCCGAGCCAGAGGCCCACGGAGACGGCCGGGTTGAAATGGCCGCCGGAAATGTGGCCGAAGGCATACGCTCCGGTCAGGACAGTCAGACCGAAAGCCAGAGCGACGCCCACGAATCCCACGCCCGTATTGGGGAAGGCGCAGGCATAGATAGCTGTACCGCAGCCGCCAAGAACAAGCCAGAACGTGCCAAAAAATTCAGCCAGATACTTTTGCATAAACAACCGGCACAAGACCCTGCAGCCTGCAGGGGGGAATGCCGCCTCCTGTTTCCCTGGTTGTTGGAATACGCCGGCCTGAGACATCTTCCCGGCCGGCGTCTGACACAGACGCATGCCGCTGAATCCCGTGAAAAACCGGAACCCTTACGCGATCCCGCGGCTGTTATATGCTCCTTACGCCCCCTGCCGTTTTTTTTCAATGCCGGAAAAATCCTGCATTTTCAGCTCTCTTTCCCGGCACACCTTACCATGTGTGCCACGTTTCCCCCTCTTGCCCAGTTTTCCCTCTTGCTTTACATATATAAAGAATTGACCATCGTTCTTTTCTGATAACCTGCATGGGAGAGCCGGATTCTCCCTGTTTTTGTCAGTCCGGACTCGGAGATCACCTGCCCCAAGGACAGATCCCGCGGCCTTTCCCGCGCGATCGCTCCGCTCTTTCCGGGGCATTGAGGAAACTATGTCGGATAACCGTTATCTGGGCATTGATGTCGGCTCTATTACAGTCAAGGCTGTGCTCCTGGATGCCGCAGGCAATACGCTCTATTCCAGCTACAAGCGTCACGGCGCGGCCACGCGCGAGATGCTCCTCTCCATTCTCGAGGACCTTGAAAAACATTTCCCCGGCATCGCCGTCCATGGCGCCGTTACCGGCTCGGCAGCCCTTGACCTGCCCCGCGCCCTCGGCCTCACGTTCATTCAGGAAGTCATCGCCTCCTCGCGCAGCATTTCCAAGCTGGCCCCCCAGACAGACGTCGCCATTGAACTCGGCGGCGAGGACGCGAAGATTCTTTATTTCGGACGCAGCATCGATCTGCGCATGAACGAGGCCTGTGCCGGCGGCACGGGCGCCTTCATCGATCAGATGGCCACGCTGCTCCACACTGACACGTCAGGCCTCAACACCCTCGCCTCTCATGCCAAAGCCATACACCCCATCGCCTCGCGCTGCGGCGTGTTCGCCAAAACTGACATGGTCTCGCTGCTCAACGAGGGCGTCTCACGCGAGGATCTGGCCATCTCCGTCCTGCAGGCTGTGGTCGAGCAGACCATCAGCGGTCTCGCCTGCGGCCAGCCCATACGCGGCAATGTCGCCTTCCTTGGCGGCCCTCTTCATTTTCTCCCCGAGCTTGTCAGGCGTTTTGCCGAAACGCTGAAGCTTACGCCTGAACAGACGCTCACCTTCCCGGACGGTCAGTTCATGGTTGCCAAGGGCGCGGCCCTGTCGGCATCCGCTGAAAAGGAATCCATCCCTGTTTCCGTGCTCATCGGGCGGCTTGCCGCGTACAGGGGCGAAGCGAAGAACAAAAATTCCCTGCCCTGCCTTTTCAAAAACGAGGAGGAGTACGCCTCTTTCCGCGCCTCCCACGGGCTCGACAGACTGCCTGAAGCAGATCTGGCCTCAGCCTCAGGCGCTCTCTACCTCGGCGTGGACCTCGGCTCGACAACGGTCAAGAGCGTTCTCATTGACAGCGCAGGCCGCGTGCTTGCCAAATCCTACAACCGCAACGACGGCGATCCCCTGAAGAACCTGCTGCCCTTCCTCATTGATCTGCTCGGCCGCATCCCCGGAACCGCGCACCTGCGCGGCGTAGGCACCACAGGCTACGGCGCGAACCTTGCGCGCGCGGCCCTCGCGGCCCAGGTCTCAGAGGTGGAGACTGTTGCCCATCTCAAGGCAGCCTGCTCCCTGCACCCCGACACCACCTATGTCATCGATATCGGCGGCCAGGACATGAAGTGCATGCAGGTGGACGAGGGAGCCGTGGCTGACGTGCGCCTCAACGAGGCCTGCTCCTCGGGATGCGGGGCCTTTCTGCAGACCTTCGCCACCAGCCTCGGCATGAGCATGGAAAAATTCGTGCAGACCGCGCTTTTCGCGAAGCATCCCGTAGATCTCGGCTCCCGCTGTACCGTGTTCATGAATTCGAAGGTGAAGCAGGCGCAGAAGGAAGGGCGCAGTGTCGACGACATAGCGGCCGGCCTCTGCTACTCGGTCATCCGCAACGCCCTTTACAAAGTGCTCCGTCTGCGTTCCCCGAAGGATCTCGGAGAACATGTGCTCGTGCAGGGCGGCTCCTTCCTCAACGACGCCCTTCTCAAGGTCATGGAAAACATGCTCGGCCGGGAAGTGCACCGTCCCAACCTGTCCGGACATATGGGAGCCTACGGCATCGCGCTCCTGGCTATGCAGAAGAAGGACAGCTATGAGCCAAGCACGCTGACCGCAGCCTCGCTGAAGAACCTTTCCGTGACCACGAAGGCCCTGCGCTGCAAGGGCTGCGGCAACCACTGTCATCTGACCATCAACACTTTTTCCAACGGCCAGCGTCTCGTTTCCGGCAACCGCTGCGATCGCGGCGCCAGGACAGACACACAGAGCAGGGAACAGCTCCCGAGCATCTACACCTGGAAGGAAGAGCACCTCTTCAATTACACGCCCCTGCCCCCGGACAGGGCCCCCCGCGGCCGCCTGGGCATTCCGCGCGTGCTCAACATTTACGAGCGCTATCCCTTCTGGTTCACGCTTTTCACGGAACTCGGCTTCCGCGTTGAGGTTTCGCCTTTCTCCAGCAAGCAGATCTTTGACATGGGCATCAGCTCCATGCCTTCACAGTCCGTATGCTACCCCGCAAAGCTCGCCCACGGCCACATTTCCTGGCTCATCAGCCAGGGCGTGCCCCAGATTTTCTTCCCGTGCATCCCCCGCGAGCGCATCGAGTACAAGAACTCCGTGGACTGTTACAGCTGTCCCGTAGCCTGCGGCTATCCGGAGGTGGTGCGCCTCAACAACGAGGACATCCGGACCTCCGGCTGCAGGATGCACACGCCCTTCGTGAACCCCTTTGATGACAAATCCCTGACCAGGCAGCTCTCGGACGAGTTCGGCATCTCCCGCAGCGAAATCCGCAGGGCCATTCTGAAAGCCCATGCGGCCCAGGACGCCTACCGCACGGCCCTGCACGAGGAAGGCCGGCGCATCGTGAATCTGCTTCACGAAAAGCACGGCATCGGCGTTGTCATCTGCGGCCGCCCCTATCACGTGGATCCCCTGATCAACCACGGCATCCCCAAGCTCATCACGTCGCTGGGAGCGGCCGTGCTTTCTGAGGACAGCGTGGCCTGGATGGCGGGCAGCGAGGACATCGATCTGCGCATCGTGGACCAGTGGAGCTTCCCGGCCCGTCTCTACCGTGCCGCCAGGGTGGTCACGGAACACGAGGAACTCGAACTCGTTCAGCTGACCTCCTTCGGCTGCGGCGTTGACGCCATCAGCTCTGACCAGGTGGCCGAGCTGCTCCACAGTGCCAATAAAATGCATACCCTCCTCAAAATTGACGAGGGTCCCTCTCTGGGCGCGGCACGCATCCGCATCCGCTCCCTCCTCGCCACGGTGGAGGATAGGCGCGAGCGCCAGCGCAGGAAGGGCGTAAAGCAGCAGGGAGAGGTGCCGAAATCTCCGGTTTTCACAAAGGAGATGCGCACAACCCGGACTATTATCGTCCCGCAGATGGCGCCCATCCATTTTGCCCTGGCAGAGAATATGTTCCGGGGAGCCGGGTACAACTGCTACGTCCTGCCCACGGTTTCCGCAAAGGACATCGAAACAGGTCTGAAGTACGTCAACAACGACTCCTGCTACCCGTCACAGGTGGTCATCGGCCAGCTCATCAACGCCCTGCAGAGCGGCGCCGTCGATCCGAAAAACTGCGCGCTCATGCTCTCGCAGACCTGCGGCCCCTGCCGCGCCACCAACTATCCCGCCCTGCTGAGAAAAGCCTTGCATGAGGCCGGCTTCGACGATGTGCCGTCTCTCATTCTGCGCGCCCAGACAGGCACGTCCCAGCCCGGTTTCACCATGACCAGCGCTCTTCTGCACAACCTCATCGTTGCCGTCACGTACGGTGACATGCTGCAGCGCCTCACAAACCACACGCGCACCTACGAGAAGACGTCCGGTGACACGGATGAGCTGCAGAAAAAATGGATAGATCTGCTCGGCGCCGACTTCGCGGCCAACAGAAAACGCGATTTCGCCGATGACATGCAGGCCATGGTGAGGGACTTCCTGACCATCCCCATGGATATGGTGCCGCGCCCGCGCGTCGGCATAGTGGGCGAAATTCTGCTCTGCTATCACCCCGACGCGAACCGGCACATGGCCGACGTTACGCGCCATGAGGGCGGAGAGCCGGTCATCTCGGACATAGTCGACTTCCTGCTCTACTGCTTCTCCGATCCCGTCTACCAGTGGCAGCACCTCGGAGGAAAGGCCCTGCCCGCCTTCTTCGGCTGGTACGTCATCCAGAAGGTGGAACACATGCGGAACGCCGCGCGCAAGGCACTCGCCGGCACGCGTTTTCCCCCTCTCGGACGGTTCCGGGATCTCGTTCACAACGCCGGCAGGCTCATTTCGAGGGGCTTTCAGGCCGGCGAAGGATGGCTCCTCTCCGCGGAGCTGCTGCGCTTCATCTCCGAAGGCATCACCAACGCCCTCTGCCTGCAGCCTTTCGGCTGCCTGCCCAACCACATCGTCGGACGCGGCGTCTTCAAGAGCCTGAAGCAGCTCTATCCCAACGTCAATCTCATGGCCGTCGATTACGAGGGCGGCAGTTCCGAAGCCAACCTGCTCAACCGCGTAAAACTCTTCATGACCATGGCCCAGGCCCCGGACAGGAAGAGCTTCTGACATGAGGGATTCAGTGCCCAGAACGGCCGCCGCTGCAATGCGGGCGGCCGTTTTTTTATAACACTGCGGGAGAAT
>ONPA01000070.1 GCA_900319575.1 uncultured Desulfovibrio sp. | reverse complement strand
GGACAACTTTGTAGAGGGAGGCGGCGCTCACGGAAAGGACCGGTACTGGTTCACGCCGGGGAGCGGCGGCGGAAGAAATCATGAAAGTGTACGAAAAATCACATAAGCTTGATCATGTGTGCTATGATATTCGCGGCCCGATCATGGAAGAAGCCAACAGAATGATCGCCGGCGGCGAAGATGTCCTGAAACTCAACATCGGCAACCCCGCCTATTTCGGCTTCAGGACGCCCGAGGTGCTTCTCGACTATATGGCCGACAAGCTTCCCGACACGGAGGGCTACTCGGATTCCCACGGCCTGGTGAGCGCCCGCGAGGCTATCTGCGAGTACTGCCGGGAGAAGGGCATTCCCAACGTGGGCATCAACGATGTCTTCACCGGCAACGGCGTGAGCGAGCTCATCACGCTTTCCATGCAGGGCCTGCTCGACAACGGTGACGAGGTGCTCGTCCCCACGCCCGATTATCCCCTCTGGACCGCTTCCGTGACCCTCGCCGGCGGCAAGGCCGTGCATTACATCTGCGACGAGCAGTCGAACTGGTACCCGGACATCGAGGACATGCGCAGGAAGGTGACGGACAAAACCAAGGGCATTGTCGTCATCAACCCCAATAACCCCACCGGCGCCCTGTATCCCAGGGAAATTCTTGAACAGATCGTTGCCATCGCCAGGGAGCACGACCTCATCCTCTTCGCCGATGAGATTTACGACCGCCTCGTCATGGACGGCAAGGAGCACACGGCTCTGGCCTCCCTCGCTCCCGACCTTCTGACCGTGAGCCTCAACGGCCTCTCGAAATCCCATCTCGCAGCCGGCTACCGGTGCGGCTGGATGTGCCTCGCCGGCGATAAGTCCAGGGCAAAGGGATACATCGAGGGCATCAACCTGCTCTCGGCCATGCGCCTCTGCTCCAACGTGCCCGCGCAGTCAATCATCGCTCCGGCCCTGGCCCACAGGGACGAGACGAAGAAGCTTCTCGTTCCGGGAGGCCGCGTCTACGAGCAGCGCGAGGTGATTTACAACCGGCTCAGGTCCATACCCGGCATTTCTGTCACCAAGCCTGACGCCGCCTTCTACATTTTCCCGAAGATGGATGTGAAGAAATTCAACATCCATGACGACGAGCTTTTCGCTCTCGATCTGCTCAAGCAGGAGAAGATCCTCATCACGCACGGCGGCGGCTTCCACTGGATCCACCCCGACCACTTCCGCATTGTCTATCTGCCCGACGTGGATCTGCTCAACAGGGCCTGCAACCGCCTGGCCCACTTCTTCGCCGGCTATCACCAGAAGTAGTTTTTCTCTTCTGGCAGCTGCCTGATTTGATGGCGCCAGTTTAGGTTTGAGACTGGCATCGTTTTTAGATTATAGGTAATCCGTCAGCCGCGCTGATCCGGCGTATCCCCGGATCAGCGCGGCGTTTTCCGAACGATTTACTCCCTGGTGGCCCGTTTATGAGACTGCGTTTCGGCAGGCTGTTGAAAAATATCCTTTCCATGGTAAGCCTCCGGGGAGCGGAGTTCCTTATCGGACTCGTGCTTCTGCCGTATCTCGTGCGTGTTCTGGGCGTCGATCGTTTCGGCGCTCTCGTTTTTATGCAGGGCGTGGTGCGCTACGGCACGGTTCTCGTGGAGTACGGGTTTAACCTCACGGGGCCGAGGAACGTGGCGCAGGCCTCGTCCAGGGAGGAGACAGCCCGTGTCTTCTCCAGTATCATTACCTGCAAACTGCTGATTTTTTTATTTATAACGGCTCTGGCCGCCGTGGCGGTCACCGTGGCCGGCAGCATGGGCGCAGCCTTTGACGCGCAACTTTTCTGGGCGTCCTATCTTCTTGTCATGGGCTATGCCGTATTCCCCATCTGGTTCTTTCAGGGAATACAGCAGATGCACTACATCACTATTTTCAATGTGGGCGCGCAGGCGATCGCTCTCGTTCTCATTCTTCTCTTCGTGCGGGGACCTGATGATTACGTTCTGGCTGCCCTGTTCCTGTCCTGTGCGCTGCCCGCGGCGGGCGTCTGTTCCCTTGTGCTGCTCCTGAAGAAGTTCCGCTATATCTTTGTTCTCCCGTCCTGGCGCGGGATCCGGAACGCCTTTGCCGACGGCTTCTACGTCTTCACTTCCACAGTGGCCATCAACATCTACACGACCACCAATACCGTGGCGCTGGGAATCCTCACCAATGACACCGTGGTCGGGTACTTCGGAGCCGCGTCCAGGCTCATCGACTGCGTCAAAGGCCTCATGTACGCTTTCAATCAGGCCGTGTACCCGTACGTAAGCACGAAGCTCGCGGAAGGCAGGGACGCGGCCTGCCGCTTTATCCGGAAATTTCTGTTCGCCTACGCGGGAGCGGCTTTCGCGTGCGGCTGCGTCATTCTGGCCGGAGGGCATCTCATCGTGCGTATCTTCTTCGGTCCGGGCTATGATGAGTCGGCGTACCTTCTCAGGCTCATGGCCTTCCTGCCCGCCATCATCGCCGTGAGCAACGTGTATGGCATCCAGGTCATGCTCAACTTCGGGCTGCAGGGCGCCTTCAACCGTATCATCTGCTCCGGCGCCGTGCTCGATCTCATTCTGGTTGTGCCGCTCGTGCTCAAATGGGGGGGCACGGGAAGTGCCCTCGTCATGCTGGCTGTGGAGTCGTGGATTAGCGTGGTCATGTTCTGGTACGTGGAGCGCATGAAAAAAATCCGCATCGTCTGAGAAGTCTGTCCCGGAAACCTCTCCGGCCAGGCACTGCCTTTTCGCGGCGAATCCTGCTATTGTCCGGACGGGTGGCATAGTACACCCGCTGGAGGATACAATGCGGCAGGAAACGGTACGGCTTTTCACGGCTCTGGAGATCCCGGAGAGTCTCCGATCCGCCCTCGCGGCTGTCCCCGGCTCCCTTAAGGCGCAGCTGACTGGAGCCCGCTGGGTTCCCGCGCGTTCCATGCACATCACCCTCCATTTCATCGGCAATGTGCCGCGCGAAAGCCTGCCGGAGATACGCCGGGCGCTCTCCGGCGTCTTTCCGGCTTCAGGCGCGGGGCCTTTTCCCCTGAGTCTGACAGCCCCCGGTTTTTTTCTGCGCCAGGGCAGGGCTTCCCTGTGGGCCGGCGTTACCCTGCCGGAAGAACTCACTGCCCTGCACCGCGCGGAGGGGGATATCCTCAGGCGCGTGTG
>ONPA01000171.1 GCA_900319575.1 uncultured Desulfovibrio sp. | reverse complement strand
CTGCACCATCTGAGCCGCGGCCTGACCGGACGGATCCGGGGCCGCGGAACCCGCGTGAACAGGAAATCCGGCCAGCAGAAGGAGAAACACGACAGAGGAAAAAACGAGACCGCACCGGAAGGCAAGACGGCGGAGAAAAACGTCCGCCTTACACGTTCTTTCCTTACTATCTCTGTCTTCCGTGATCCGCACACCCCGCTGAGCCATACGCAGTCTCCTTTGTCCCCCACGGCTGTCTGAACCCATGGATGGGGACTGACGGCAGGAAGGACAGCACGACGATAACCATGACAGGACAAAACAGCCGCGGACTGCAGGGCCGGCCGCCGGCAATGGAGAGGCGGGCATGGGGACCGCCCCGGCGGAATGGCCGCCGCGAAGATAACGCAGCCTCTGGTGTATGTATTCCCGGATCCAGCTCCTGTCCGTGACAAAAAGCAGGGAAACAGGTGCGGTTCTCAGGCTCAGAAGCCGCCGGGGACACAGGGACGGGAAAGGAAGCGGCGGTTACGGCAGCTTCTGATGCGGAAGAAAAAACAGCGCTCCGCGGAGAAGCAGGGAGAACAGCAGAAGAAAACAGGTAAAAACAGCAGCCTGAAGCATAGCGTCCTCCTTTCGGGGAATTTTTAATTGATAGTCATTATCGTTATACTCCTGTTTTCTTTTCTGGCAATACTCTGCCCCGGTTTTTCTCTCCTCCTGAAACCATGTAAGCCCGGGACCCTGTCTGAGGTCCCGGGCTTACATGGCGCACTCCGGAATAAACACTCCTGCGCTATCCGGCGTTTTCTTTTTCTTTCACGTGTCACGCCATCAGGCAGGCACCTTTTCAAAAGGCAGGAGGATGCGGAAGCAGGTGTTTCCGGGCAGGCTTTTTTCCAGTTCGATGCGCCCCTGCCGGGTCTCCACCAGGCTCCTGCACACGGCGAGCCCGAGGCCCTTGCCCTCCCCCACTTCTCTTGTCGTAAAGAATGGCTGAAAAATATCACCGCGCACGGCTTCCGGAATGACTTCACCGGTATCGCGCACGCGGATTTCGACAACCTTTCCCGTGGATCCGTCCGTGCCATCGCCGAAGAGCGTTTCCTCGCACCCCCCTTCCACGGCCCGCACGCGGCCCTCCACTGTGAGCTTTCCGCCATCCGGCATGGCGTCAATGGCGTTTTCCACGAGGTGCAGAAGCACCTGCCGCATCTCGAGCCGGGATCCCAGGAAAGCCGGCATGGCGGGTTCAATGCGCATCAGGGCCTCCACGCCGCAGTCTTCAAGCCTCGTTCTGAACATGCCGAAGACCTCTTCCGTCACTTCGGCGAGGTTGACGGCGCGGCTTTCCTTATCAAGCCCGCGGCCGAGCACAAGCAGCGTGCCCGTGAGCTCCCGGACTCTCCGGCTCTGACGCTTGATGGTGGCTATGGCCCCATCCATTTCTTTCAGAAGCGGCCGGGGAACGGACTGCATCTCATCTTCCATGAGAATGTCCTCTATCTCGCCGGCCGCCTGAAGCATGATATTGACGGGATTATTGACCTCGTGGGCTATGCCCTGCGTGAGACGCTCCAGGGTGCGCATGCGCGCCGCCTCGGCGAGGATTTCCTGCTGCCTGGCCTTTTTCTGATGTTCCCTGGCGCGGGACAGGACCTTTTCCACAGCCTCGAGGGTCACAGGCTTGGCCAGCCAGTCAAAAGCCCCGGACCTGAGCGCCCTGGCGGCCACGCTGACCTGCGCCGCACCTGTCAGCATGCAGCAGATAACGGGCGCAGGCATGAGACGTATCTTCTCAAGGAGCCCGATCCCGTCCATGCCGGGCAGCCCCACGTCGAGAAAGGCCACGTCCGGGGCCTTCTCTCCGATGAGGCGAAGCGCTGTTTCCGCATTCGGGGCACAGCGCACGGTATACCCCCGCAGACGGAGACGATCGGCCAGGAGACCGGCAAACGCCGTTTCATCGTCCACGAGCAGAATGTCCATGCTTCGCCTCCAGCCATAGGGAAATCAGGGCTCCGGAAAAATTTCAGCCCGGGGGAGCACGAACCGGAAAGGACGGCTCCCCTTTGCTGCGGGCTGCCGAAAGGCTACTTTCTGTCCTTCATGAGATCTTTCTCGCGCATCACCTCACGGGCGGAATCGAAGTCACCGCCCTCGGCCATGGCCGCGGCCACATAAGGCTTCTCGATACGATCGCGGTAGGCGAGACGGATGCAGTTCAGAAGATCATCGATATCCATGGGCTTGCGCAGGAAGCTGTACGCGCCCATACGGAACGCGGAGGCTTCCTCCGCGTCGCCGCCATGGCCGGTCAGAATGATGACCTGCACCTCAGGATTGGTCTTCTTGACGGCGCGCAGGACTTCAAAGCCATCGATGCCGGGCATCCTCAGGTCAAGGACAATGACGTCCGGCGGATTGGCCTTGACCTTTTTGAGGCCATCCTCGCCGTTATAGGCCACGGCGGCATCAAAGCCGCGCAGGAAGAGCCTGTCCTTCAGCGTGTCCACAAACTGGACTTCGTCATCGATAAGCAGGATTTTAATGGGTTCCTTCGACATAACGACTCCTTAGAGTAACCGGTTGAGGCGCAGCCCGCACGGTGGTTACGCGTTCTGCCCTGTTCCCAGGGACAGCCAGAAATGTTTTTTATCGTCCTTGTTCCAGATCATGAGCCTGTCGCACCAGCCGCCGGCGTCGGGCATGATGGAGGGCGTGCCTGTGAGCGCCGAGACAACGATATCCTTGGAGGCGCCTCCGGCGATGAGCGTCAGAAGTATCCCGGCGCCGTCCTTCCGGCGCATCGCCTTCATGCCCACCTTCACGTCACCGCCGGCCGAGGAGCAGATGTCAAAGACCCCGAGCAGATCCATGAACACATCCATCACGGGCTTGGAGCACCACACTGGCTCGTCACTGGACTCGGATACGAATTCCATATGAAAGCTTCTGGCGCGCCGCCTGGCGAGGACGCTGAAGACAGCGGTCACGCGGGAAAGGTCGCACTGCTGTCCGCTGCTCTCCCCCGCCGCCACGGCTTCGCCGAGGAAGTCCACGGCGTCGGCAAGTTCGGACGCGCGGCTCACCTGGCGCTGCACGTCCTCGAGCCCTTCCACCGTCCTGTCCTTCATTTCCTTTGATATATTCCCGGCCGCATCGCCGCCGCGGGCCTGAATGCGGGCCACATCAGACGCAAGCCCGACGGATTCCCGTATCACGGCGAGGGCATTGCGCAGCTCATGCATGGCCGAGGCCAGGAGCCTGGAAGTACATTCGCTTCTGTCCATGAAATTATCCCTTGTTATCCTTTCCGTCCGCGTCCCGGGCGGAGTTCGCGGCCTCGCCCACAACGCGGAGGAACTCATTGAACGGCACGGGCTTGGTCAGGCAGGTGTAGGCCTGCTGCGCCGGGCCGTCGCCGCAGCCGTTTTCGCCGGTCTGTCCCGTGATGAGGATGACGGGCAGTTTCGGGTAGCGGCGGTTGAGTTCGGCCAGAACCTTGTTGCCGGGGAGCCCGGGCATGAAGAGATCAAGCACAACGACATCGGGCATGTCCTCCTCAACGGCAGTCAGCGCAGATATGCCGTCATGCACGACCCTGACCGAGTAATCCCTGAGTTCCAGGCGCTCGGCCAGCGTATCCACATATTCGGTTTCGTCATCTGCAAGCAGCACCTTCAGTCCCATTGCGTATTCTCCTTTTATCCCGGGCTGTTACGCCTCTTCCTGCGGTTTGACATAGGGGATGACAACGTGGAACGCCGTACCCTTGCCTTCTTCGCTCTCGACAGAGATCTCGCCGCCGAGCCGGCGCACTATGCCATAGGTGATGAACAGGCCGAGTCCGTGCCCGTTCTCTTTCTTCGTGGTGTAGAACGGCTCAAAAATGCACTTTCTGACTTCCTCACTCATGCCGCAGCCATCGTCAATGACGCTTACCTCAACGGATTTCGGATCATTGGCTTTCAGCGTTACTTCCACATGTCCGCCTTCGCTGACAGCCTGGATGGCGTTGCCGATAAGATTGAGGAAGACCTGCTGGAGCTGGCCGCGGTCACTTGTGACCTCGGGGAGGCTCCTGTCGAGATCCGTCTTCAGCTCGACATTCTTGTGCCTGGCGTCGCTCTCGACGAAACTCATGGTCTCCTCGATAACCTCGGAGAGCTGCATCTGCTGCATGTTGGCTTCCATCCTGCGCGTGAATCCGAGCAGGCGGTGCGTAATGCCGCGGGCGCGGTCAACAGCTGCGCCGATACTGCTGATGAGCTTGACGATGCGGTCCTTCTTCGGGAAGTCGTCCATGGCATTGAGGTAATCCATGGCGAGGCCGGCCTTTTCGTTGATGATGGCGAGAGGATTATTGACCTCGTGCGCCACGCCGGCTGCGAGGCGGCCTATGGAGGAGAGTTTCTGCGTGTGCTCCATCTGTGCGAAGACAGCCACGCGGCGCTCGTCGGACGCCTGAAGGCGCTTCATGAGGAACTTCATGAGAAGGAATGTGACCACGATGATAAGAGCCACGCCGAAGCCAAGAACCAACAGGATGTCAGACTGCAGCGCGCTCATGGGCTGCAGAATGGATCTTTCGGGCTTGACCGCCACCATCATGAAGTCGGTGCCGGGGATGCTCGCGTACGCGCCGGCCCAACGCGTGCCGTCAGAGCCCGAAAGTCTGCCGGATGTGATGGTGTAGCTCACGGCCGGCAGGTTCAGGGGACACTTTTTCAGCAGGCTGCCGAAATTCCTTGAAGGCGTCTGAAGGAGTTTTCCGCCATTGAGCAGGAAGATGTCCGTCTCTCCGGACTGGCCTACCGTGGCCAGGATCCTGTCGAGCTGACGTGTTTCAATGGTCGCCTTCAGAACCCAGCTGCGGCCGCCCGCGCCGAGATGCCCGACGGCGAGCACGAGATGGGGCACGCCGCGCGCACCGGAAATGATGTCGGAAACCACCTTGCCGTGCACCTGAACCTCTTTCCACCAAGGCTGGGTTGAATAATCAACGTTCTGCAGCTGATAAGGCCCCACGTAGCGTGTCTGAACGCCGTCCTCGTTGATGAGGCCGAGATCCACAAATCCGGTGAACTCGCTCCGCAGGGCAAGAAAAATGCGTGTCAGGTTTTCCTCATTGGACAGCTGGCCGTAGGTATAGGCCTGCGAAATGAGACTCACAGTGGAAAGACGCTCCCCAAGGAGCACTTCCAGGGCCGAACTCGTACGCTGCACCACATCGCGCAGAGGCACTTCCGTCTCCCGCGAGATGGAGGCCTGGTACTGATTGTAATTGATCCATGAAAGCACCAGCAGGGGTGCCACGGACACAATGATCATCAGGAAGGAAAGAAGACGGCCCAGCGAGCGGTAGCGCCTGGGGGACACGTCGTCCGATACATCCCAGAGTTTCTTGAAGCCCCTGACAATGGCGTCAAGCATTTCATCTTCTCCTTAGCCCATGCAAACATTTCCTCCCGGAGGGCTGCCCGGCCGCAGCCCCCGGGAAGGAGACGTTTTCCTGCGCGGGGATTGCTTTTCTGCCATCCCTGCAGCAGGACGGTTCAGCGTCTCTACACGAGAATGCCGGAAGCCGCAGTCACCAGAACGATGATCTCAAGGATGGCTATGGCTAACATAATTCCCTCTTTGGACTTTATAAAGGACCAGGCAAGCTGAACGTAGCAAATCAGGGTAACACTGGCGAGCAGAGCGATGCCGATGAAGTTTGCCATATCGCCCTTGCCGAGGAGCTTGATCCAGCCCCATCCCTGGGGGATGTGGGCTCTCGCGAGATATTCAGCGGATTTGTGCACCCAGAGTTTCGGCATCTCATCCAGGGGAACCAGAGGCGTGGTCACGCCGAAGACATACAGGAAATAGGTCACCAGCATGGTAACGAAACTTGCGATGCCGAGATAGAAAAGGGTCGAGGCGTAACGCAGCTGCGCAGGACTGACCGTAACCTTCTTCAGGGTTGTTGCATTGAGGACTTGCTTGTTTTCTTCAGACATAGCGGTCGTCTCCTTATAACTGCTTACCAGCCGAGGCCCTTCATGAGAGCCTTGATGCCGGAGAAAAAGAGAACAATGATAACCATGTAGCGGATAACTTTGGGCTTCGCGACAGCGAGCAGGCGCACGCCGACAATGGAACCGAGCATGAGGCCCACTATGGACGGAATGGCCATCAGCGGGATGACGCAGCCCTGATTCAGGTAAACCCAGGCAGCGGCCGTATCAGTAATGGAAAGCAGGAATTTGGAAGTGCCGACGCCGACCTTCAGCGGAACGCCCATAAGGAGGTTCAGCACGGGAACGTTGGCCCAGCCAGCGCCAAGACCGAACATACCGGCCATAATGCCAATGAGAATGAAGAGGAGCAGGGCAATAAGGGTATGATGGGTTTTCCAGTCCACGACCTCACCGGTGGTGGGTTCAAGGAAGCTCCCATGCATGCCGAGGGCAAGGCCGATGGCGTCCTGTTTGGTCACGATGGGACGGACGGAGTTCTTGGAGAAAAGAAGCAGGCAGGCGATGCCGAGAATCGTGCATCCGAGGCAGGTCTGGACGATGGTCGTGGGCAGGGCAAGACCAATGACAGCGCCGAGGATGGAACAGGCCGAGGCAATGAGGGCCACGGGGAGAGCGAGCCGCAGACTCGCGAGGTTACGGCGCAGAAGGCCGGGGCCGGCGGCCAAGGCACCCGCGAGGGCGACCATGAGGCCGGCGCCTCTCACGAAGTCAAGATGGAAGGGGAAGAAGCCCGAAACGAGCGGCACGAAGAG
>ONPA01000072.1 GCA_900319575.1 uncultured Desulfovibrio sp. | reverse complement strand
GCCGAATTTACCGGTACCCAGGACGGTTACGGTCTCGGGTACATGATCATGACGGCCCGTGACCTGCAGCGTCTCGATCTTATTATCGCAGGCATGGTTGTCATCGGCATCATCGGTATTTTCCTGGAGAGGTTGCTCTGCTACACCTCCAGGCGTCTCCTCCACAGGGTATAAGTCATGGCATCTGATCTGACGCTGAATCACGTTTCCAAAAGCTATCCGACGTCCGACGGAAAAGGCCGCAAAACCATTATCGAAGATATCACCCTGCATGTCCCGAAGGGGAGTTTCGTCACGCTGCTTGGTGGCAACGGCTGCGGCAAGAGCACGCTTCTGCGCAGTATTTCCGGCATGGAAGAACCCGATTCCGGAGAGATTCTCATCGATGGCAAAGCAATTCCGCGCCTCGGTCGTGTGGGGCTGGTGAGCCAGGAAATCAATCTATTCCCCTGGCTGACAGCTCTGCAGAATACCGCTTTCGGCCTTGAGATCCAGGGCATGCCTGCCCCTGAACGAAAAGAGCTCGCCACCGCGTACCTCAGGGCCTTTGGTCTCGGCAACTACCTCAATCATTATCCGCGCGAGCTCTCGGGCGGCATGCGCCAGAAAGTGGCCATCGCGCGCACGCTCGTGACGGCGCCAGACATCATTCTCATGGACGAGCCCTTCAGCGCCCTCGACTACCAGACGAGGACTGGCCTGCAGTGCTTTTTCCTGCAGCTGTGGGCCAAACTGCGTGAAACCATCCTGTTCGTGACGCATGAAGTGGAGGAAGCCGTCTTCCTGAGCGACTACATTGTTGTCATCAATCCGGTACCCTCGAGCATAAAGAAGATCATTCATGTGGAACTGCCCCGTCCGCGGCGCAGGGACGATCCCGATGTCCTGAACCTTTCGGCCGAGGTGCTGCACTATTACGGTGCCGGAACCTGCATGGCCGATCAGGAACTGAAGAAGGCCTTGGACATTCTCGCCGCCAACAAGGCGAAGCGCGAAGCGATGAGAGGGTAGTGCTGTGTCTCTCACAACCGGTCCGGTCGTCCTCCAGGCGGAGTCGAAAGGCACGAGCCTCCCGCCCATTGGATCCCGCGGCGTTGTGCAGTCTGTCTTCCGCCGCGCGCTCAATCTGGAATTTTCTCCGGGAAACGGGGACACCACTCTTGTGGTCGTGCTCGCTCCCGGGCTTCCCATGGCGTCCTGGGGCTGTCGCGTCCAGGAACTCCCCACGCCTTTTGAAAAATTTATCAGCGTCGGTGCCCCGTGCTCTTTTGACGGGCAGATTCTCACCGTGGAAGGATGTCTGCGTGTGGATTTTTCCAGTGCCCGGGTCTGGGATGGAGGTAGTCTGCCTCCTGGCGGGCCGGTTCGCGAAGACGTCCGGCTCGGGCTCTGGAGATTCGTGCGCAGAAAGAAGCTCCCGGGGTTTCTGCGTCTCTTCGCTCCCTATCATTCTTCAGTCCGCAACGATGTCATCCTGGGCTGCGCCGGAGAGGTCGCAGCTGCCATGGTGCGCGCCCGGTGCGCCCGCGATACAGTCGGAGAGGCTGAGGCCGCGCGCCATATCATAGGTCTCGGCCCCGGGCTCACGCCAGCAGGAGATGATTTCCTCGGAGGCTACTTGGCCGGCCGTTTCGCCCAGTCACCTGGCGGAAGCCGTGATTCCGGTGTCCTTTCTTTTGCCTCTCTCCTTCTTCCCTACGCCGGGGAGACCGGCATCGTGGCGCAGGCCTTTCTTCGGAAGGCGCTTGCCGGGAATTTTTCGGAATACATCGCCGACCTGGCGAGAGCTGCTGTCGTCGGGGGGCTCTCAGATGAGGAGCTTCAGGAACTCGCGGAAAAGGTCATCGGATTCGGGGCCACTTCGGGCGCCGACGCCCTGGCTGGTTTTCTGACTTCCTGTTTCTCCACTGTCGATTTTCCTTTTGAATAGCCTGTTTTTCCAGAATGATGTTTTCAGGTCGGCCGGACATGAGACCCGGCAGGGAGATGGCAATGATACGTTCGTTTGTTTACGGCGTTTTGAACACCAACGCCTACCTCGTGTGGCAAGACGCGGACGCCGTTCTTGTGGATCCGCCGGACGATACGGCGGAAGTGGAAAAAGTCATGGCGGAGAATGGCCTGACTCTGAAGGCGCTCCTCTGCACACACCTTCATTTCGATCACGTGACCGGATGCGCGGCCTGGCAGAAAAAGACAGATCTTCCCGTTTTCGCCGGACAGCAGGATATCGACAACAGGGAAGTCCTCTGCGACGGTGCAAAGAATTTCGATCTGACTATCAGTGATTTCAGGGTTCAGCCCCTGCAGCCCGGAATGGTCAG
>ONPA01000152.1 GCA_900319575.1 uncultured Desulfovibrio sp. | reverse complement strand
GCTCCCCGGGCTCGCGCACATGTCGAGCACGGCCGCGCCCTTCTCCGGCGCCAGCGCCAGGGGCGGGAGCATGGACGACCTGTCCTGGATGTAAATGAGGCCGAAAAACGCGGCGAGCGAGGATCCAAGGGGCCGCGGCTCGGCTGTGAGGCGCCGGCAGCAGGCCGAAAAAGGCTCGGGTTCGAAGCGGAATCCTTCTTCCTCAAGAAGGGCAGCCACGCCGGACTGCGCCGGCTCCGGAACGGTGATTCTGAAAGAACGGAGGGGTGCCTCACGGGCGGTATTCGTGTTCTGCATGTCCCCTCCTTACAGGCAAAAAGCCCCTGTCCGCAAGTCCGCGGGCGGTCCGCGGAGATTGCAGGAGACAAAAAGTAAGGGTATTGTTCGGCGATTGCGCCGCTCAGGCACCCCGCTTTCCAGGCGGGCTGCGCGGCGCCGGCATGCTTCCTCTCCCCGCCGTTTCCGGACCGCCTTTCCACAGACCGGAGCGCAGGAGCGGAGCTCCCTTTTTCAAGGAGATATTCAATGAAAAAAATGAGTCTTGTGCCCGTCCTCTGCTGCGTCCTGGGCCTCGTCCTCGCCTCTGCCGCCTGGGCGGCATCCTCCGGCCGTTCCGACATCATCATGAACGAAACCGGCAGCCAGACACAGAAGGACGTCTACCTGAACCCGCAGTTCCGCTATCAGGGCGCGGGCACCGGCGACGGCTCCAGACTGCGTACCCAGCGCCTCAGCGAGCAGATGAACGGCATGGCTGTTGGTGACTTCAATGGCGACGGCAAGAACGAAATCGCCATCATGACGCCCCATGACATCGTCATCTACGTCTGGCAGGGCAAGAATTCCCGCATGACGGAACTCGGCCGCCGCAAGGTTCTGGCCAATAATACGAACTTCTCCCTGCGCACCATGGACATCAACCGCGACGGCGCCCAGGATCTGATCATCACCACCTATGAAGACGAAGAATGCCGCCCGACCAGCTTCTTCTTCAGCTTCAGGGGCAACCGCTTCACCGAGCTCGCCCGCCGCTGCCCCTACTTCGTCAGCGTGGCGAAGATTCCTCCGTATTTCACCCCCGCCCTTGTGGGACAGGGATTTGACACCGTGCGCCTCTTCGCTCCCGGCGTGCGCGTGATGGAGCGCGATGGCGACAGCTACAAACTCGGCCAGCGCCTTGACCTCCCCAAGGGAACCACCTGCTACAACTTCAACTGGATTCCCGCCGGCAGGGAAAGCAAGATGCCCCAGCTCGTCGTTCTTCAGGAAGACGAACGCATCAAGCTCTACCAGGGCGCCAATAACTCGCTCATCCACACCACCATGGAGCGCTTCTCCGGCTCCGCCGTGGGTATCGACCACTACAAGTCCATGCCCGGCCTCGGCGTTGACAGAACCTATCAGCTCCCCGGCAAGTATTACTGCCCCATGAATCTCATCACGGCTGACATCGGCCACACCGGCGAACCCGTCCTGCTCGTCAACAAGCCCGTATCCACCGCTTCCCAGCTCTTCGACCGCTACCGCTACTTCCCCCAGGGCGAAATCCACGCCCTGTTCTGGGACGGCGTGGGCCTCTCCCTTAAGTGGAAGACCCGCCGCATCCGCGGATCCGTGGCCGCCCTCGATCTGGCCGACGTCAATAACGACGGCACTCTCGACCTTGTCGTGGGCCTCAACACCTCACCGGATCTCGGCATCGGCAGCCGGCAGTCCATGGTGACCGCGTATCCCCTGGATATGTCCGCCACCAACCCGAAGACGCCTGCCGACCTGAGCGACTTCGAAGTCAGCCCCAACTAGTCCTGCAGGCCTCCCCCCGGCGGGGGAGGCCTTCTGCTTTTTTCCAAGGAGGAAAACCGTGCGCATTCTCGTAATCGGTTCCGGCGGCAGGGAGCACGCCCTGGTATGGAAAATCCGCCAGAGCCCGCTCTGCACCGATCTCATCGTCACCCCCGGCAACGGCGGCACGCAGCTTGACGGCGTGCGCAGCGCCGACGTGAAGCCCGACGACATTCTGGGCCTTCTGAAGCTCGCCAGAGAGGAAAAGGTCGACCTGGT
>ONPA01000037.1 GCA_900319575.1 uncultured Desulfovibrio sp. | reverse complement strand
TATAGTAACCGACTTGGAAATCATCTTCAACCGCTCTGACCGGCAAAAGACGCCGGATCTCTGACAGCGGTTCCGGGACAGGCTCCCGGAGGGATTCCGCCCCGCCGGCGTCCCGCACGTCTGATGGACAGTCCCGGAACGCGTCCATGCCCTGTTTTCCGAAACCTGCCAGAGAAAATTCTCAGTACGGCCCCCTCCGCGCAGGCGGCCGGGCCATGACCGGGCCGTCATGCGCACCATCCGCGGCCCGCGGCGCAGGCCGGCGGAGAAGCGCGCCCCTTCTGACTTCCCCTGATCCCGGTTAAAGCGGCAGGTCCGGACCTAATCCCGGTCCGCTTCTCCCGTACTTTCGCGGGAAGATCCTTCTGAACGCGCCCTGTACCTTTCGGCCAGATCCTTTTTAAAGGGTTTTTCCGCGAGGTACCCGCTTTTCTTATCCCTGGCGATCTGACGGCGTATCCTGGCCACGAGTTCCTGCAGACCCTGAGCGGCAATGCCGGTTTCTTTCATGGTTTTCCCTCCCGTTTTTGCTTCCATCTTCAGTCATACGGCGCGCGAAAGCAAGATACCCCCGGAAAATCACGGCCCGGCATGGGCAGAAGATACTTTGGGAAAAGCCTGTGCCCTCATTTTTCCCCAGCCTGCCTGAAAATTCCGCACTTGCGCATGAGGGCCGGCAGCTGCATAGTGACCGCCATCCAGAAAACGGAGTGAAAATCATGAACAGACGATTCCTGCTGAAATCTCTCGGCGCCGCTGCCGGGTTCACCGCGCTTGGCGCGGGCGGCGCGGCTCTTTTCCTGCATCAGGAGAAATTCGGCGCCCTTCCTGATGAGGAGGATATCCGGCGCTTCGCCGCCTCCCCGCATTTCAGGGACGACAGATTCATCAATCTGGTGCCCACTCCCATGAGCACCGGCGAAGGCGGTACCATCAGACTGTGGGCTGACTTCCTGCTCTCGAAAAAAACCGACACTGTCCCGGCATCGCCCCTTCCCGTAAGCCAGATCAATCCGGCCTCTCTCCCTGCTGACAGGGACACCCTGCAGTGGTACGGGCACTCCTCTTTCTTCCTCAGGCTGCACGGCCTGAACATTCTGGCCGATCCTGTCTTCAGCCTGCACGCCTCCCCCGTCTCCTTCACGACAGGGGCCTTTCCCGGCACGGCTGTGGTGCAGGCCTCTGATATGCCGGCCATAGACTGGCTTTTTCTCTCCCATGACCACTGGGATCATCTCGACTTTCCCACCATTTCGGCACTCCGTCCGAAAATCAGGAATGTGGCCTGCGGCCTCGGAACGGGCGCGCACCTGAGATTCTGGGGTTTCGACAGAACGCGCATCCACGAGCTCGACTGGCATCAGTCCCTCGATGCCGGCAACGGCGTCTCCCTGACGTTCCTTCCCGGCAGGCATTTCTCTGGCCGGGGGCTGACCCGCGACAAAAGCCTCTGGGGCGGCATGCTCCTGCGCAGTCCGGACTTTTCCTTCCTCTTCAGCGGCGACAGCGGCTACGGTCCTCATTTCAGGGAAACCGGCAGACAGTACGGCCCCGTGGATCTCGCTCTCCTCGACTGCGGCCAGTACGATAAGAACTGGCACTACGTGCACATGTTCCCAGAGGAGGCATGTCAGGCCGCGGAGGAACTCGGCGCCCGCCATTTCATGCCCGTGCATGCCGGCAAATTCAGCATCGCCTACCACACATGGTATGATCCCTTCCGCCGCGCACTGAAGGCGTCAGAAGGCAGGGCGTACCAGCTCCTCACGCCGATCATAGGTCAGGCCGTTCCGCTCTCAAAGCATATCGCTCCCTTCCCGGCATGGTGGGAATCCCTCGTGAAGGACGGCGCGGAGAACGGACCGGAAAGGCAGAAACGGCAGAGCCGAAACAGGCTCCCGCAGCAGTAAGCCGTCCTCCCGGAAACGTGCCTGCCGGGCACGGGGGCACTGTTTCCAGTTCGGGACGGGCGTCTGAAAATAAAACTTTTATATATGTCAGAAAAATAAAAATACTTGACCAGCCCTGCCTTCGGGGCGTAAGGGTGTGCGTACGGGAGCAGTGCCCCGTCTGTGAAATTTTAAAAAACGTTTTAAACGTAAAAAATATTTAATAATTCTTAAGGGAGCAAAGCATGAACAGCGTTTTCAGCTTCAGTGAGCTCGGCAGCATTTTTGAGGACGCCAGAGCGGACTTCTCGGCCAATTTCCGGGCGGCCCGCGCCGTACGGGGCCTTCCCTCGGGCAATTACCGTCTGAGGATCGTATCGTGCGTCTTCTCCGGCACGCCTGGGAGAGAGCACATCAGCTTCAGGCTCGAGGTGACCAGCGGCCCCTTCTGCGGCAGGCGCCTCAACCATTCCATCTACGTGTTTTCCGTGAATCCCCAGCAGCGGCGCCGCGAGCTCACGCGCCTGAGAACGCTTCAGGACGCCTCCGGCCTCGGGGAGGAGCGTCTCCTGAACACGGCGGACTTTGTCGGGAGGGAATTCGGGGGCGGCCTGTGGCGGCATGTGTGCGAGGG
The DNA here is from genome assembly GCA_900319575.1 of uncultured Desulfovibrio sp. Lineage (GTDB taxonomy): Bacteria > Desulfobacterota > Desulfovibrionia > Desulfovibrionales > Desulfovibrionaceae > Desulfovibrio. The sequence continues at coordinate 11,164 of ONPA01000037.1, read as the reverse complement.
CGAGCTCGAGATTGACCTCGTGCGCTTCTACCGCACCGACTTCAGCTGGCCGGGTCATCCGGTCACGCCGTCCTGCTCCCGGACGACCGCGCTGACGGCTCCGTCCCGTTCCTTCTGCAGGCGGGCGTCCCGCCTGGCTGTTCCCCGCGGGACAGGCCAGTTTTCAGGCATTTTCGCATCGGACAGCGTCCAGTAAGGAGGAGACCGCATCATGGGAACGGGTTTTGACTTCACGCGTCTTGACGACGATTTCTTCCTCGCCGCGCCTGACTTCTCGGCCAACGCGAAGCTGGCGGCGTCAGCCGATCTCCTGCCATCTGGCGACTACCGCTTCCACATTCTGGGCTCCCGCTTCCTGGGAGACAGGCGCTGCGGACACCTCGGATTCGATCTCATCGTGTGCGACGGCACTTTCGCTGGCTCGCACACGGACCTCAGCTTCTATATCTATCACCCCCTCACCCGCATACGCCGCCGCGCCTGCGAACGCATCCGGTGTCTGCAGCTCGTCTGCGGCCTCGGCGGCGCGCCTCTTGAGAACGCAGCCATGTTCCACGGCAGGGAGTTCACCGGATCCGTCTGGAATTACCGCTTTGAGGGACTTCCCGCCTCCAAGATCGTCCGCTTTTACTATCCGGACGGCACATGGCCCGGCATGGACGAAAACCCCGGGCGCCTCAGAGACACGCCCCCTGCCCCGGACAGTTTTGCTGATCGCGCCAGGCGCCGCACCTTCCGCCCTTCCTCAATCCAATTATAAAAACGTTTATTAATTAAAAAATTTATAATTATAAGGAACCAGCATGCCGGACTCTTTTGATCTCACCTTTCTCGGCGCAGATTATTACGCGCTTCTGCCCGACTACTCGGCAAACGCCCTCTGGGCCGGACGCCCGGAAAAAATTCCTGCCGGGCTCTACCATATGCGGATCACGGACACGCGTTCCTCGCTCCTCCGCGGCCGCGAGTATCTCGTCCTCTCCCTGCTTATTCTGGAAGGAGCGCGGCGCGGCAGAACCATCGAAGTGCGCTTCAACATCCTCTCGCCCGTGCCCACGGTACGCCGCCGCTGCTACGTCCGCATACGGAACCTGCAGGAAGTCTGCGGGCTCGGGGAAGCGGACCTTATTAACGCGGATCAGTTCAGGGGACGCGAATTCAGAGGCTATGTCTGGTGCGAGGAACGCAGGGGCCAGCCTGTCATCGACATCGCCTGCTTCTACCGCCCTGACGGCACATGGCCCGGCATGGAGGCTGTCTGCGGGAACGGCGGGAACGCGGGAAGCGGCCAGTCCGGAATGCCTGACTCTGCCCCAGGGGAGGAGGCGCCCGTCTCCCGTCCCGGCTGCGGGTCTGAATCCGGGGACAGCGGTTCAGCGGAAGAAAATCCGTATCTGCGGGAAGGCGGCGACTGGCGCGACGATGATGGGGGAGCGGACGCGTATTCCACCGGATCAGCCAGCCCCGCGGGAACCTGCGGGAGCGCCTCCCGCCTCCGCTTCGGAAAGGAAGCCCGCGCATGAACGGTTTTTCGCGTTTCACCATCCTGACCTTCGCCGCAGCTCTCACATTCACCCTGGCCGGATTTGTCTGCCTGCAGAAAGACGGGCTCCTCAATCCTGAGAAATCGGACATGGACATCATGCGAATTATCCGCGCGCATCCGGCCGAACTCCTGTCCGTTGTCAGGGACGCGGCCGAAAATGAACGCGCCGAAGCCATGACCGCGGACTGGAAACGCCAGCTGGCCGCGAAACCCGTGCTCGGGCCGGATCCGGCTCGGGCCGTGCACGGAACTGAAGGTCCTGTCGTGACCGTATTCACCGATTTCGACTGCTCCTGGTGCCGCCGCGCCCACGCTCTTTACAAAGGGCTTGCCTGGCGCGTCACCCGCCGCTTCCTCTGCGTGAGTCCCGAAGACAGAAAGGCGGCAGCTGCGGCCCTCGGCATCGAGGCCGCCGATCCGGCAGCCGGAGCCCGTTTCCACGACCTGCTTATGGAGGACACGGAACGGGCCTGGAAGGAGCCGGCCATGACGGAGCGGGTTCTCGCTGAGTTCGCGGCGAAAGCCGGTTTCCCAAAGGAAAAGCTCGCTTCCATCCTGAAGGATCCGCGCTGGCAGGACACCCTCAGGGAAGACGCAGGACTGGCCAGGCGCCTCCATCTTAACGCCACGCCTTCCTTCGTCATCGACGGCCGTCTCACCGTTCGCGGCGCGCCGCCCCGCAGGCTCATGGCTGAAGCGCTCAGCCTCGCTTCCACCACACATTCGTCCGTGCCCGGGCAGGGAGGACACTGAGCATGGCCTCTTCCGATAGCCCTGCCTCACAGTCGTCCGGATCCCGTTTCGCGGGAACCCGTTCCCGGCAGGCCGGGAGACGGGGAAGAGCGGCGGTCCGGTCCCTCAGGCACCTGCCCCCTTCCGTTGTCCTTCTGACTGGCCTCCTGGCCGGCCTCGCCGTTTTTCAGCTTCTCCGGGCCGCGCAGCAGGCAGAAAGCGCCGACGCGCTGGCAGACTGGGCCGGAGCCTGCGCCCGCCTCGAGGAAGCCTACGGCACGGACTCCGCGATGCGCATCGAGGCGCTCAGGATCCGGACTGTCGGGAAGTCTTCCGGTCCTTTCGCGGCCGGGGAAATACCCCATCCCCCGGTTCCCGGAACCGGCCGGGAGAAACAGCCCTCCGGATCCGCTTCCTCTTCAGCCCTTCCCGGCGATCCGTCCCGTTCACAGGCTTTCGCAGCGCGGCCTTCGTACTCCTCCCGGACCGCTCCGGCCATCCTCCGTTTCCTTTCAGACGCGTCCCCTGAGGATCCCGTCATCACGAGGAAACCATCGCCGGCCCAGGAAGCAGGAACATTCCCGCTCGGGACGGATCTGATCCCGCCAGGCGGCATGCCTGCCGTATCGTCCCCTTCCCTCCCCGAAACTCACGGGGAAAACGCGGAAAGCACGGCCGCCGCGCTCATGAACGCCCGGACCGTTCCCGATGAGGACGCGCGGGCCTTTCTGACAGATTCCCCGCTCCTGCACGCGGCGGGCACGCCAGAAAGCGGGGCTGATGTGCTCGTGCTCTTCTCTTCTCCATCCTGCCCCGCCTGCCAGGCTCTTTCAAATCTCATCCGCGAAAAGGCGTCCGAGCTGCGTTTCCCCGTCTTCATAGCGCCAGCCGGTGATACAGAGGCGGCAGCCAGGCTCCTCGCTCCGGAAGGGCAGGGAGAAAAGTTCACGGCCGCTCTCGGATGCGTCCGCAGGAACACCGCGTTCGCGGAGTCCCACCTCGGCAGGGTCAGGCTTCCCGCGGCCCTCTGGGTGACGCCATCCGGCGCGCGCATGGCCACGCTTGGCGGCAGTTCCTTCGCCGTCCTGGCCGGCGCGCTCAATATCCGGGCCGCGCGGCGCGCCGGAACCGGATCGCCCCCGCCGGATCAGGCGGAACCCGGGCCTCACGGAAGCAGCGGGAAGTGAGGAGCTGGAAGATGGTCTCCATTCTCTTTCACAGATACAGCGGGAAGGAGCGCGAGGAATTCCTCAGGGGCTTTGATGAAGCCTGCGACGTGCCCCTCTACGATCCCGACGAGGATGACCTTCAGGAACTGCCCTGGCGAAGGCCCTGGGACTGGCTCCAGGGAGCCTTTGTCCTGGAGGGCGGTGATCCCACGCCGCGCGAGGCCGGGGCAGCCTGGTTCCGGGAAATCCGCGCTCTTCTTCAGGCAGGCGTCAGGGCCTGACGCAGGAGGAAAACATGAAAAACAGACAGGAGGGGCCCGTAACCTGCCCCCTGTGCGGCTCCGGCATGCATCCGGTCTTCCGGGAGGGCCGCGTGCTCTTCTGGGGCTGCGACGAATTCCGCGGCAGCACGGGCTGCCGCGGCAGACGCTATCCCGATCCCGATAATCCCGCAGCCCCCCTGCCCTACGTCTGCCCGGAGTGCCATCAGGGACTGTGCCGCCGCACGGGCAGAAACGGCCGGATCTACACAGCCTGTTTCGAGAAGGAAAAACATAAAGGAGGTTCCGTCCTCTTCTTCAATGACGACGGCACGCCCGAGGAATCCGTACCCAGGGCCAAAGGACAGTGGGACTGCCCTTCCTGCGGCTCCCCCTTAAAGTACATCCGCGTCCGCAGCGGCCCGCACGCCGGCTCAATGGTCTTCGCGTGCTTCGAAAGGGAAAAGCACGGGGACGGCAGGGCCCTCTTCTTCCAGGACGCGGACGGCATCCCCATTCTGTCCGTGGGCCCCGAAGCGGACGGGGAGAAAAACCATGCCTGACCTCCGCACCTTTCTCTTCCCCTCAGCGCCCCTCCGGGCAGGAGGCTCCGCGTGACAGAGAAAAAGAGAAGAGGAGAAAAACTTGGCGAGGCCCTCGGAACGGGTCTCGCCCGGCGCTTCGCCCGTGATCTCCTTGCCCGCTTCCCCTTCCGGAACCTCTTCCGGGAAGGCATGAAACGGTTCTCCAGGGCGCGTCAGCGGAGCGCGGCCCTCGAAAAATCCCCTTTCAGCGCCCTGTCCGCTGCCTGGAATATCAGGCCGGGACAGGAGAAAAACTTCATCCGCATGCGGCGGGCGGAGTTTTTCTGCGGCACGGGGCTCTGCTGCTTTGCCGCGCTCGGCTTCCTCAGGCAGGCTCTTTTTGAGAGCTCGCCGCTTCCCATCCGTCTCTTTTCTTCGGCAGCCTGTCTCTCCGTGTTCTGCGCGGGTCTCACGCTCGCGGCCTGCGCCAGCTGGAGAATCGCCGTGCTGAGGGAGAAAAGGTTCATCCCCTTTCCCGACTGGCTCCGGCGGACGCTCACCGGGGGAAAAAGGTGACGCCGCGTCTTCCGCTCCCCCGTTCCCTCCCCGGACGCGCCCCGCTGCGCGTGTCAGCCCGTTTTGTCTCTTCTCACGCGGGGACAGAGAGCCGGCCTTCCCCGGCGCGCACGGCGCTGAGCCTCCCCCTGCCCGGCATCGCGCTCTCTGAGGAGCGGTGCCGGGCAGCCCTCATGGGTGCTGTCACGGCTGACGATTTCGCGCTGCTCAGGCTCACGCTCGCCAAAATGACAGGCTGCGGGACAAATCCCGACTTCCGGAGCATGCGGGGATTTTCCGAAACGCCGCTAGCTCTTGCCGTGCGCCTCGGCCGCTCCCTCATGATCCCGGCGCTCCTGCGCGCCGGAGCCGACATCCGCCAGCGCACGGGGAAAAACAGCGAGCCCCTGCTCTCCGCCGCCCTGCGCGCCGGAAAGGAAAACGCGGCGCTCGAACTCCTCGCCTGCGGCGCTCCCGCTGACAGCGCGGACAGGGATGGCATCACCCCCCTGCACTGGGCCGCAGCCGGGGCGGGTCTCTCCGTCGCCGAAGCGCTCATCAGGGCAGGCGCCTCCCCGGACGCCAGGGAAAAACACGGGCTCACGCCCCTGCATATCGCAGCGTACAGGGACAGGCCGGACATGTGCCGGCTCCTCATAGAGTGCGGCGCCTCTCTCAGCGCGAGAACGGCGGGAGGCCTCACGCCCGCTGACTGCGGCGTACGGGCAGGCGCCTGCCGCGCCGTATGCTTTCTGCTTCAGCCCGCGAACGGAGGCCCCGGACCCGGCGTTCCTCCGGCGCCGCTTTCACCCCGCATGCGCGGGCTTCTCAAAAGCAGGGCGTCCGGGCAGCTCTCTCCGTAAAAAGGCGTTTCTCCAAGGAGGCAGTATGGCCGATCCGCTCCTTTCCGCCGGATCGCTTGAGAACGACATCTCGGCGCAGCTTCTGACACGTATCTTCGGCACCGGCTGGGACAGCCTCACTTCCCTCGCCTCCGGCGCGCCAGCTGACGGCGTCATGGGCACGCTCATCTTCGATCTCATGTACGTCCTGAACTCCTGCTGCGCCGTGGCCGTGGCCTGGCTCTTCATCCTCACGGTTCTCTCCGCGGCCCTCGGATCCGCCCAGGACGGCACAGGCATAGGAGGCCGGCGCTACAGCAGCGCCTGGCTGCCCCTGCGCTATTCCTTTGCCATGGGCGCCATCACACCTGTCTTCCACGGTCTCTCGGCCATGCAGGTCATGGTTCTTTCCGCCATCGGGCTGAGCATCCAGTTCGCGGACGGCATGTGGGAGCAGGGGCTCGCGTACATCAGCCGCACGGGCGCCGTCACGGCAGTGGGCGGCCCTGGCCTCGCGGACAACGCCGCGCGCGTCCTGCCTGTTATCGCCGAGCACGCCTACGTGCGCCGTTATCTCGAAACCGCGGAGGGCTGCGTCTTTGCCTCTTCCCCGAGGATTCTCGAAGAGGACAGCGCCGGCACGCGCGTGCGCTTCGAGCTGCCCCGCCCTCTCACCTGCACCAATCCCTTTGACGGACAGACAGCCGAAGCCGTCACCGAAAACGGCGACATGGGCTCCGTCACCGTGTCGACGCCCGTGCCCGAAGCGACCCTCGCCCTCAGGAACGCCCTTGCCGGTCCTCTCTATACGCAGGTCTACAACGCCGTGAAGAACGCCACGGGAGGGGACGACTTCAGGCTCATCGCGCCGGACACGGGGCCGGCCGCGTCCCTGGGACTCCATTCCCTGCTTACGGCCTACGAGGCGGCCGTCTCGGTTCCCCTCTCACGGGCCGCCGTCTCCGGGGACGAGGCGGCGCAGAAGGCGCTCGCCTCTTTCAGGGATTACGCCGGAAGGCAGGGCTGGTTCATGGCGGGCTCCTACTACTGGACGCTCGCCAGGACCGCGGCCGACGCCGTTAAAATGCAGCGGGACGAGACCACGGCTTCCGGCGTCAGCGGCCAGGCTTTGACCGGCTTCGTCAACGGGGATCTCAGAAAAGTCCTGACAGGCGCCGCGGAAATGCGCGACAGGCTCACCCTCTCCCTCAAGGCCGATCCCGAAAAAATCACGAATCCGCTTACGGCCACGGGACAGGCCGCAGAAAAGGCTTCGCGGGACGCGGCAGGCGTGCACGACACTGGGTCCGTCATCGCGCGCTTCTTCGGTTCCGGCCCCATGCAGTGGCTCTCCGAGCTCAGGGTTCCCGACGCGGGCGCGCTGGCCCTCGGACGCATCATCGACGGCGGGGACATCATCTTCAGCACGGTGCGTCTTTCCCGCCGCGTCATGAATGCCTGCGAGAACGCCTTCGTCACCTATCTCGCCATCAGGGAAGGCGTGTCGCGCATCCCCTTCGCCGGGAATTTTCTCACCTCGAAGGCCCTGCCTTCCTTCGTGGAGTCGGCAGGCAAAATCGCTGTCTGCATCGCTGCTCCCATATGGGCCGTGTGCTGGTTCTACGCCTACATGGTGCCCATGCTGCCTTTCGTGGCGTGGTTCACCGCTGTCATCGGCTGGGTGGTGCTCACCCTCGAAGCCGTGGCTGCCTGCCCCGTCTGGCTTGTCGGCCACTGCATGCCGGAGGGTGACGGATTCGCCGGGGCGAGCGCGCGCTCCGGCTACGCCCTCATGCTCTCGGTTCTGCTCCGGCCCATGCTCCTCGTCCTGGCCTTCTTCCTGTGCATGATAATCCTGAGCGTATCGGGCTACCTCGTGAGCTCCCTCCTCATGCCCTTCTTCGACGCCCAGGACGAGGCTTTCCGGGATAACGCCTTCGGGCTCAGCGGATGGGGCGTCACTGCGGCGGTAAGCACACTCGTCCTCCTCGGCTCCGTGGTGGGCATCGGAACCTGGAAACTCTTCACCCTGGTCACCGTCATGCCGGACCGCATCATCCGCTGGGCCGGCCAGCTTATCGCGCCTCTCGGCGATTCCGGCGCCGGGGAGACAGTGAGGCTCGCCGCCGGATCCATGCAGCGCGGCGCCGCTGTGCTCGCTCCCGGTGCCGCCGCGGCCGGTGCCCTGGGCGCGATCCTCCCGGACGCAGCCCCCCGGACGCAGCTCAGGCATCCCCCCTTCCCCGAAACGCAGATGGACCAGGGCAGGCGCCAGACCGCCTGGCGCGGGGACACGGAGGAGGAGCCCGCTGCCGGGCCGGAATATCAGGAAGGCCCAGCAGCCACGGAACATGCCGGCGCCAGAGCCCGGGAGAAAGCCAGAGCGCCGGAAGAAGAAAACAGCTTCCTGCAGGGAAAGATCCCGCCGCGGCGCTGACCGTCAGCCTGACTGTCTCCCTTCACGCGGGACACGGATGCCGTTCTTCCGGGATGCCGCCAGGTCCGTGTCAGCGGCCGAGGTAGGTATCGAAGAAGCGTCCGAGCTCCCTGAAATGGTACGCTGTCTCCGGGGCGTCGGGGAGCATGGCGTACTGCATGTGCGACGCGCCCTCGATGACCACGAGGTCCGCGGGAACGCCGGCCTCCCTGAGCTTCCGGTGCATGCGCACCGTGCTGCTGAGGAAAAGATCCCGCGTGCCGCAGGTAAGCATGACCGGCGGGAAACCGGAGACGTCGGCGCGGATGGGAGAGATCAGGGGATCCGTCAGATCGTGACCCGCCGCGAACATCCGCACCGCGTCAGTGAGCCACCCCGAGTAACTCACGAGAACATTGTCCACGCCCTCGTTGGTCGCGAAAGAGTCCCCTGTGGGCGTGAAATCCGTGCAGGGCGTGCCGGCTGCCAGGGCGCCAGGCTGGGGAAGTCCGGCCAGACGCGCGTGCAGAACAAGCTCCAGCGTAAGGGCCCCGCCGCTCGAACTCCCGAAAACGCCGACACATCCGGGGGCAAAGCTCTCCAGAAGCTCCCGGTAGACGTTCACGGCATCCTCCATGGGCGCGGGATAGGCGTAACCGGGCAGGCTTCTGTAATCCACCGAGACCGCCCGCATGCCCGTGATGCCACACATCATGACAGCCTCGAGCGGCGCCGCGTCTCCCGTGTTGATGAGAAAGCCGCCAGAGTGGAAGTGCAGGAGCATCCTGCCCTTTCCCGCCGGACTCTCCACCTCCGGGATCAGCCGGTAAACGTGCACGCCTCCCATATGCCCTTCTTCGCACCGCACGCGCATTCTGCGGCAGAGTGCCGGAAGCAGGGCACCGTTTCGGGAGGAAAGCTCCCCGGCCCATGCCTTCCATTCCGCCTCCGAGGAGAGGTGCGTGTTCCACCAGGCATAGGGTTTGCGGCGCATAAGCGCGGCCATCTGAGGACTCACCGAACCGGGAACCGGAAATTCACGGATTTCCACGCCGGATTTTTCTTGTTCCTTCATCGCTCTTTCTTCCCCGCCGTCCCAAACCGGCCGGCGCGATCAGAAAAGGCCCCGTCTGGGCGTTCCAGAGGGGCCGTCCGGTTAGAGGTTTCTGCCGAGATTTCTGGCTTCGTCGAGAACGGCGGGCGTCTTTCTGACGTCGCCGGGCTTCTCCGTACCCGCTGCCAGAACGGAACCGCGGTAGGAAGACTTTTCGAAGCAGCGCACCCAGCCCTTCACATCCGACACCGTGCCGTCAATGGCAGACGGATCGGTGTCGGCGCAGGAGGCCAGGAGATAGACATCGCGGAAAGCGTATTCCTGTGGGAAAAGCGGGTTGCATCGGTCGAGGAAGGTCTTCAGCTGGCCGCAGCAGGCGTAATAATAAACAGGAGTGGCGAAGCAGACCACATCGGCCTTCTGCATGCTTTCGAGAATGGCGGCCATGTCGTCCTTTATGACACACCTGAACGTCTTCTGGCAGGCGAGGCAGCCGCGGCAGTACTGGATGTTCTTCTCCCTGAAAGCCACGAATGCGACATCATGGCCGGCTTCCTTCGCGCCCCCGGCAAAGGCCTGGGCCAGCAGATCGGAATTGCCGTTCTTCCTCGGACTCGTGGAAATAATCAGAACTTTTTTCATGGTACCCTCCCTGAAAAATTTACCGGGCGCAGGGTATTTTGTTCTTTTCCTTTTGTGAAGACCCTTTTCTCTTTCCGGAGTCAGGCGGCAGAGAGGATCAGGCAGATTCCGGCCGCAGGGCAGAAACGGGGAACTCCGCGCGGAAGACAGAAACAGCGCCGGGGCACGGAAGCATGGAGGGCGGCCGGCGGAAGGCGGACAAAGAAGGATTCCGGGGCGCGGGAAAAAACGGTCAGGAGCGCGGAACCAGGCCGGCGGTGCTTCTGGCAGGACCGGCCGTGACAACAGTCTGCCCGGGAGTAAAAAGCCCGGCCCCCCACTTCCTGAGCTCAAGGCGCAGCTCATCGCTCAGATCCTGGGGGGATTCCAGCCCTCTCAGAGTCTTCAGGGCGACCTGTTCGATGCCCATGGTGTGGAAGAAACAGTGCAGAGTGAGCCGCGCCCCCTCGAAGAGTTTCTCCCCCTTTGTCCGGCCCGCCAGGAGGAGCACTGCGGCACGGGGGGCGATGCGGGGCTTGATTCCTGACGAATAGAAATACTGCGTGCGGTCAACAAGCGCCTTGAACTGTGCGGGCAGGCCATAATTATAGATGGGGCTCACGATAACAAGATACCGCGAGCCAATGATGGTGGCGAAAGTCTCGCTGCAGTCATCCTTCCCCTCAAGCGGGCAGTGACGGAGACGCTGGCTGCAGGTGCCGCAGTGCGTGCACCCGAGGAAGTTCATCCCCGAGAAATCGAGCACGGCCGTCCTGAATCCGGCCCTCCTGCACCCATCCTCAATCAGAGCCGAAATCCGGGACGTTGTTCCGTTTTTATGGGGAGAGGCCGAAAGGAGAAGAACACTGTCACGCATACCGGATAAACCTCGGAGAAAGACGCGGAAGAGAAACGCTGCCTGAGGCAGGGCCGCTTCTCACAGGGGGAAGAAAAAACGCGTCACAGCGTCTGACGCCCGTGACGCAATACTCCGGAAATATACGTGGTTTTTTCTCTTCTGGCAAGGCGGCGTCCCTTTTTACCTATCTTCCCTGAACCGGAACAGGGCAGGGAAAAGGCCCGGCTCCGGGACGGATTCCCCGTCCGCGCAGGCGTTTTTATATATTTTTAAAAAGTTTTTGACATTATAATCGTTTTTCAATAAACACGCTTCAGGAGGAACAGGCATGCACACTCTCTTCTGTTCCATTGTTCCGCGTTCCGCTCCGGCGGCTGTCCTTCTCCTGGTTCTGCCCCTGCTCCTGACAGACACGGATTCTGCCATGGCGGCGGCTGACTGCGGGCCTGCCGGTTCCTTTTCCACCCCCCAGGAGCGGCACGCCGCCCGCGTGCGCCTTCTGACCGGGGGCAGCGGCTCCCTCATTCACACAGAGTCAGCCGACGCGGCGGAGCAGTGCGCGGAGTTCATCCGCAGGGCCTACCAG
>ONPA01000189.1 GCA_900319575.1 uncultured Desulfovibrio sp. | reverse complement strand
GATCGTGTAAGACGCCAAGTCCTAGGATGCGGCGCAGTGGTCGTCGAACCAAGAATCCCCCGGATTTATCCGTGGGGAGTGTCAAGAAGAAAATACTGGAACTCGTCGGTGACTATGTGGAAGAGTACGAAGTCATGGTGCCCTTCCAGATGCTTGAAATGCTGGGCTACAGGGTTGACGCCGTGTGTCCGGGCAAGAAAGACGGCGACTTCGTGCGCACCGCCATTCATGATTTCGAGGGCGATCAGACCTATTCGGAAAAACGCGGCCACAACTTCGGCGTCAACGCCGATTTCGACAAGGTCAGTGTCAGCGACTACGAAGGGCTGTACATTCCCGGCGGCCGCGCTCCGGAGTACCTGCGCCTCAACGCGCGCGTGGTCGAAATCGTGAAGGAGTTCGCGGCGGCGGGCAAGCCCATTGCCGCTATCTGCCACGGACCGCAGCTTCTCATTACCGCCGGTCTCGTGAAGGGGCTCACCTGCACGGCCTATCCGGCTCTGAAGCCCGATGTTGAAATGGCCGGCGGCATCTGGCGGGACGCCAACGCCACGTTTAGTGACGCCGTGACGGACGGTCAGTTTGTGACGGCCGCTGCGTGGCCCGCTCACGCTGCCCTCATTGCCGAATTCGCCAGGCTTCTCGGCGCGAAGATAACCATCTAGAAGAATCTGCGCCTGGCGCTGAGCGCCTGCCCCGGAATGGGGCAGGCGCACCCGGCGCGGGCCAGGACGGCAGAGCCCGTGATGAGGGAAATGTGGTCAGCATCTTGCCCATGAGGCGCAGGGCGGTTATTTTTTCCGGGAGGGGTGCATGACTATGAAATACTCTACGAAACTGAGCGACGCCGTTCACATCATGATTTTCATCCATCTGAATCCGAATATGGATCTTTCGAGCCAGGCCATCGCCAAAAGCCTGAAGTCGAATCCCAGCTTTGTGCGGCAGATCCTGATGAAACTGCGTACTGCTGGTCTCGTGCAGAGCGTTCGCGGCCGTCCGCGCCCGAAGCTCGCAAGGGACCCCGGCGCCATCTCCCTGCTGGAAATTTACCGCGCCGTGGAGGGCGGCAAGCGTCTGCTGCACCTCGACACGCATATCAATCCCATCTGCAATATCGGCTTCAATATCCAGTACGCCCTGCGTCACGCCTATGAGAAGGTGCAGGACGCGGCTGAAAACGTCATGAATTCCATCACCCTGGCCGATATCCTGGCCGAGTATGCCGCCTCCGCCCAACGGCTGAAGGCCGGCAAGGAACGCCTGTCGAAGAGTCTTCTCATGGGCGCTTCCGCCAGCGCGCAGGAATCTGAGCCCGCGCAGGACGGCAGTGAACCTCTGTCCGGCACCGCGGAACCCGGAGCGGCAGGGCATGACGCCGCCGTGAAGGACGTCACAGGCTAGGAACAGAAGAAAAGAGAAAAGGAGAAGGCCCGCTGTCAGAAGATGACGGCGGGCCTTCTCCTTTCCCGGGACAGAAAGAGGCCGCCCGCTTTCGCGGACGGCCCTGGTGGAGGATCTGGTTCCTGGTAATCTGGGAATTTAGAGGCTTTCGCCTGTGCGGATTCGCTCGCCCCTTACCGTATCGCAGGCGAAGATGACGCCGTCGCCCTGTCTTCCCGTGCGGGCGCCTTCGGTAATGGCTTCGAAGACCATGTCGAGCTTGTCATCTGTCACGCAGATTTCGATACGCAGCTTTTTCAGCAGGTTAACCTGGGTGGTAACGCCGCGGTACTGGGTGGCGTAACCGCCCTGCCTGCCGGCGCCCAGAATGTTGGTGATGGACATGGAGTACAGCTCTCTCTTGTAGAGCTCCTGCTTGACCCTCTGCAGCTGTTCGGGTCTGATATAGGCAATTACCATCTTCATGGTGCTATTCCTTTTGCTGGTAAAAAATTTTCTTCAGGATTCGTCCGCTCCCCTCCGTCAGGGACCCCCTCGCGGGAGTCCCGCCGGAGAAGGGAAGGAGATAAGGGCTTATTCGTTCGTGAAAATCTGGAAGCCGGAGTAAGCGTCGGTGCCGTGCTCGGTGATATCCATGCCCTTGAGTTCTTCTTCAGGCGTGGGACGGATGCCCATGATGGCGTCGACAATCTTGAAGATAATCAGGCCGCAGATGAAAGCCCAGGTAACGTAGCAGGCGGCTCCGAGAAACTGGATGGCGAGAGGATGGAAGCCGCCGCCATAGAGGAGGCCGGTGCAGGTGCCGTAACCGGGAGCCGCGAAGAAACCAACCAGGGTGCTGCCGAGGAAGCCGCACACGCCGTGGACAGAAGCGGCGCCGCAGGGGTCGTCGATGTGGAGCTTCTGGTCAATGAAGAAGACGGAGCAGACAACCACGAAGCCGCAGATGGCGCCGATGCAGATAGCGCCCACAGGGGAAACTTCGGCGCAGCCGGCGGTGATGCCCACGAGGCCGGCGAGGACGCCGTTGAAGCACATGGACGGGTCAGGCTTGCCGGTCTTGCACCACACGGTGAGCATGGAGGTGCAGAAGGCGGCGCAGGCGGCGAGGTTGGTGTTGACGGCGATGATGCCGAGGGTCATGTCAGCAGCCGTAGTGGAGCCGCAGTTGAAACCGAACCAGGCAAACCAGAGGATGAAGACGCCGAGACCGGCCATGGGGAGGTTGTGGCCCAGAATGGCGCGGGCCTTGCCGTCCTTGGAGTACTTGCCGATACGGGGTCCGAGAACGATGGCGCCGGCGAGAGCGATGGCGCCGCCCACGGAATGCACAACGGAGGAACCGGCGAAGTCAATGAAGCCGAGGTTGCCGAGCCAGCCGCCGGAACCGAACAGGCCGTTCCAGGCCCAGTGGCCGCTGATGGGGTAGACGACAAGGGAGACCAGCATGCTGACGAGCAGGTAGCCCGAGAACTTCATGCGTTCGGCGATGCCGCCCGAAACAATGGTGGCGGAAGTGGCGCAGAACACGCTCTGGAAGAAGAAGAACGTGAGGGTCCACATGCCGTCGTCAGTGGTGGGATCGTTGCCGCTGAGGCAGAACAGGTTCGTGCCGATGATGCCGCTCAGGGAGTCACCGAACATGAGGCCGAAGCCCAGCACGAAGAAGCAGATGGCGCCGACACCGAAGTCGGCGAAGTTTTTCATTGTGATGTTGGCCGCGTTCTTGGCGCGGGTCAGACCGCATTCGACGAGGGCGAAGCCGGGCTGCATGAACATGACCAGCATGGCGCCGACCATGGTCCAGACCGTGTCAACGGCTCTCTTGGGTGTGTATTCGGGGGCCTTTTCAGCGGCCTCGGCGAGACAGGGAACGGTGAGCACTGCGGCCAGAGCCAGCAGGGCGATGACCCACTTTCTGTTGCGTCTGAAGTACGACGTGAAATCCATGATAAACTCCTTCTCCTTATAAAACACTCCGGCTTCTCCATGCGCCGGGACAGTTTCATGCTCTGTCGCTTTGCCATATGCATGCATCATGCCAGAGCAGGAACGGGAGTTAACCATCTGAATTCATGGCTTTCCTGAAAAATTTCCCGTTCAGGGCTCTTCAATTGTGATACAAATTTGTGAATAGCCTGGGATGTAGTACAAATTTGTAGATACGGAGCCTGAAAACCGGGCAGAGATATGGGAAGAGGGGAAAATACAGGCCTTACGGAGCGGAACCGGAACTGACGGGAAGAACATTCGGCTGAAATCAGATACAAAAACGTTCCGGAGAGAAGACGGTATGAAAAAAGCAGAGGAACATTTTTGTTTCGCCGCTCCGGATGTGCCCAGGCGGGGCGCGTTCTGTGGTGAAAGCCGTGAAACCGGCCTGACAGGAAAAAGCCACAGCCGGATACAGGAGCAGGCCGCAAGAAGGGAAGGTGCGGGCAGAACTCCGGCCTGACGGGCAGGGCCCCATAAAGCCGGCAGGAAACGGAGGAGACTGCAGAAACGGGCCGGAGTCCGATATGTCCGGAAGTTTCAGCAGGCAGATGGACAGATGGTACACATACAAAAAGAGGGAGCCCTGTTCAGAGCTCCCTCTTTCCGGTTCCTTTATTCCTTCCTGCCGCCTTTGGCAGGAGAGGGAAGGAAGTCGTGGTAGTTGATGCCGTACTTTTTGATTTTGTAATAGATGATGCGGTATGTCAGCCCGATGTCTCTGGCCGACTGATGGATATTGCCCTGGGCGTTGCGCAGGGCATCGACGATGAGATCCTTTTCGAGGCGCTCCACGGTTTCCGTGAATCCGGCGCCGTGTTCGCGCAACGTGTTGGCCTGGCCGCTCTTCTGCATGTCCGTGGGCAGGTGATAGGCACGTATGGCCTCCTCGTCGCAGACGAGGACGGCGCGCTCCATGGTGTTCCTGAGCTCGCGGATATTGCCCGGCCACTTGTAGCCCGTGAGGAGATCCATGGCCGGCGTCGAGATGCGCGATACCGGCCGCTTGTATTCCTCAGCGTATTTTTTCAGGTAATAGTTTGCCAGGGGGATGATGTCGTCGGTGCGGTCGCGCAACGGAGGGATGAAAATGGGGAAGATATTGATGCGGTAATAGAGGTCCTTGCGGAAAGTGCCGGCCTCCACGCATTTTTCAAGATGCCTGTTGGTAGCGCAGATGATGCGCACATCCACGGCGATGCTCTTTTCCGTGCCGAGCGGCTGCACAACGCCGTCCTGCAGGACGCGCAGGAGTTTTGCCTGGGCGGACAGGGAGAGATCGCCTATTTCGTCGAGAAAGAGCGTGCCCTTGTCGGCCTGCTGGAAGACGCCTTTGTGGTTCTGGAATGCGCCTGTGAAAGCGCCCTTCTGCCAGCCGAAGAGCTCCCCCTCGATAAGCTCGGAGGGCAGGGCCGCGCAGTTAATTTTGATGAGCGGCTTGTCTTTTCTCGGGCTTGCCTCGTGCAGGGCCTGAGCCATCAGTTCCTTGCCCACGCCCGACTCGCCACGGAGCAGGACGATGGCGTGGCTCGATCCCACCTGATGCACCTGATGCAGCACGTGGAGCATGCTTTTTGAATGGGCGATGATGGAGCCAGAAGTGATGCGCGTCTCAGCCTGCTCCGTGGTGTGGCGGAAATGCTGGCGCGCCAGATCCTCCTGTAGCCAGGCGACCTGCGTGCCCACAAGGGCGGCTACGGTTTCAAGAAAGAGACAGCGGTTGGAGAGCTCAGACTCCGACGCCCGCGGGGTGTCCGCGGAGAGGACGCCGATGGCGCCGTCCTCCTCGCTGGCCCCGGAATGCACGGGAACGCAGATGAAGGCGAGACGCTGCATCTCCTCGGGGGATCGGCCGAAGAGTTTGTTCTCGAAGTCCGGGTGCTGGCTCATGCACGGGACAATGATAGCTTTGTTGGACTGGAAAACCTGGCCGGTGATGCCCGTGCCTGGTTCGTAGGACGCTTCCGGCGCCTCGGCATTGCCATAGGCCATGGAAAGGCGGAGGTTACCGCTTTCGGGATCCTGCACGATGATATGCGGGCGCTGGAAATGCATGGTTTCTGCGAGAGCAGAGAGGAGTTCCCTCAGCACCTGACGGAAGGATTTGTTGGGCGTCAGGGACACAACAATCCGGTGCAGCGTCTGAAGGCACGCCTCAATATCAAGAGGGTGCGATTCTTCCGACATAAAAAGACTCACAAACGGGGGAAACGGCCGCTGGGGGGGGAATGCGTGCCGGGTTGAAGCGGGTTCTGGACACCGCTGTTGAAGGACTGGGCTATCGGTGCTCTGGTGGGGGGAAAGGCGGAGCGCTTCTGTCTGGGGGGAGGCGCGCTCTGCGCAACGGATCCTTCTAGACTTTTTTTGTGATATCAGCAAGTTCCTTCAGACGGGCCTCTACGGCCTCCCAGCGCTCGAGAAGGGCGTTCTGTTCCTGTTCAAGTTCGGGCATGCGCTTCGTCGTAGCGTTGAAGAGATCAGGATCCCGCTGAAAAAGATCCGGATCGGCGAGCCTCTGCTCGAGTTCCGCCTGCTCCTTTTCCAGGGCCTCGCTTCTGGCGGGCATGCCGTCGAGCTCCTCCTGCAGCATCTTCTGCTCGCGCTGTTCCTTGAACGTCAGTTTCCTGCCCTTTGCGGCGTCCGGCTTCGGCTGGGGCCTGGGTGCCTTCTGCGTCTTCTCTTTCGGCTCGGGGCGCTGGCGCAGCCAGTCCGTGTAGCCGCCCACGTATTCGTGGATCAGCCTGTCGCCCTCGAGGGCGAAGGTGGAGGTGGCGAGGTCGTCCAGAAAGGCGCGGTCGTGGCTCACCATGATGACTGTGCCCGTGTATTCCGCGAGGAGTTCCTCGAGCAGCTCCAGCGTCTCCATGTCGAGATCGTTGGTGGGTTCGTCCATGACGAGCAGGTTGGAAGGCTTCGTGAACAGGCGGGCCAGGAGCAGCCTGTTCTTTTCTCCGCCGGAAAGCGTGTGCACGGGAACGCGAAGCCGTCCGGGAGCGAAGAGAAAGTCGGTGAGGTAGCCCGCCACGTGGCGTTTCTTCCCGTTGATGGTCACCACGTCGCTGCCGTTGGCCACGCTGTCCATGATGGTGGCGTTGGGATCGAGCGTTTCCCGGAGCTGGTCGAAATAGCTGATCTCGAGGTTGGTTCCTCTCTTCAGGGTGCCTGAGGTGGGCTGGAGCTCTCCGAGAAGCACGCGCAGAAGCGTGGTCTTGCCCGTGCCGTTGTCGCCGATGATGCCGATGCGGTCTCCGCGCTGGATGATGGCGGAAAAATCGTGGAAGACCTCATAGCCGTCCGGGTAGGTGAAGCCGAGATTCACGGCTTCCATGACCAGTTTGCCCGATTTCTCTGCTTCCTGGGCCTCCATGTGCACGCTGCCGATGCGCTTTCTCCGCTGGGCGCGCTCCTCACGCATGGCAATGAGATCGCGCACGCGTCCCATGTTCCGGGTGCGGCGGGCCTTGATGCCCTTGCGGATCCAGATTTCCTCCTGGGCCAGCTTCTTGTCGAAGGCTGCGTTTTCCTTCTCCTCGTTTTCGAGGCGCAGATCGCGGCGGGGCAGATAGTCGTCAAAGCCGCAGTCGTAACTGTAAAGGTGGCAGCGGTCTATTTCCACGACGCGCGTGGCCAGATCGCGGGCGAAGGCGCGGTCGTGGCTGATGAAGACCAGCGTGCGGGCGCGCTTGATGAGGAAGTCCTCAAGCCAGGTGATAGTTTTGATATCGAGGTGGTTGGTGGGTTCGTCGAGGAGGAGATCATTCGACGCGAGAAGGGCCCTGGCCAGGGCCACCCTGCGTTTGCTCCCGCCTGAGAGCGTGCTGAAATCGGCTTTGGGGTCAAGGCTGAGGCTATTCACCACGGCGAGCACATCGCCGTACCTTTCCCAGCCCTCGCCGCTTTCGAGATACTCTTCCGCCCTCTTCCTCTCTTCTGCAGGGAGCTTCTCTCCCCTGCCCGAGGAGGCCAGATGGGCTGCCGCCAGTTTTCTGCCTTCCTCACCCATCCCGGATGCGGCGACGCAGAAGACCGGCCCGCTCCACTGTGTGGGAACGTCCTGGGGCATGTAGCCGAAGCGGCACCCCTGTTCGTAGGTTACCTGGCCGTCATCGGGACTGATGGCGCCGGCCATCAGGGAAAGAAGGCTCGACTTGCCTACGCCGTTGCGGCCGACGAGACAGACGCGCTCGCCCTGGCTGACGCCGAAATCCGCGTGTTCGAGCAGCTCCTTGCCGCCGAGACTGAGGCTGACATTCTGAAGAGTCAGAAGAGGCATGTATACTCCTTGGAGGGAAAAATCCTTGCGCCGCCAAGGATACCCCATGCCCCGCCCGGCCCGCAAGGCGGCGCGGAAGCTTGTCCCTGTTCCCCCCATGGGATATAAAAAAACAGAATCACAGGAAAGACAGACGGATCCGCCGGATCCGGGTAAGGAGAAATCATGCCAGGACTCATGGAACGCGCAAAGGCGGCCGGCTGAGCTGCCAAACTCGCTCCGGGGGCTCTGGAGCATCTCCTTGCGCTGGCGCAGCGTCCGTTGCCGCCGGATCTTGAGCGGCGCCTCCTGGCGGGCCATGCCTGCAACGAGGACGCTGCCGTTCTTACCGTGCCTCAGGGAAAAGCCCTGGTGCAGTCTGTGGATATCCTTGCGCCCATCGTCAATGAACCTTTTCCTTTCGGGCGCATCGCTGCCTGCAACGCGCTTTCGGATATCTTCGCCATGGGCGGGACGCCATGGAGTGCCATGAGCGTTGCCTGCTTCCCCGAGGACCTGGCCGAGGAAAAGCCCCAGGTACTGGCGGACGTGCTGCGCGGGGCTTTTGACGCCATGATCGAGTGCGGCTGCGTGAGCGCGGGCGGGCACACGGTCAGCGACGACGACATGAAATTCGGTCTCTCTGTCACCGGCGTCATTGATCCGGAATGCGTCGCCACCAACGACGGTTTCCGTCCGGGCATGCGCCTCATCCTCACGAAGCCCCTCGGCATCGGTATCCTGGCCACTGCCGTCAAGGCCGGATGGGAAGGAGCAGGGGAAGCCGAGGCAGACATCATCCGCTGGGCCGGCCGGCTGAACAGCGTGGCAGGATCCGCCATACAGCGCTTTCACCTGACCGGAGCTACGGACGTTACCGGCTTCGGTCTCGGCGGTCACGCCCTCGAGGTGGCCCGCGCCTCGGACGTGTCCATACGGATCTTCGCGGACAGACTGCCCGTCCTTCCCCGCGTTTCCGACTACGCGGGCGACGGACTCGTTCCGGCGGGCTCCATCCGCAACCGCAAATTCGCTGCCTGCAGCACGATCTGGGATCGGCCGCATGAGGATGACGATCTCCTGAATATCATCTTTGACGCCCAGACGTCAGGCGGTCTCCTTCTGGCCGTGCCTCCGGAAAAGCTCGGCGATGTGCGGGCCTTCCTCAGGGAGGGCGGTGACCTGGACTGCGAGATCGGCGAAGTCATCGGACACGGGGAGAGCAGACTGTATATTGTCTGAGGAGTCTGTCTGGAAGGAAAAGAACACGTGCGTTATCTCTTATCCAGGGGCGGCACAGGTTAAACTATGTCAGAAATATCCATCATCGTTCCGGTGTACAACGCAGTTGCGTATCTGCGGAAGAGTCTCGATAGTATCGTGAACCAGTCGTACAGAGACATTGAGTTCATCTTTGTTGACGATGGTTCCTGCGATGATTCCCTTGCGATACTGAAGGAATATGAAGCCGCGGATAAAAGGGTGACCGTACTTCATCAGGAGAACAGGGGCGCCGGGGCGGCGCGGAATTACGGCATGAGCGTGGCAGGAGGGAAATATCTGTTATTTCTGGACTGCGATGATATTTTTGAGACTTCAATGGTTGAGAAAATGCATTCCCGGGCTGAAACGGATGATACTGATGTCCTTGTGTGCCGGTCAGATCTGTTCGATTGCGCGACAGGGGAGAGATCGGATGCGTCCTGGTCCGTGCGCCGGGAATATCTGCCACCTCAGGAAGTTTTCGCGAGTACAGATATCAGGAAAAATTTTTTTGAGGTGTTTGTCTGGTGGCCCTGGGACAAGCTGTACCGCAAAAAGTTTCTGGATGAAGTGAATCTGCGTTTCCAGGAGCTCAGCTCAACCAATGACCTGTTTTTTGTCTGCGCGATAGTGCTGATGGCGAAACGAATCTCCGTCCTTGATGAAGTGCTTGTGCATCATAGAACAGGGGACACAAACTCTATATCAAACTCACGGGAAAAGTCGTGGGACAATTTCCTGTGTGCGCTTGAGGCTCTTGAGACGTTTTTACGGAACAAAGGGCTGTATGACAGATTCCGCCGTGACTTCATAAATTATGTTCTTAATTTTTCGCTCTGGCATCTGGATACGCTGACCGGGGACAGTTACTGCTGCCTCTATGATGCGTTGCGGAACACATGGTTTAAAAAGTTCGGGGTCGCGTCGCAGAATAAAGAATTCTGGTATAACAGTAACAGTTATAACAGAATGCGTGAAATAATGGAAAAAGATCTGACGCATGACCTGCTTGATAAAATAAATGAATTAAAGCGTAGCTACGCCGGGATGACCGCTGAAAAAGAAAAATTAACCGAAAAAAATGAAAAATACGCTGAAGAAATCACTCAACTGAATGAAAAATACACTGGAGAAATCACCAGGCTGAATAAGAAATATGCTGAAGAAAACAGCTTCCTCGCGGCTGAGCGCGATAATCTGATATCTGTCAACAGCGCGCTGGTGAATTCCAGATCCTTCAGAATCGGCCGGGGAATTACGTATCTGCCAAGAAAACTGCGGGATACGTTTCTGAAATAGCGCCGGTAAACAGCCTGGCAACGATCCGGCCGGTCAGTCTTCTGCTCCGCAGGGGAAAGGAGCGTGCTGAGAGGTGAGAGCAGCCTGAAATCCGCGAAATTATATCAAATATATCTAATATTATTTATAAAGCATATGCAGAATTAGTTATATTATAATGCTATCTGCGGCTAAAATGCATCATTTACGGCGGCCGGGATCCCATACGGCAGATGGTCTTCCGAATTGGTGAATTTTCATTCCAAGTGCAAGATGGTCAGGCGGAGTTTCGGAGTTCTTCAGCAAAGCATTCCTGTGCCGTCTTCCAGCCG
>ONPA01000246.1 GCA_900319575.1 uncultured Desulfovibrio sp. | reverse complement strand
CTTCCGGTTTCCCCTACAAAAAAGCGCACATGTCTGAACGAGATGTGCGCCGAAAAATTTGTGGCGTCACCAAGCAGATTCGAACTGCTCTTAGCGACGTGAGAGGCCGCTGTCCTAACCGGATAGACGATGGTGACGTTCCGTGAAGATGGGTATACGCTGTGAGGGGATTCCCGTCAACAACTTTTTTCGGTTTTTTCACAACGCCCTGAAAACAAAGAAAGGGAAAGGAAGCTGGGTTCCTTTCCCTTTCCGTACAGCCCTTTTAAGAAAAATTAGTCGTGCGGGCGAATGGTGAGAACCGGAATGGGGGAATTCTTGACCACCTTTTCAGCGACGGAGCCGAAGATGATGCGGTCAATGCCCTTGCGGCCATGGGTGCCCATGACAATGAGGTCCATGTCATCACGCTTGGCCTTGGCGAGAATTTCATCGGAAGCGTAGCCGACGAGCACCTCGCCGGTAGCCTTGACGCCCTCGAAATGCTCGGCAACGAAGGCGTTCATGCTGGCCTGAGCGCCGCTCACGATTTCACCCACGAAGGCGTGAATATCGCTCTGCGGAACCTTGAACCCGGTGTACTGGCTGAGCGTGGGAGCCACGTAAATGGCAGTCACCTCTGCACCGAGCTTGGACGCAAGCAGAGCCGCGTACTCAGCCACTTCGGCACTGTGATCGGAAAGGTCCACAGAACACAGAATCTTCTTGATAGGCTTCATAAATTTTTCCAGCGCCCTGCCGCGTTTCCGGGCAGGAGAACAGCGCTGCCTCCAAATTTTTCTGGGTTAACCGTTACTCCCTGAGCTTCTCCTCTGACGAATTCCCGAATTTCGCATGCAGCCATGCCGCGCAGGGCGGCGTTTACGCACAGGGAAGCTTTGTATCAAATATAAGATAACAACCCCGCGTGCGCAAGATATGATGCTAGCATGCACAAAAAAATACCGCGGCCATGAAGGGCTCTTCCCTTATGCCGGGGGATCTTTCTCCTCCGCGGTGTGTGGTTTTCACGCCCCGCGTTCCCAGTGCCGGGCAACCTCCCCGCGGCGCGTCTCGAGGAGGCGGGCCACGCCTGAGGGAACCAGATAGTCAAGACAGCGGCCCTCTATCCAGCGCTCGCGGATAAGCGACGAACTCACCTCGAACCAGGGAAGGGGCAGGCGAAGAATCTCTCCCCCTGCGGCACGCATGGCCGAAGCCCCGGCAACGTCTGTGCGGGCAGGTTCAGCGTCCGGCCAGAGGGCGAGCGTGTCCTTCCGAAAGTCTTCCTCGCTCCAGATTCCGCGCGGCACCACAGCCAGCGTGCAGCGCTCAGGCAGGCGCAGGCCGTTATGCCAGGTGGGAAGCAGCTCATAGTCGGGACTGCCCAGAAGGAAATAGACACGCCGTCCGGGCTCGCGTTTCGCATAGATGGCCAGCGTATCCCAGGTGTAGGAGAACGTTTCGCGCTCCCCCTCGACCTCATTGCAGAAAAGCCAGGGATAGGGAGCTACGGCCTCCCGGATGAGTTCCGTCCGGATAGCGAAGGAAAGGATACCGCTGCTTTCCTTGTGCGGCGGATGGGCGCACGGCAGAAGATCCACACGGGAAACGAGTCCGCCGAGGGCTTCGTGCGCCTCGATAGCGAGGCGCATGTGCCCCACGTGCAGGGGATTGAACGTGCCGCCGAGAACGGCGATGCCGTTCCCGGACGCTTCCGCGGGCATCAGGATCGTACCTGCCCCGAGCCGAGAACGACAAACTTGCTCGTAGTGAGTTCCATGACACCCATGGGGCCGTAGGCGTGCAGCTTGGAGGTGGAAATGCCGATCTCAGCGCCCAGGCCGAGCTGGCCGCCGTCGTTCATGCGCGTGGAGACGTTGACGCCCACCATAGAGGAATCGCAGGCGCGCACGAAATGCATGGCTTTCGAGAGATCGTTGGTGACGATGACGTCAGTATGGTTGGAATTATAGCGGGCGATATGGGAGAGGGCATCGTCAGGGCTGTCCACAACTTTCACGGCCAGGATGAGCGCGTGGAACTCCATGCCCCAGTCCGAATCCTGAGCTGCCTTCGCGGTGGGCCCCATGAGCGGCAGGGAGCGGGAGCAGCAGCGGAATTCCACGCCCGCTCCGCCGAGTTTTTCCGCCATCATGGGAAGGAACTTTTCGGCTACATCCTTATGCACAAGGACGCATTCAAGGGCGTTGCACACGCCGGGACGCTGAACCTTGCCGTTATAGACGATATTGAGAGCCATGGAGAGATCAGCGGCGCTGTCCACATAGCAGTGGCAGACGCCCTTGAAATGCTTGAGCACGGGCATGGTGGCCGCTTCGGTCACGGCGCGCACGAGCCCCTCGCCCCCGCGGGGAATCATGACATCGATATACTCATCGAGT
>ONPA01000096.1 GCA_900319575.1 uncultured Desulfovibrio sp. | reverse complement strand
GCCGCGTACCGTGGGGGATGCTGGGGAGGCTATGCCCAGGACTATGATGATCGGGATATCGGCCGCCGCGATGGCCGAGACGAATAACCTGAGTTTCAAATATCCAGTCACTGTGCTCGTTTTCTGAAAAGACAAAATAAATTTATATAAAGGTAAACAATTATGAAAGCTTCCAGATTTGCCCTTCCTCTTGTTATGGCCCTCGCGCTTACTGCCGGCAGCGCCACTGTTTTTGCAGCCAGCCCGAATTCCGACCAGCCCCATGCCGGCATGCCCATGAATGGCTCGTCCAATATGCCGATGAACGGTATGATGGGCGGCTATGGTATGCCGATGAACGGGAATCCCAACATGCCGATGAATGGCATGATGGGCGGCTATGGTATGCCGATGAACGGGAATCCCAATATGCCCATGGGCGGCATGATGGGCCCCGGTATGATGCGCGGCATGCCCATGGGCGGCATGATGGGTCCCGGTATGATGGGCGGTATGTGCGGCATGATGGGCGGCATGAACGGCGGCTTCAGGGGAATGCTCTCTCCTGAAGGCCAGGGGCGGTTTGACAAGATCATGAGCGATTACCGCCCCAGGATGGATCAGCTCAGAGGGCAGCTTTTCGTGAAGAACGCTGAACTCTGTGCCCTCTGGAGATCCGCTACCCCCGACGTCAAGGCCGTAGGCTCCGCTGCCGGGGAAGTTTCCAAACTTGATGCCCAGTTCCGCAGTCTGACCGATGAGCTCCAGAAGACCCTTGAAAAGGATGTCTATGCCCCTGAGAGGAAGGCCTGGGAAGAGAAGATGAAGGCGCTTGCTCCCAATCCCCAGACTCCCAGAAAGTAAGATAAGGAATCCGCATCACCGGATCGCCGCAGGCGGTCCGGTGGGAAGAAATTACAGAATATAAAGGCGATACCGATGAAATTATCCAGAAGCGTTCTTCCTCTTTTCCTGGCAGCAGCTGTTGTGAGCGGTGCCGGTTCCGTCTTTGCAGCGGGATCCCAGTCAGATCAGCAGAGCAGCGGAGACAGCTCCTACGGTCAGGGATATTACGGCCCCATGATGGGCGGCTATGGTCATATGGATGGATACGGTCACATGGGCGGCTATGGTCATATGGGTGGTTACGGTCCCATGATGGGCGGCTATGGTCACATGGGCGATGGCTATGGTCATATGGGCGGCTATGGCCATATGGGAGGCTATGGTCACATGATGGGCGGCTACGGCGCCGGTATGGCGAACGGAGGCGGTTCGGGCTACTACGGCGGCCAGCTCTCAGAGGCTGGGCAGGCGAAGTACGATCAGATTGTCAGAAGCTACAGTGAGAAATTCGACAAGCTCAACGATGAGCTTTTCGTGAAGAACTCCGAACTCGACGCCATGCAGAGAGCTGAACGGCCTGATCCGAAGGAAGTCCGTGCCAAGGCTGACGAAGTCGTCAGCGTGCGCAGGGAACTTCGAGCCCTCTCTGATGAGATGAACCAGAAACTCGAAAAAGAAGTGTTTGCCCCCGAAAGAAAGGCTGCTGGCCAGCGTTAGCTGATCTGGCGCCGCAATGACAGCGGATCCTGATCCACTTTAATTTTTTAGAGGAAAAAAGATATGAAAACCTCCAAGATCGCTCTTCCCCTTATTCTGTCCATGGTTCTGGTGGCCGGCGCCGGTTCCGTTTTTGCAGAAGATCAGGACGCCCCGGAACCTGATCAGAGCTATGTTCCCTGCCCCGGATTTCAGGGCGGCTTTCATGGCTTTCACCATGGCATGAGAGGTCCGGGCTGGATGGGGTACGGCCCCTGCGGCTATGGTCCAGCTTACGGCATGGACCCTGGCTTCAGAGGAGCTCTTTCCGATGAGGGGCAGGCCAGATATGATAAAATTATGTCTGAGTACCGCGGCAAAATCGATAAGGTTCGCGATGAACTCTTCGTCAGGAAATCCGAGCTCAGGGCCCTTGAACGCAGCAGCACTCCGGATGTGAAGGCCGTGACCGACAAGGCCAACGAAATCGTGAGCCTCAGAGGCCAGCTCCGTTCTCTTCGCGATGAGATGGAGCAGACCCTTGAGAAAGAGGTCTTCGCTCCGGAACGCAGAGCCTTTGAGGATGCCGCAAAGTCCGGGGCTCCCAGATAGTCAATTATCCCCGCCTTTAGAGGCGGGAGTCTTCTGGGCGAGATGGTAAACTGCGCGCATCAGCGCGGACGATAGTTCTCCGCCGGCCAGGATTCCCTGCCGGCGGCGGACAATACAGTCTCAGGGGAAGCGGAAATTCCGCTTCCCCGCGGACATCCTCTTCTTTTTTCAGGCATCGGAAAGGCCTTTCCGGTGCTTTTTTTGTGTCCGGCGGATAATAGCCAGTGAATTCTCCGCCGGCGGCCGGCTTTGTGGCTCTCAGAGCCCAGTGCGGGGCAGCCGGCACGGGAAAGCCTCACAGAAGGACGATTCTGAAGTCTGACCTTCTGATCCGGCAGTCCCGCCACATGGTATGGGAAATGGTTTTTCAGGCTTTCGTTGATTTTCTTCTCTCCGCAGATAAAATTGCGGGCCGGAAACGGCAGAAGAGGTGGAGACTCCCTTTTTTCAGTCTGTGGGATGTTCACGCAGATTCGGATTTTTAGCGAGGAGGATGCGGATGATCATCATCAGGAAACCGGAGGAGGAAAAACTCCTTCCACTTGTTCGCGAGGCCTCTCATGATGGAGCTGTTCCTGACGAGGAGTGGCAGAAACATTTTTTGAAAATTTTCGAAAAAGAGCTGCGTGGCGATCCAAAGCAGTACATGGCATTCGGTTATTACTGGTGGATCCTGAAAAAGGAATTTGTCAGTCACGGCATCGGTCTCTTCGGTACAACCATAGATGAGGAGTCCGCGGCCATGCTCGATTACGGCAGCACAGGGCTCAACCTGATGGCGTGTTACAGCTATTACAGGGACAGGCGCTCGCAGCGCAGGCTTTACGAAAAAGAACACGAGTATTTCTACCGGGATACTGAGACGGAGCAGGGAAAGCCTGTGTGGCACAAAGAGATCTTCGAGCTTGAGGATCCGGAGATGAATTTTCTTGTGTACCTGAGCCTCTGAGTCCATTGTCTGAAGGACTGGTACAGAGGGATGAACCTGGCAGTCCCAGCACGTTTTCCCAGACAAAAAACAGGAAGGGCTTTCCGGATGACCGGAGAGCCCTTCCTGTTTAATCCGGCTGTCCCGGAACTTAGAAAGAAATACCCAGGAAAGTACGGCGCTGGGGTTTTTCTTCCTTGGCCATCTTCTTTCTGGGATCAGGCTTATTGGCGGCTTCGGCAGGCGCCTTCTGTTCCGCGGGCTTGGCTGCGGCCTCGGCAGGGGCCTTCTGTTCGGCAGGCTTGTTAGCGGCCTCGGCGGGGGCCTTCTGTTCGGCAGGCTTGGCTGCGGCTTCAGCGGGAGCTTTCTGCTCGGCAGACTTGTTAGCGGCCTCAGCGGGAGCTTTCTGCTCGGCAGGCTTGGCTGCGGCTTCAGCGGGAGCCTTCTGCTCTGCGGGCTTGCTCGCGGCCTGGGCCGCGGCAGCCTTGCGCTCGGGCTCGATGACTTCCTTCATGATGCGCTGCTCCATTTCAGAATGAAGGGCGCTGAGCTTGTTCCTGAGAATGACGACGGCAGAAGCCGTTTCCGTCACAGCCTTCATGTCGGGATCCGTGGCGTTCTCGAGGGCCTTCAGCTGGGCTTTTTTCACGAAGAGTTCGTCTTTCAGCTTGCGTATGGGCTCGATGTATTCCTTGACGATTTTCTCGTACCTGGCGCTGCTTTCGGCGGACAGGCGGAAGCCCGCGTCCTGACCTGGGCAGATGCCCTGGGGAGCAGGAGCCTTGATGCAGGGCGCTCCCTGCTGGTCAGCGCAGGGACCATTCGGAGCAGCGGGACAGGGGTTGCTCTGCTGGCCGGGGCAGGGGGCGTTGGAAGCCGCGGGGCAGGGGCTGCCAGGAGTTTTTTCCCCGTCTGCAGCCATGGCGGAACCGGCAGCGAGGGACATGCCGAGAACAAGAGGTAAAGCGAGTTTAAAACCTTTCATTGTGCTTCTCCTGAAAAAGTTTGGGAAAATCCCGATGGCCCCGGGTCGGGGCGGAAGACTGCCACAGAGGTTGTATTCTGCCGGCCTCGGCCGGAGAATTCAGGGGACAGCCCGTTTCGCCTTTATTAGTTGACAAGTCTACCTTGCCAGGCGCGAAAATGAAAGAATATGCCAGGGATAAATTCCGCGGATAACGCCGGAATATGCGTTTCAGGGGCGGCCTTCTGCCTGTCCGGATTCTGTCTGTGAGATTCGGGGCTTTTCTGCTGCCATGTGTCCTTTCCGTGCGGGCGCATTCCCTGAGGGAAGGAGCCTGAGCTTTTCCTCGTAGCGATCCAGCACATCCTGAAGCGTGATACGGCTCATTTCGTCTTCCGCGCGGTTCTGCACCTTGTCAAAGTAATCCTGCAGGGCAAGCTGTATGTTGACACCGACGCCGCATTCGGGGTTTGTGTGCGTGTCGAGATGAAGCAGGGGCTTTCCGCCCTCAACGGCCCTGTAAATATCAAGAAGGCTGATGTCCGCCGGCGCGCGCGAAAGAGCCGGCTTGGCGTGCCCCTGCACGCTTGTCATGATCCCGTACCTGCGCAGGCTTCCCATGAGCTGGCGCACGCAGCCCGGATTCGTACGTATGCTTTCCGCGATGCGCTGGCTCGTCAGTGCTTCATTCCGGTTGAGTGCGATGAAGGCAAGAATGTGTACGGCGTCGCTGACTCTGGTCGAGAATTTCATGGCGGTTCCTCTGATTGATAATTTTATTTTAACAACATGTTGACAGAGGAGCAAGCCGTGGATATCTGTCTTGTTGATAAAAATAAATTTACAACAAAACAGGAGGCCTTCTGTGACCCAGTACGAAAAAATCGTCATCAGAACCCAGGAGAATTATGTACGCTATCATGAGGTGTACGCGGCCGGCGGCACGCCATATCAGCTCTCAGAGAAGGCGGCCGCACCCTATGCCGAGCAGATAGCCCGCCTTGTCAGAAGCGTGGAGGATGCTGACTGCGTCCTCGTGGGCGGAGCGTCAGGGCTTTCCGCCGCAGGCGGAGGGGATTTTTATTATACGGACACGCCTTCGTTCCGGAAATATTTTGGAAAATTTGCGGAGAAGTATCATTTTAAGGGCGCATTTGCGGGGATGCACAGCCCTTTCAGGGGTCCGGAAGAACGATGGGGGTATCTCGCCACATTTCTTCATACCACGCTGCACGCTCCTCTGCGTGCGCCATACAGGGATCTGGATATCCTGCTTAAAGGGAAGGATTTCCACATCCTGACGACTAACCAGGACACGCAGTTCGTCAAACTTTACCCTGAGTCCGATGTCAGCGAGATTCAGGGCGATCACCGCTTCATGCAGTGTGCCAGGTGCTGCAGCGATGACACGTGGAATGCGGAGAAGCTTATTGACGGGATGTTTGAGGCTCTGGGAGACGGTACATCCATTCCCCCGGAAATGATTCCGCGCTGCCCGCACTGCGGATGTGAGGCGTTCCCCTGGGTGAGGGGATACGGCAATTTTCTGGAAGGAACGAAATATGAGGGCGAATACGCCAAGGTTTCGGAATACCTCAGTACCCACAGGGAGAAGAAGATTCTTTTTCTGGAACTCGGAGTGGGGAGGCTTACTCCCATGTTCATCCAGGAACCGTTCTGGTACCTTACGCTGAACCTCCCGCAGACAAGCTATATCTCCGTCAATAACCGTTACAACTATATGCCCGTGGAAATTGAGGACAGGGGCATGGTTATTCTTGACGACATCGGCAGGGTACTCGCTGACGCCGCGCGCCTCAAAACGGCGGGCTCCCTTTCCGTGGCATCAGGAACAAACGGAGAAGACAATGGATAAGTTGAAGGAAATAGCTGAGAGGATTGCTGGAGCTGATGCCCTCCTCATCGGAGCTGGTAACGGCCTGTCCATCACGGAAGGTCTGCATCTCTTTGCGGATAACAGGGCTTTTGAGGAGCTTTTCGGGGATTTGAAACGCAGATACGGTATTTCCTGTATTCTCGGCGGGATGGTAGCCAGATGGCCTTCGGAGGAAGAATACTGGGGCTTCTGGAGCCGTCTTATCCGGCACTACTGTATCGGCTACAGCCCCAGTGCCTGCATGAAGAATCTCAGAGCGATCGCCGGGGGGAAGGACTGTTTTGTTCTTACGACAAACGGCGAGTGTCATTTCGAAATGAGCGGCTTCGCTCCTGAGAATATTTATGAGGTGGAAGGAACCTGGCTTGCCATGCAGTGCTCCCGGGGCTGCCACGGCGCCCTGTACCCATGTGAGGAACTGGCAGGGAAAATGGCAGCTTTTGAAAAGGACGGACGTGTCCCGTCCGAACTCCTGCCCGTGTGTCCCCACTGCGGCGCTCCCATGCGCGTGCATATATCGGCAGGAGATGCCTTTTTGACGGATCAGGGAGCACGCGCCAGGTTCAGCGCATTCCTCGGGCGCAGCGCCGGCAGGAAGACCGTCGTCCTGGAACTCGGCATAGGGCCGGACAACCAGCTGACGAAGGCTCCGCTCATGCGTTTCGTGGCTCAGGCACCGCTCTCAACCTATGTGACGGTAAACCTGGGCAGGCTGTATATTCCTGAGGCAATACGGGAACTGTCTTTCGGAATAGACGGGTATATCGACGAGACCTTGTGGCGGCTGTGTCTTCTTCTCGGCCTGAAGGGGAAATAGGAATCGGGGTGCCGGACAGCTGAAAGGCGGCTTCTTCCGGGATGCCGGATTTTCCCGCTTCCTGTGCTGCCGGATGCCAGCCGGGAATCTTTGTCAGTGCGCTGGGTCTGGAAAGAGCAGGAAAACAGTCAGGAAGCGGGGTCGGAGGTTTGGAAAAGGTTCCTTCACGCACAATTTTATGTTAAGATGTGACTCCAATAAGGAGAGCTACAGTGCACAAACGTATGACATTCCGTCTTTTTGCCGCCTGTCTTCCGGTATGCGCCCTGCTCATGGCCGGTTCCGTTCAGGCTGACGCCGTGGTGCAGGGAAAGGGGGAGGCTCAGTCCGCTTCTTCCCAGGTTTCTGAGCCTCAGGAAGCCCGGTCAGCTGCTCCGGCTCCGGGCGTCTCCGCGCTGAAGAATCCTTCGCTTCCCGATTTCACGCCGCCGGTGGCTATGGTGCGCCACCTTGCGTCCCGGACAGAACTTCCGGCTCTGCAGCTTTCCCTGGCTCTCGTGAATTTCGTGGGCGAGACAAATGTGGACAATCTGGGGCCCAATGAAAGCGCCTACGCTATTCTGCCCCTGTCAAACGAGTCCATTCTGGAAGTGTACGATGTCCACAACAAGGATGGAAAGCTGGAACTTTCGGCTTCTCCCTCGGTACGCCGTTTCATGAACGCCAATGAGGCCTATGTCCTGCGCGTCCTTTCCGATGATGGCCTGCCCACTGAGGCTGTCTGCGTGACGGCAAGAGGTGAGAAGCACTGCTGGAATCCTGGTGATGATATGCTGGGCGGTGACTTTATCCGCTGGTCCGCCACCAAGGGCCTGAAATAGAAATTTTATACGCACACGCAGAAAGGCGGCCGGGCTTCTTAAGTCCGGCCGCCTTTTTTGTTCGCCCCGCATGGGCATCTAATGGGGCAAAAATCCTGGGTTAAATCTGGCAGGGGAAAGGTCACATCCGGAAACAGGGTGTCTGCCGGGAAAAAGATTCCG
The DNA here is from genome assembly GCA_900319575.1 of uncultured Desulfovibrio sp. GTDB lineage: Bacteria > Desulfobacterota > Desulfovibrionia > Desulfovibrionales > Desulfovibrionaceae > Desulfovibrio. Next base: position 387 of record ONPA01000096.1, on the reverse strand, counting down.
GAGAACGGTGCAGGCAGCTCTCCGGCCTGCCAGGAAGATCCGGTCCCCGGGATCTGTCAGGAATTGTCCCCGGAAAGAAGCTGAAGTGTCTGTTCATGCGGGGATAGCCGGACATAATGACACGTCATGACAGTCAGGTAAAAGAACAGCCGGGCACGGATAGAAAACCATGCCCGGCTGTTATCTGCAAATATACGAAAGTCAGAAAACCGGCGCGTGCCGATGGCATACGCTGAGGTTTGGGAGAACGGGACCCCCTCCTATCCGACAGTCTCAGATGGGACGTGTCCGCCTTTTCTTCTGAATCAGGCTTTGTTCTGGTGTTTGCGGATTTCCTCTTCCCTGAGGGTGCGGCGCAGGATCTTGCCCACCTGGGTCCTGGGAAGG
>ONPA01000237.1 GCA_900319575.1 uncultured Desulfovibrio sp. | reverse complement strand
TTACCGCTCCCCCATTGATTTCACGAGCGAAGGCATGGATGACGCGGAGCGCGCCCTTTCCCGCGTGTATCAGAGCATGCGCGAGGCGGAAAAAGCGCTTATGCGCGCCAAGTGGAAAAAGACCGCGCTTCCTGAAGATCTCAGAAAGGAATGGGACGGTCTGGAAGATGCTTTCATCAGCGCTCTTGACGACGATCTGAATACCGCCCAGGCCCTGGGACATGTTTTTTCCATGACCCGCATCGTGAACCGCCTGCTCGATGACAAGACTCTCAGAGCCTCCGAAGGAACAAAGGAAATCCTTACGTCCTACAGGGAACGGCTTGGCCGCGTCGCCGGCACCACGGGGCTCTTCGGTGAGGAGCCGGAAACGTTTCTCCAGAAACTGCGCGCCAGACGCTGTGAGAATCTCCACATCGACCCCAAGAAGGTTGAAGAGCTTCTGGCCCAGCGCCTCGAGGCCCGCAGGAACAAGGACTTCCAGCGCTCTGACGAAATCCGTGCCCAGATTGCCGCCCTCGGCGTTGAAGTCCGTGACACTCCCGAAGGACAGGTCTGGGATCTCGCGTAAATTCTGGAAATGACGTTCCTCTCCGGGGCTGTTCCCGGCGGGGAACGTTTCAGAAACTCTTCTTTCAGAGGTAAGGTTTAGCATGGCCCCGAAAAAAATCTCACGCCTGTTCCGCCTTGCTGCGAGCATCACTCTCTTTGTCTTCACTCTTTCCGCCCTCTGGCAGGCTCCCGCGCAGGCGTTTTTCTTTGGCGGCGTCTCCCTGAAAGACGAAAAGGAAATGGGACACAAGTTTGACGTCATGATCCGCTCCAACCTGCCCATCGTGCAGGATCCCGAAGTGAGCGAATACGTGCGCTATCTTGTGGAGCGCATTGCCTCCTCCATTCCACCGCAGCCCTTCAATTTCCATTCGGCTGTCATTCTGCACAACGCCATGAACGCCTTCGCCGTTCCCGGCGGGTACGTCTACGTATTCACCGGGCTGCTCATGAACTTCACGAGCGAGGATCAGGTGGCCGGCGTGCTCTGTCACGAACTGGCTCACGTGACCCAGCGTCACGTAGCCAGCCGCATTGAAAAAGCGCAGATGATTACCCTGGGCTCCCTGCTGCTCGCCATAGCCGGCGTGGCTGCGGGCGCCGGCGGCGCGGCCGCGGCTGCCTCCTTCGGCGCAGGACAGTCCGCACTGCTGAGTTACAGCCGCGCCGATGAAACGGAAGCCGACCAGATCGGCATGCAGTATCTCATCAAGGCAGGCTACCCGCCTGTGGGTCTCGTGAACGGATTCAAAATCCTCCGTCAGAAAAGCTGGATGAGCGGAACCCACGTTCCCACGTATCTTTCCACGCACCCGGACATTGGCGATCGTATCACAGGCATTACGGCCCGCATCAAGACGATGCCGCTTTCCATCCAGAACAAATCCTTTGACAACAGGCGCTTCCAGCGCATGCAGGTTCTCCTCTGGGGCCGTTACGGGGACGCGCAGGCAGCTCTGCAGCGCTTCCGTGGATCAGACGCGCTGTCGCTCATGGGCAGGGGAATGGTTTACTCGCGGCAGAACAACGTTGTCGAAGCGGAAAAAGCCTTTTCCGCCGCGGTCGCCGCGGCACCTTCGGATCCGCTTGTCCTCAGGGAAGCCGGGATATTCGAATACCGCAAAGGGGATTCACAGAAGTCCAATCAGCTTCTCTCCAGGGCGACGGGTATCGATCCCAGGGATTTCATGGCCCGCTTTTTCCTTGCCCGCCTGCTTGATGACAGTGGCCGGCACAGCGAAGCCCAGGCCCAGTTCCGCGATGTCCTGCGCTACGTGCCTGAGGAATCCGACGTCCACGAGGCTCTTGCGCGGAGCTACGGCGGCACCGGCAGACAGGCGCTCGCGTACATCCATATGACGTACGCCGCGCTGTACGCCCAGAGAAAGGATCTCGCCGAACGCTATTACGACAGAGCCAAAGGCCTCTCTTCCTCAGCTCCCGGCGATTTTCAGAAACTTTCCACCATTTATAAGGAACGCGTAGAAATATGGAAAAAGATGTAAACAGCCCCATGGACATGCACGCCACAACCATTCTGGCCATTAAGAAAAACGGGCACGTGGCGATGGCCGGCGATGGCCAGGTCACCCTCGGCCAGACAATGATTATGAAGCACACGGCGCGCAAAATCCGCCGCGTGGGAGACGGTAACATTCTGGCCGGCTTTGCCGGAACCACGGCTGATGCCTTCACACTCTTTGAACTTTTCGAAGCCAAGCTGAAGGAGTACCACGGCAATCTGACACGGGCCGCAGTGGAACTCACCAAGCAGTGGCGCAGGGACAAATACCTTCAGAAACTGGAAGCCATGCTTCTTCTGGCCGACAGGGAACACATTCTCCTGCTTTCCGGCACGGGCGATGTCATTGAACCGGATGACAACGTGGCTGCCATCGGTTCAGGCGGCCCCTATGCCCTGGCTGCGGCCAGAGCTCTTCTGCGCCACTCCGACCTCGACGCGGAAACCATCGCGCGCGACTCCATGCAGATCGCGAGCGAAATCTGCGTCTACACAAACGATCACTTCACTGTCGAAACACTCTAAGCCGGCCGCCTGAAGAAACCACAAGGGTACAGACACGTGAACGCGCGTATCTCCTCCGAAAACGCGGAAGAAGTCAGACTCACCGCAGGATGCAAGATCAATATAGGCCTTACCATAACAGGCCGGCGGGCTGACGGATTCCATCTTATCGATTCCCTGTTCCTCCCTCTTGACGAACCTCATGATGAGCTTTTCATCCGGAAGGTATCCGGCGGAACAATATGCGTGGAATGCGCTGAGCGGGGAATCGATACCCGGAACAACACGCTGACAAAGGCCTGGGAAGTTTTCAGAAAACACGCCGGGAAAGCGCCCGGCCTTCGCGTCCGTCTGGTAAAGGGGATCCCCTGGGGTGCGGGGCTCGGAGGAGGGAGTTCCGACGCGGCCGTTCTGCTGCTCTTCCTCAGAAACTGGCTGGACAGACAAAGCGGCGGGGGGCTTCTGAGCGATGGGGAACTGGCCGCCATGGCCTGCGAAGTGGGAGCCGATGTTCCCTTCTTCCTGACCCGGACTCCGATGCGGGTAACAGGCATCGGTGACA
>ONPA01000188.1 GCA_900319575.1 uncultured Desulfovibrio sp. | reverse complement strand
GCTCTCTGCCGTCAGCATAACTTCTGCGATCGTGCGCGCAGCCGCTTATTTCAACAGACCGGACGCCGCCTTCACAACGTTATCCACGGTGAAGCCGAAATGCTCGGCAAGGATTTTGCCGGGCGCGGATGCGCCAAAGTGGTCCATACCGACGACAGCTCCATCGAGACCGGCGTATTTGTACCAGAAATCGGGCTGGGAAGCCTCAACCGCCACTCTGGCACGTACGGCAGAAGGCAGGACGCTCTCTCTGTACGCGGCGTCCTGGGCATCAAAGATTTCCGTGCAGGGCATGGATACCACCCGCACTCGGCGGCCCTGGGCTGACAGCTTTTCGTACGCGCCAAGGCAGAGAGAAACCTCGGAACCCGAGGCAATAAGAATAACCTCTGGCTGCCCATCGCAGTCGCGGAGCACGTATCCGCCCCGGGCCATCCCTGCAGCCTGTTCCGGCGTTCTGGAAACGAACGGCAGCGTCTGGCGGGAAAGAGACAGACAGGTGGGGCCACTGAACTTCACGGCATCCACCCAGGCCTGGGCCGTTTCAGCCACGTCACACGGACGCCATACACGCACACCGGGAAGCGCACGCAGAGTTGGCAGCTGTTCCACGGGCTCATGGGTCGGTCCGTCCTCGCCCACGGCATAGGAATCGTGTGTCAGCACCCACACAGCGCGCAGCTTCATGAGTGCGGCCAGGCGCACAGCGTGCTTCAGGTAATCGGAGAAAACCATAAAGGTGCCGGCGTAGGGGAGAAATCCACCATGGACGGCCATGCCGTTCATGATTGTGCTCATGCCGAACTCGCGCACGCCATAGGAGATGTAATTGCCTTCATAGGTTTTGGGATCCAGAGGAACGGATACCGACGTCTTTGTGCCTACCGATCCGGTCAGGTCAGCAGAACCACCAAGCATCTCGGGGAGGACAGGAACGAGGCTTTCGAGCACCTTGTTGGAACATTTGCGGGTGGCCAGATCCTTGCCATCAGCCACGAAGGAAGCGATGATTTTAGCGGCTTCATCACTGAAGCCTTCAGGGAGTTTTCCGGCCATGCGGCGGCTGAATTCGGCAGCTTCAGCGGGAAAATCCTTCGCATAGGCCTCAAAATCAGCCTGCCATTTGCTCTCGGCCTCGGCACCGGCTCTGCGGGCATCCCATGCGTCATAGATATCCTGGGGAATCACAAAGGGAGGCTCTGTCCATCCGAGCGTCTTCTTGGCTTCAGCAGCGGCCTCTGCGCCCAGAGGCGACCCGTGAACCTTTGCCGAGTCAGCTCTGCACGTGCCGTATCCGATATGCGTTTTGCAGATGATGAGGCTCGGTTTCTCAGTGTTGGCGCGGGCCGCGGCCAGGGCCTGATCCAGCTGCTTCTCATCATGGCCGTCAATGGGACCGATAACCTGCCAGCCGTAGGCCTTATAACGGGCCCCCACATCTTCGGTGAACCAGCCATCCGTCTTGCCATCGATGGAAATGCCGTTGCAGTCATACAGGGCGATGAGCTTGCCCAGTTTCCAGACGCCGGCCAGAGAGCAGGCTTCATGGCTTACGCCTTCCATCATGCAGCCGTCACCCAGAAAGACGTAGGTGTGATGATCGACGATAGTATGACCAGGCTTGTTGAACTTTTCGGCCAGCATGCGCTCGGCAAGGGCCATACCCACAGCCGAGGAGATGCCGGAACCAAGGGGGCCTGTCGTAATATCGACGCCCGGCGTATGGCCGTACTCCGGGTGCCCCGGCGTTTTGGAACCCCACTGGCGGAAGTTCTCAATGTCTTCCATGGTGAGATCATACCCGGTCAGATGCAGCAGGGCGTAGAGAAGCATGGAAGCGTGTCCGTTGGAAAGAACGAAGCGGTCTCTGTCCACCCATTTGGGGTCAGCAGGATTGTGCTTGAATCCGTGCCTCCAGAGGGCTTCGGCCATATCGGCCATGCCCAGGGGAGCACCAGGGTGTCCGGAATTAGCTTTTTCGATGGCATCAATGGCCAGGGCCCTGATGGCATTAGCACACTGTCTACGAGTTGGCATGAAGTTCCCCTCTCTCCTTTTCGCAGGAATTACCCGCGAGGCTTCCACTGACTGCACACAAGCGATGCAGGACGCGGATATTGACCCTCCGCTTCACTGGCAGCGTCAAGAAAATCCTGATAACGCTGAGGAAAAGGCGGATGTTTGAAAAACGCGGAACCGGAGACAAAGACGTCTGCCCCGCTCCGGGTAAGCTCACCGATATTTTCCGGACACACGCCGCCATCGACCTGGATCGGAATATTCTCGCCGCCATTTCCATCCAGAAGATCGCGCACGGCGCGGATTTTCTCAATGGTTGCGGGGATGAAGGCCTGTCCCGAAAAGCCGGGATTGACACTCATCAGCAGCACAAGATCGAGGTCGTCAGTGAGCCATTTCAAAAACGCCGGATCCGTGGACGGATTCAGGGCGACGCCGGCGCGGCAGCCCTGCTCGCGGATTGCCGCGAGAGCGCGCTGCAGATGCGTCTCCGCCTCGGCATGGATAACGATGAGGTCGGCCCCCGCCTTTGCGAAAGAAGCGATATATCGGCTCGGGGCGTCGACCATCATGTGTACATCAAAAAAAAGCCGGCTCTTGCCGCGCAGAGCAGCAATAACCGACTGACCAAAGGTGATATTTGGAACGAAGGCTCCGTCCATGACATCAAGATGGAGCCACCTCACGCCAGCCTGTTCCAGTTCTCCGAGGACCTGGCCCAGGCAGGAAAAATCCGCAGAAAGGAGTGAGGGAGAGAGAATCATTTTTCCTCCTCTGTGCTGAGCATATTCCTGATTTCAATGAGCTCGCCGGCGATCTCACCGAGGAAGGCTGTATCCACAGCGGACGCAGAAGCGGCTTCGTTGCTCTCCAGCGGGCTGCCCCCCTGAGGACTGTTCAGGACCTTGCGCGCGCCCTCAATGGTCATGCCCTGTTCGTGAAGCAGCTGCTTGATCCGCCTGAGAACGGCAACGTCCTTTTCGCGGTACGATCTGTGTCCCTTTGCCGAACGCTGCGGCTGCAGCTCGGGAAATTCTGACTCCCAGAACCTCAGTACAGAGGTCTTGAGGTTCAGCAGCGTTGCCACCTCGCCGATACGGTAAAGTTTTTCGTCAGCCATAAATTCTTCCTCAATGAGCAGGCGTAGGCGGCCACAAAGCCGCACCCGAAATATTGCCACGTTTCAGGGCGGGCGTCTACTTCATACAGGAAACGTGAAGCCGATCCCGCTGGCGCAGAACCAGGGCGGGACCGGCTTCATAATGAATGATGTCGGAAAACGGATTTAGATTTTGACGCCGAGCGCTTTCACGAGTCCGGCGGCGATCTTGTCGCGCTCCTTATCCACTTCGGCGTCACGGAGCGTGCGGTTCTCGTGCCTGAACGTCAGCCTGAAGGTCAGATTGCGGGTATCGCCCATCTTTGGCACAAACACGTCCTGCAGGGCCACTTCCTTAAGCAGGGGACGCTTCATGGCCGTAATGGCATCGATGATCTCGGCAACCTTCATGCACTCGGGGGCTGACACGGTAATATCGCGGCGCACAGGCGGGTAAATATCGAGCGGCTTGAAGTGAATGCCGGCGCCATCGTAAGCGGCCCGGACCTCGTCCATGTTGAATTCAGCCATCCACACAGCGCCGCGGGCATTGTAACGATCAGCCAGATCCGGCCTGATACGGCCCATGACACCAAGCGCGTGGCCGGCAGCGCTGATCTCGACAGCGGGCGTGAAATAAGCGTGCTTCTCCAGCTGGCGCACGGCAAAGCCGTCAAGATGAAGGAAGCGCATAAAGTCTTCCACAACACCCTTGAGATCAAGATAATCAAGCTCGGCTTCTTCACGGGGCCATCCGCCTTCGTAGCGGCTGCCGGACATGATGATCCCCATCATACCCACTTCACGGGCCGTCGTGGAGGAAGAGGCGTCGTAATGGAAGACATTTGCCAGCTCAAAGAGACGCACAGAAGAAGCGCCCTGGGCCAGATTGTTCTTCAGAGCCACCATAAGACCGGGAGCAATGGTCGGGCGCATAACGTTGAGATCCTCGGAAAGAGGGTTCATCATGGCGATGCGATCTTCCTTTGAAAGACCGAATGCGTCCAGATCCTTCTGTCCCACGAAGCTGTAGTTGATGGCCTCGTTGAGGCCGATACCGGCACCCCAGCGCTTGATCCTGTCCCAGAAGGCGTACTGGCTTTCAGGACGAAGGACGTCTTCCAGAGAACGGCTGATGGGGGGGAGCACGGGCTCCACGCGATCCATGCCGTAATAGCGGGCGACTTCCTCGATGAGGTCGGCCTCGCGTGTCAGGTCAGGGCGCCAGCTGGGCTGCGGCACGGTCCAGGTAGCGCCATCGCCCTTCACTTCGCAGCCGAGGCCGGTGAGAACATGCCGTTCGAAATCGCTGCCGGGATCAACGCCAAGCAGCGCGGCGCAGCGGGCGGGACGGAACTCCACCTGCACAGGGACAAAAGGTCTGGGCTCATTCTCGCAGAGTCTGTCAGACACTTCGCCGCCGGCCAGCTGCTGAATCATGGCGCAGGCGCGATCGAGGCTCCAACGGCTCCTGCCCTGGTCGATTCCGCGCTCAAAGCGGAAAGAGGCCTCGGAGGAAAGGCCGAGACGCCGTGACGTTCTGCGGATGGTGGCGGGACGGAAGACGGCGCTTTCCAGGAAGACACCAGCGCTCGCTTCGGTGATTTCGGAGTCGAGCCCACCCATGACTCCGGCAAGGGCGACGACGCCGTCATTGTCTCGGATGGTCAGGTCATCGGCTTTCAGAACGCGCTCCTTGCCATCCAGAGTGGTGAAATGCTCGCCTTCCTTCGCAGGAGCGACTATCACCCTGCCGCCGCGGATGCGGGCGAGATCAAAAGAATGAAGCGGCTGGCCGCATTCCATAAGAATGTAGTTGGTCACGTCGACCACGTTGGAAATGGGGCGGATGCCGCAGGCGGTAAGGCGGTAGCGCAGGGCACTGGGGCTTTTTGCGACCTTGATGCCGGTGATGACGCGGCCGAAGTACCCGTAGCACAGCTCAGGATCGGAGATCTCGATAGCCGGGTGCGGGGCGTCCACGTGGGAAAGAACCAGGGGACGATCCGGAATGGTCATGGGCAGATTGTACGCAAGCGCGACTTCACGGGCGAGCCCGATGACGGACAGACAGTCGCCGCGGTTGGGCGTTATGTCGATATCGAGCACGTCCTTTTCGAGATTAAGGACATCCACAAGCCTGTCTCCGGCCTTATACGTATCCGGGAGGACAAGGATGCCGTCATGATCATCGCTCAGCCCGAGCTCGCGTTCAGAGCAGATCATGCCGAAGGAAGGCTCGCCGCGGAGCTTTGCCTTCTTGATAACAGTTCCGTCAGGCATGGTGGTGCCCAGCAGGGCGACGGCGACCGTCTGACCGGCAGCCACATTGGGGGCGCCGCAGACGATGTTCGCAAGTTCCCCCTGTCCCGCATCAACCTTGCAGATATGCATGTGGTCGGAATTGGGATGGGGGACGCACTCGACGACCTTGCCCACGACGATGGAATCTATATTGGCGAAGGGATGGACAATTTCTTCCAGCTCCAGTCCGAGCATGGTCAGCCTGTCCGCGAGCGCCTCGGCGCTCCCTTCATAGGGAACAAATTCGCGTAACCAGGAAAGAGAAAGCAGCATTATGTCACCTTGTATCCGTTAGTCTTGTTGCGGGAGTCAGAATCAGCGCTCACTGAACCTTCCAGAGAGGCCGGTTATCATCGGGGTTGGGGAGAGGACGCTCTTCCTTTTTGCCGTAACCGCCATACGCCCCGGGTGGAAGGCGTTTCCGTTTCTGAACATCCTGGCCCTCGTCGGGGCTTATGGGGAAGCCATAGGCATCAATCAGAGCTCCGGCCCCCGGATTGCCTTTCAGTTTTGGCCGTTCATTGGGATCCTCAAAACCGGTATGCGGCGGTTCATAGGTTCCCTTGGCCTGACATTCTGAAGAAGGCCAGCCCCCCCACAGAAGGGTCAGGAAAAGCAGGGAACCCGCGAGGACGGGCATAACCGTTCCGCAGGACCTGCGTCTGAGTGCGAACCTGAACATAATCGGCATGGAAAACTAAATGAACTGACGCAGGAACCTGACGTCATTCTCGAAGAACTGGCGCAGATCGCCGAGGCCGTACTTCAGCATGGCCACGCGTTCAACGCCGAGGCCGAAAGCAAAGCCCGTAGTGGACTCGGGATAATGGACGTTGGCAAAGACCTGCGGATCGACCATGCCGCAGCCGAGGATCTCAAGCCAGCCAGTGGTCTTGCACACGCGGCAGGGCTCGCCGTGCACGTGTCCCTTGCCATGGCACATAGTGCAGGAAATATCGACTTCCGCGGAAGGCTCGGTGAACGGGAAAAAGCTGGGGCGGAAGCGCACTTTCGTCTCAGGGCCGAAAAGACGCTGGCTGAATGCGGTCAGAATGCCGCGCAGGTGAGCCAGCGTGATGTTGTCACCGACCATAAGGCCCTCGACCTGATGAAACATGGGGGTGTGCGTGATGTCGGAGTCCCTGCGGAAAACCTTGCCGGGAGCCACAATGGCGATAGGCGGACGGCGCTTTTCCATGGTGTGGATCTGCACGCCGGAGGTCTGGGTACGAAGGACAACTTTATCTGAAATGTAGAAGGTATCCTGCATGTCGCGGGCAGGATGATCCGGTGGAAGGTTCAGGGCTTCAAAGTTGTAATAGTCAGTCTCGATTTCCGGACCGCTTTCAATGTCAAAGCCGAGTCCGCGGAACACGGAGCAGATTTCCTCCATGGCCAGGGAAATGGGATGAATGGAGCCCTGCCACGGGGCACGGCCGGGCAGAGTCGCGTCAAAACGTTTGAGCTCCTCCTGCTCTCTGGCGTCCTCAAGGGACTTGAGCCGGGCGTCAATGAGCTCGGTGATGCGGCCTTTCACATTGTTGGCAAGCTGGCCGGCCTTGGGCCTGTCTGCGGGATCGAGCTTCGGGATAAAACTCATGAGTTTGGCCAGCCGGCCCTTGCGGCCGAGAAAGTCCACGCGCAGGTTTTCGAGCTCTTCTAATAAAGAAGCCTGGTCGAGCCCCTTTTTGAGCTCCTGCACCAGGCTTTCCAGCGAGGAAATCACTTCCATAACGATTCCTGAGTGCCGTCCTGACGGCTTTATAAGTGAATAAAAAAAAACGGGGGAGAGGCTTTTGCCCCCTCCCCCATTGAAAAATGCCCCTCCTACTTGAGGGCGCCCTGAGCCAGTTTCACCACGGCGGCGAAATCGTCCTTGTGGTTGACGGCGAGGTCAGCGAGGACCTTGCGGTCCAGAGCGACACCGGCGACCTTCAGGCCGTGCATCAGACGGCTGTAGGACATGCCGCTCAGGCGGGCGCCTGCGTTGATACGCAGGATCCACAGCTGGCGGAAATCACGCCTGCGCTGCCTGCGCCCCTCAAAGGAGTTCTGCATTGAGCGCTCAACAGCCTCACGGGCGGTACGGTACAGGCGGCTGCGGCCACCACGGAAGCCTTTAGCGGCGCTCAGGAATTTCTTGTGCCGACGATGTGCGGCGAGACCTCTCTTCACACGCATTTGCGTATCCTCCTTGTCCCAGACGAGGCGTAGGTCATGCCCGCCGGGAGGTTCAGAAAAAATTTTTCAGAAGTAATCAGAGCAGTGATTGGAAACAAACGGCTCGCTGCTGGCCGCATCCCCAGAAACTATCCGTTGGGGAGAAGACGGCGCACAGCCTTGAGGTTGGCGCTGTCAACGAGAGCAATCTGTCCGAGGCGCATCTTACGGCCGGGGGCCTTCTTCGTCAGGATGTGACGAAGGTTCTGACGGTGACGGCGGTATTTGCCGCT
>ONPA01000076.1 GCA_900319575.1 uncultured Desulfovibrio sp. | reverse complement strand
TTTGCTTCCGGCGGGACGGCGTAGGGGATCTCGACCTGATGCGGGGTGGTGAAGGGGGGCTGCAGCGGGATGACGGAATCCACGTCTCTGCGGGAGTAGTCTTTCAGTTCCTCCCTCACGATGGCAAGGCGCTTTTCCTCGGGATCGTCTCCCCAGAAGAAGAAGCGCGCGTTGCTCGGGTGGTAGTAGGTGGAATAGAAATCCCGGTAGGCCTGATAGGTGAGCGAGGGAATGTCAGAGGGGCGGCCGCCGGATTCGAGGGAGTAGAGGGTGTCCGGGAAGACCGCGTGCTGGGTCTCCTCGGCAAGGCAGGCGTCCGGGGAGGAATAGACTCCCTTCATCTCGTTGAAGACAACGCCCTTGTACTGCCAGGGCCCGTCCGGGCTGTCGGCCTCGATATGCCATCCTTCCTGACGGAAGCTGTTTTCAGAAATGAGGGGATGGAAGACGGCGTCCATATAGACGTCGATGAGGTTGTAGAAATCCTGCAGATTGGCGCTGGCCACGGGATAGCAGGTCTTGTCCGGGAAAGTGAAGGCGTTGAGAAAGGTCTGCAGAGAGCCCTTGAGGAGGTTCACGAAGGGTTCCTTGACCGGATATTTGCGCGAGCCGCAGAGAACAGAGTGCTCGATGATGTGCGTCACGCCGGTGGAGTTTTTGGGCGGTGTGCGGAAGGCTGCGCCGAAGCATTTGTTTTCGTCATCATTGACGATGGAGAGAATCTGCGCGCCCGTGATGTCGTGCTTCCAGAGGCGGGCCGTGCCGCAGACTTCCGGCATATTTTTTTCTTCAATGAGGGTAAAACCTGTATGATCCATAGGAAGGGTCCTTTCCATATAAGTAAAAAGAGATTTTTCGCCTTAAAAGATAAGGGCTAAAGCGGGCTTTGAAAAGATGGCTGCTTCCGGGAAGATCGTGTCGCGGAGAAGCCGGGGAAAAGGGCTTGCCAACCCCGGAAGTATGCGGTATGTGAATCACTCTTTAAAAAGCACACAGGGGCAGCGGCCCGGGGTGCCCGGCGCGTGCCGGGTAGATGGGTCAGGGTTCCTGTGGAAGATCTCAACCCTTGGAGGATTGAAACATGGCTTACGTTACGATGAAACAGATGCTGGAGACCGGCGTTCATTTCGGCCACCAGACCCGCCGCTGGAACCCGAAGATGCGTCCGTTCATTTTTGGCGCCCGCAACGGCATCCATATTATTGACCTGCAGCAGACCGTGAAGCTTTTCCGCATCGCGTATGACAAGGTCGTCGACACCGTTGCCAAGGGCGGCAAGGTTCTGTTTATCGGCACCAAGCGTCAGGCTCAGGAAGCCGTCGCTGCCGAAGCCGGCCGCGCTCATCAGTTCTATGTCACCAACCGCTGGATGGGCGGCACGCTGACCAACTTCGTGACCATTCAGAAGAGCATCGAACGCCTTAAGAAGCTTGAGGCCATGTTCGCTGACGGTTCCATCAACCGCTACCAGAAGAAGGAAGTCCTCCTTCTGCAGCGTGAGCTGGACAAGCTCGAGGAGTCTCTTGGCGGTATCAAGGACATGGACAGCCTCCCCCAGCTTGCCTTCATCATCGACCCCAACCGCGAAGACATCGCTGTCAAGGAATGCCGTAAGCTCGGCATCCCGATTGTGGCCGTGACCGATACCAACTGTGATCCCGACCTCATCGATTACGTTATCCCCGGCAACGATGACGCCATCCGCGCCATCAAGCTGTTCGTGGGCGCTTTCGCCGAAGCCTGCATCGAAGGCGAGGCCGCGGCCAAGGATAAGGCTGAGGAAGCCGAGAACGCCGAAGAGGCCATGCAGAAGGGAGAGGCCGCTGAGGCCGAAGCTCCCGCCGCTGAATAAATCCGCAGACTGAAAAAATACATGAGCGACCAAAGGCAGCGCTTCCGCGGACACACGGTTGCGCTGCCTTTGTGTACGAAGAGGAGAGAAATATGGCCATTACTGCTTCTATGGTAAAAGACCTGCGCGAGAAAACCGGCGCCGGCATGATGGACTGCAAGAAGGCCCTCGTGGCCACCGACGGCGACTTCGAAAAGGCTGTCGATTTCCTGCGTGAAAAGGGCATGGCCAAGGCCGCCAAGAAGGCCGGCCGCGCCACGTCCGAAGGCCTGGTCGCCCTGTCCGAGTCCGCTGACGGCAAGACTGTCGCCATCGCTTCCGTGCAGTGCGAGACCGA
>ONPA01000108.1 GCA_900319575.1 uncultured Desulfovibrio sp. | reverse complement strand
CATCGTGACCGATGAGACCAAGAAGGCCATGAAGCAGGTCCTGACCGAAATCCAGGACGGCACCTTCGCCAGCAACTTCATCAAGGAATTCAAGTCCGGCGGCAAGGCTCACTTCCTCGCCACCCGTCGTCTTGAGGCCGAGCATCAGCTGCAGGTGACCGGCGACAAGATGCGCACCATGATGAGCTGGCTCAAGAAAGACAAGACTTCTGACTAGTCCGCAGGTTCCGAGGGATCCTCTTTTCACCTCACCACAGGCAGAATTGACCTTTCCCTTGTAAAGGGAAGCCCCGCTGAGTGCCACAAAGCACCGCGGGGCTTTTTTTTTGCCTTCCGGAGTACGTCAGCCGCTGACTGCACATGGCCAGGACTTCACGCGGGTCTGTCCCCTGCCGGCTTCCTGAAGGAGCGTATGCGCTCTGCAGCTCTTGTTACGCGGAAAAGAAAGCGCGTGCCGCATAGGTGCGGCACGCGCAGGTGAGCGTTCAGTGTGCATTCCGGCCGGAAAAAAGACAAAAAAAGAGAGCCGGGCAGGAACCCGGCTCTCCCAAAGTCATTTCTCTGAGGCTGACTGAAGACTACATCCAGCTGGGTTTGGGATCCTTCGCGCCTTCCTCGACAACGCCGTCGGTCATGGTGAAGCCTTTGAGGCTTCCCCTGGCGGACTGGATGCAGAGGTAGCGGAGACCGTTCTTTCCGGCCTTCAAGCAGCGGCGGCCGGCGGGATCGACACGGAAGCAGCTTCCGGCCTTAATGGGGAGTTCCTCGCCGTCGATGAAGAAAATGCCGTCACCTTCGAGAACGAGGTAGCATTCCTCGTTGTTTTTGTGGCTGTGAACGAAGGGCACGGCCACGCCTGCGGGAAGATTGTTGCAGGACACCTCGCAGCCGGTAAGGGCGAGAGCGTTGTGGAGTTCGGAACGGCCGGCGTTAAGGTCGATGGAGTCAAGCTTGTAATTGGCCATGGAAATTTCTCCTTTCGGGTATATCCGGAGGTATTGGATTCTTCTGAGTGGAAAAGACTGCAGGAAATTACATCCAGCTGGGTTTGGGGGCCTTGGCGCCTTCCTCGACGACGCCGTCGGTCATGGTGAAGCCTTTGAGGCTGTTCCTGGCGGACTGGATGCAGAGGTAGCGGAGGCCGTTCTTTCCGGCCTTCAGGCAGCGGCGGCCGGCGGGATCGACACGGAAGCAGCTTCCGGCCTTAATGGGAAGTTCCTCGCCGTCGATGAAGAAAATGCCGTCACCTCCGAGGACGAGGTAGCATTCCTCGTTGTTTTTGTGGCTGTGAACGAAGGGCACGGCCACGCCGGCGGGAAGATTGTTGCAGGACACCTCACAGCCGGTAAGGGCGAGGGCGTTGTGGAGTTCGGAACGGCCGGCGTTAAGGTCGATGGAATCCAGCTTGTAATTGGCCATGATATGTTCCTCCTGGAACAGGATAATTAGATATCGAACTATTTATTGTAAAGAAAAGACACTGTCAGCTGACAGCTTTTTTAAGCAGGCTGCTCAGCTCGGCGAGTTCCCCGTCGGAAAGCCGCTGCCTGAGCATATTGTCAAGGCCGTCGGAGATGGCCTCAAAAGCGGGGCGGAGGTTCTGGCCTTTTTCAGTCAGCGACACCAGAGTGTATCGGGAATCCGCAGGATCAGGTCTGCGCTCGACGTAGCCGGCGCGCGCGAGTTTGGCCACGAGCACGGTGACTGTGGATTTTGTGCGCCTGACCTTGCGGGTCAGCTCGCCCATGCGCAGGGTGCCCGCCTCGAGTAGGTATAAGAGAATTTCCCCGTGACTCGGGACGATGTCCACGAGTCCCGCGTTGCCGAGCTCTGAGAGGATGTAGTCGTTGCCCATCTTCCTGAGTCTGGCTGCGTAGGAGAAAACCATGCTGTTGTTCATGAGGAGAATATAGTTCGATGTCGAATTATTGTCAACGGGAGGGTGCGAAAAAAATGTGCGCGGCTCCTAAGAGCCGCGCACGGAAAAACTCAGGCTTCCTGCTGCGCCACGCGCCAGCAGAGCACCCTGTGGCCGTTCCTGACTGTCTCCGGGGGAAGCGATTCGCGGCATATGTCCAGAGCCTGTGAGCAGCGGGGATGGAATGGGCAGCCGGATGGTACTGAACCCAGGGGCGGCACCGTGCCGGGAATGGCGGCAAGCCGGTCGAGCCGGAAGGACGCGCGGGTGGGGGCGGCGGCCATAAGGCCCCTCGTATAGGGATGCAGGGGATTGTGGAAGAGCTCTTCGAGGGAGCCGTATTCCACGAGGCGGCCGGCGTACATGACGCCCACGCTGTCTGCTATCTGGGCCACCACGCCGAGGTCGTGGGTGATGAGCAGAACGGCCATGCCGCGGCTCACGCGCTCTTCGTTGAGTATGGAGAGCACCTGCCCCTGTATGGTGGCGTCGAGAGCCGTGGTGGGCTCATCGGCGAGCAGGAGTGAAGGCCGGCAGGTGAGGGCCATGGCTATCATGACGCGCTGGCGCATGCCGCCCGAGAGCTCGTGCGGATAGACGGTGTAGCGCTCTCCGGGAGAGGGGATGCCCACCTCGGCGAAGAGTTCAATGACGCGCTTCCTGGCCTCGGCCTTTGAGAGGCCGAGATGGAGACGCAGCGGCTCGGCAGCCTGTTCCCCCACTGTGAGAACAGGATTGAGGGCTGTCATGGGCTCCTGGAAGATCATGGCCATGGATCTGCCGCGCAGGCGGCTCATGTTTTTTTCAGGAAGCCCGATGAGTTCACGGTCCTCAAAGCGCACGGATCCCGCAGCCGTGGCGCCCCGTGGCAGAATTCCGAGTATGGCGCGGGCCGTGAGGCTCTTGCCGCATCCGGATTCGCCCACGAGGCAGGTCACGGCACCCTTCTCAAGGGAAAAACTGACGTTTTGTACGGCGGGAAGCGGATGTCCGTCCTCGTCCTCAAAGGCGACGCCGAGTCCCTCAATGTCTAGGAGACTCATGCGCCACCCTAGCGGGCCACCTGAATGGCGCGGTACTTCACGTAGGCCTCGCGCATCATGATGTACGGATCCACGGCCGCCTTCTTGAGGTCGAAGTAGGTCGGGAGTACCTGATCGAGGTCATTGAAGAAGAAGCCCGCGGAAACGCCGCCGGGAACGTACCAGGGATGAATAATGTAGCTGGCCGCGAAGCTCGGATAGACGAAATAGTCGCCGGCCATGCCGACGGTTTCGCGCAGGGAACTCGGGCCGAGAATGGGCCAGACGAGATAGAAGCCGTGGGGGATGCCCCAGCGGCCCAGAGTCTGACCGAAGTCCTCGCCGCTCGGATCCACGGGCACGATGGTCTTCTTGTTCTTGGCCACGTCCACAAGTCCGCCCACGCCGGCCGTCGTATTGATGATGAAACGGCCGAATTCGACGCCTGCCTCCTTGAAGCGCAGCTGAAGGAGGTTGTTGATGAAGCGGACAGGGAAGAGCAGGTTGTGCCAGAAGTTGTGCAGTCCCTTTCTCAGCTGATGGGGCGTGATGGCTTCCCAGGCCTTGTAGGCGGGGTCGGCCACGTACATGTAGAAGATATCGTTGAACCCGAACCAGAAGCGGTTCCAGGGTTCAAACGGGTCGGCTATACCCTGGGCCGGACCGTTCTCGTAATCGTCAAGGTCATCTGCCGCGTCCTGCACCTGCTGGTCGACGCTTTTCTTTTCCCTGACCGTGATGCCGGGAGCCGGCAGGCTCTGGCCGTTCTGGCCGTAGACAGTGGACGGCGGGGCCGTGTTGGGGGCGGGCGGCGCCACAACGGGCCTCGCTGAGACGGCAAAGGCGCTGCCTGCCGCGCCCAGGGTGAGGGCGCAGGCAAGAGCGCCTGCCGCGAACATGGCCGAAAGGGCCGTTCGGTTACTTTGCTGCATTGCCGTTCCTGGCTTCCAGAGCCTTGGTCTTGACGCGGGTGGTCAGTTCGTCGGGGCTCGCGGTGGTAAGGATGTCCTGGAACTGGGTGCGGTAGTTCTTCACGAGGCTGACGCCCTCGATGAGAACGTCATAAACGCACCAGTGGCCGTTTTTGTTCATCATGCGGTAGGAGACAGGGGTCTTCTTGCCGTCCTTCATGGTGATGTCGGAACTCACTTCCACGCGATTGCCGGCGGCGTTGGAGCGTTCGCCCGTATAGGTGACCTTCTCGCCGTTGTAGCCGTCGATCTTGCCGAGATAGGTGGTCAGCAGGAGATCGGCGAAAGCGTCGCTGAACTTCTTCTGCTGGGCGGGCGTGAAGGAGGCCCAGCGCTGGCCCACGGTGCGGGCGGAGAATTCGCTGAAGTCGAAGATATGGAAAACTTCGTCCTCAATCTGGCGGCGCAGGGGCGCGCGGGTGGCGGGGTTGACGTAGCCCGGGTTCTTGATGATGTCGAGGATGCGGGTGACGGACGTTTCGAGCGCCTGGCGCGCGGCCGACTCGGCCTGCGCGGACTGGGCCGTGGCGAAGCCGAGGCAGAGGGTAAGGAGGACGGCGCCAAGGAAACGGACAGTTTGTAAGGACCTGGTATGCACTATTTTTTAACCTCCCCAAATGCGTATTTGCTGATGAGGGAACCGAGATCGATTGAGGGCTCGGTATCCGTGATTTCGTCGCCGGCCTTCAGGATGTCGGGGGATCCGCCCGGGGCGACGGCGATGAACTTGTCGCCGATGAGGCCGGCCGTTTTGACCGAGGCGATGGTGTCATCAGGAAGTTTGAGATCCTGATTGAACCGCAGCGTGACGATGGCTGTGGTGTCGGTGTCGGTGCGCCTCAGGCTGATTTTCGAGACATGTCCCACGGGGATGCCCGCCATTTCGATGTCAGCGCCCACGCGGAGGCCGGAAACGTTGGTGAAGACGGCCTGCAGCTCAAACCCTTCGTTGGAGAAGAACTCCATCTTGCCGAGTTTGATGGTCATGTAGGCCAGGCAGAGAAGGCCGATGAGGACGAAGACGCCCACGGCCGTTGCACGTGAATTGCTGTTCATCGGATAACCCCCTGAGACAGCGGGTAAAGCGTTTGAAATATATAGGCCGCCCGCCATCAAGGCAAGAGGCGGCATTTTTGTTCAGCGCCTGCGCCAGGCTTCGAGCCTGGCCGCGACGGAGGGCTGCATGAGCTCTCCGGCTTCCTCTTCCTCGGGACCCGGCTCACGGTGCAGGAACTGCACGAGATAGGGATCCTGACTTTTTTCGAGACCATTCAGATCGCCGCAGTACAGGGAGACACCGTCGCGGAGCACGAGAACCTGATCCGCTATGCGCTTCAGGCTCGCGAGATCGTGGCTGACCACAACGATGGTCATGTCCGGATAGTGCCTGTGCATGGAGAGAAGCAGATCGTCCATGCGGGCCGCAGTGATGGGATCGAGGCCCGAGGTGGGCTCGTCGCAGAGCAGGAGCTTCGGTTCTGCGATGATGGCTCTCGCGAGGCCGGCGCGCTTGCGCATGCCGCCGGAAAGTTCATTGGGGTAATAGTCGGCGAAGTCCCCGAGTCCGACCATTCTGAGCACGCGTATGGCTTCGGTGCGCAGTTCCTGCTTTGTGAGTCTGAGATGTTCCGACAGGGGGAGGCAGACGTTTTCTGCCAGGGTCAGGGCGCCGAGCATGGCACCATCCTGGAAGAGCACGCCCATGGATCTGCGCATGCGGCGGAAGTCGCTGCCCGGCATGGTGAGAAGGTTCAGGCCGCCGATCCTGATCTCGCCGCCCATGGGATGCGAGAGGCCGATGATCTGCCTGAGGAGAGTGGACTTGCCGCAGCCGGAGCCGCCCAGAATGACCGAAACGGCGCCGCCCGGGAGTTTCCCGGAGACGTCCGTGAGCACCACGTTGTCCCCGTAGCCGGCTTTGAGATGGCTGAATTCAATGTCCCAGCTTGCCATGAGAAAGGTCCTTTCTGACCGCTTCCGCTAGAGGAAGATGGAGGTCAGCACGTAGTCGGCGGCCAGAATGAGCACGCTCGAGATGACCACGGCGGAGGTGGTGGCGTTGCCCACGGCCGCGGGGCCGACGGAATCGCGGCGCAGGTGCGTGTAGTAGCCCTGGTGGCAGCAGACGGCGGTCACGAGGCATCCGAAAACGATGGCCTTGATGAAGCCGCAGTTGATGTCGGTCATGCTGACGGACGAGGAGATCCGGTAGAAATAGGCCCCCTGGTTCATGTCCAGCATGGCGACGCCGGTGAGATAGCCTCCCACGATGCCGATGACGTCGAACACGGCGGTGAGCAGCGGGAAGGATATGATCGAGGCCGCGATTCTGGGACTCACGAGATAGGACACGGAATTGATGTCCATGACGTCCAGGGCGTCAATCTGATCCGTGATGCGCATGACGCCTATTTCGGCAGTCATGCTGGATCCGGCGCGTCCGGTGAGCATGATAGCCGTGAGCACGGGACCGAGCTCGCGGATGAGGGCCAGGGAGACCACGGATCCGAGGAAGCCCACGGATCCGAATTTAATCAGCGTGTAGTAGCCCTGCAGACCGAGCACAAGGCCGCAGAAGAGGCCGATGAGCACGATGAGAAAGAGGGACTTGGATCCGATGATATAGAGCTGTTGGAAGGTTCTCGCGAAGATCTTCGGGCTCGTGAAGATCTGCCGCACCCCTTCCAGAAAGAAGAGCATGAGGCTGCCCATGAAGCGGAGGCCGCGGAGGCTGGCCGTCCCGAGCCGGGCACAGAAGTTTCGGGTCATGTGGAACACCTTTCTATCGCTTCTTCTTGGAAAGCAGCATGGGAGCACCGAGACCGGCGGACTTGAGCTTCTGGCGCAGGGCCGCGTCGTCCTTTTCCGTGCCGCGCAGGGTCATGTTCAGGCTGAAGCTCGAGTTGAGCTTGCGGATAACGCACTGAAAGCCCTTGCTCTGGTAGCGCTTCTGTTCGCTTTTGGCGGCTTCCTGGGTCTTCACGGTGGCGAGACGGTACGTATAGATGAAGACGGGCTCTCCTGTCTGGGCGGGATCGGGCTTCTTCGGCTGCTGGCGGATGGCGTCCTTCAGGGGAGCCTGGGCTCCCGTGCGGGTATCGGAAGCGGCGGCGTCAGCCGCCTGCTGGTCACCGGCGCCCTGGTCAGGCTGTCCGTCAGGGGAAGCCTGTGCGTCAGGCTGGTTTTTGTCCTTCGCCTGCGCGTTCTCCCCGTTCTGATCCTCAGCCGTGCCGGCGTCCCCGGGTTTCGCATCCCCCTGCGGCGCCGCAGCTTCATCGTTCTTTGCCTTGCCCACGATGGCTGCGATTTCCTCCAGATGCTTTTCCGGATTCTGCCCGCGTCCCACCATGAAGCCCATGAAGAAGCACCAGGCCACAATGACGATGAGGATAGCGGCGATGAGGGCCGAAGCGGGAGCGCTCAGCGTGATCACGAAGCGGGGCGATCCGTCTCTGGTCTGGGTCGTGCGGATGAAATTCTGGAGGGAAAAAGCCATGGCAAATCTCCCCGCCGGCTGGCTTGCCGGTGCGGTTACATGTGGTCGGGGGCGCTGACACCCATGAGGTCAAGGCCGTTGGCGATGACGCGGCTCACGGCGCGCAGAAGGGCGAGCCTGGATCCCGTGGTGACGGGGTCGCCGGCCTTCAGAATCTGATTCTTGGTGTAGTAGCTGTGCAGGAGCTGCGAGAGCTCCATGAGGTAGTGGCTCACGTGGTGTACGGAGAGCGTCGTGGCGGCCTGCTCCAGCATATCCCTGTAAAGGGCCATCTTGCGCAGGAGGGCCATGTCGTCCGGCAGGGTGAGGCCGGCGAGGGCGGCGTCGTCTGAGACGTCCGGAATGGTGACACCTTCCTCAGCAGCGCGGCGCAGCAGGGCGGCGACGCGGGCGTGCGCGTACTGCACGTAGTACACGGGGTTTTCCATGGTGCGCTGCTTGACGGCCTCGAGGTCGAAGTCGACCGGGCTGTCCGTCTTGCGCGAGAGGAACATGAACCGCGCGGCGTCGGCGCCCACTTCCCTGACCACATCGGCCAGGGTCTCGAAGGTCCCGGCGCGGGTGGACATGCTCACGGGCTGGCCGTTGATGAGCAGGTTCACGAGCTGAATGAGCACCACGTCGAAGTTCTTCTTCCCCTTTCCCATGGCCTCAATGGCGGCGCGCATGCGCGGCACGTAGCCGTGGTGATCCGCGCCCCAGACGTCGATGAGCCAGTCGAAGCCGCGCTCGAATTTGTTGTGATGGTAGGCAATGTCCGAGGCGAAGTAGGTAAGGGAGCCGTCGGACTTCCTGAGAACGCGGTCCTTGTCATCGCCGAGGCGGGACGTGGCAAACCACAGGGCTCCGTCTTTCTCGTAGGTGTAGCCCGCGTCCTTCAGGGCCTGAAAGGCCTTGTCCACGAGGCCGCCGTCAACGAGCGTCTTCTCGGAGAACCAGTTCTGGTGCTCCACGCGGAAGTCGCGCAGATCCTTCTTAATCCCCTCGAGGATTTCATTCTTGGCGTACTCGTAGCAGCGCTCCTTCCCGTCCTCGTCGGAAGCGTCCGCCAGGGACGGATCCTTTTCGAGCATCTCCTTCGCGATGTCGGTGATGTAGCTGCCGCGGTAGTAATCCTCGGGTTCGGCCATGGTGCGGCCCACGAGGTTGCGCAGACGGTACCACACGGACATGCCGAGAATGCGCATCTGGCGTCCGGCATCGTTGATGTAGTACTCGGTGGTCACGTCGTAGCCGGCCCTGCGCAGGATGCGGGCCAGGCTGTCGCCCGCGGCTGCGCCGCGGCCGTGTCCCACGTGCAGGGGGCCGGTGGGATTGGCGGAAACGTATTCAACGAGGGTTTTGCGGCCGCCGCCGATGGTGGAGCTTCCGAAGGCCGCGCCTTCCTTCTCCACCTGCTGCACCACCCTGCGCCAGAAGACCTGGGAGAACGTCACGTTGCAGAAGCCGGGACCCGCCACCTCAACGTTTTCCACGCCGTCCGTGTGATCCCTGATCCACGCGGCCAGTTCGGCCGCTATGTCGCGCGGCGCCCTGTGCAGGGGCTTCGCAAGGAGCATGGCCAGGTTGGTGGCCACGTCACCGTGCTTCGGATCCTTCGCGGCCTCCACAACCGCCTTGGCCGGCCATTCGAGGCCTTTTTCCTGAAGGAAGCCGCTGAGGGCTGAACGCACACTGTCAAATGCCTGCATTGCTGTCTCCCAATATCAGTGAACCGCGGGCGTGCCCGCGGTCCCGGCTCCGGGGACCGGGCGCCTTTTCCCGCGCCGGCCGCTCCCCGTCCGCCTCTTCGTTATCTTCTGAATGAGTGAAAATTCCGTGATTAACCGTTAATTTTTTCAAGGCTCCCGAGATCGCTCACGAGACCCACGCTGATGCTGCCGCTTTCGATGCCCATGGGCTCGAGGCAGCGGGACACCATCTTGCCGAGCACGGCCTTCGGTCCCACCTCAATCCAGGAGCGGATGCCCGCTTCAGCCTGGCTGCGCATGAGCTCGTCCCACCGCACCGGACTTGTCATCTG
The DNA here is from genome assembly GCA_900319575.1 of uncultured Desulfovibrio sp. GTDB lineage: Bacteria > Desulfobacterota > Desulfovibrionia > Desulfovibrionales > Desulfovibrionaceae > Desulfovibrio. The sequence continues at coordinate 3,959 of ONPA01000108.1, read as the reverse complement.
GTTCAGCATGGCCCCGCGGATGCTTTCGCCCTCGGCGAGGGGGCCGCCCGCGGCGTTGCTGTAAAAGGGAACGCGGGGTTTCCTGAAGGTGAGCTTCTTCAGAAGCTTCGAGAATTCCGCGTTGGCCTTTTCCATCAGGGGGCTGTGGAAAGCGCCGCTCACGGCCAGGGGAATGGCCCGGCCCTTCGCTTCCTTCGCGAGGCTGCCCACAAGGGCCACGGCCTCTTTCTCACCGCTCACCACGTACTGGCCGGGGTTGTTGTAGTTGGCCACGAGAACGGTCTGGCCGCTTTCCTGACGCGCCTTTTCCACGATGCTCTCCACCTTTTCGAGGGGAAGCTTCACCACGGCGGCCATGGCGCCCCTGCCATCGGGGTCGCTTTCGGCCATGAGGCGGCCGCGCAGGGAAACGGCCTGCAGGGTTTCTTCCGGCGTGAGCACGCCGGCGGCAGCGAGGGCGCTGAACTCGCCGAGGCTGTGCCCGGCGACGGCAAGGGGCTTCACTTTGCGGGAAAGGGCCTGCCACAGGGTGAGATTGACGACGGTGAGCCCGGGCTGAAGCGCCTTGGTGTCCTCCATCTCCTCCTTGCTGCCTTCCCAGAATATGCCTCTCAGCGGGAGGCCGCTCATTTCCTCAGCCTGTTTCCAGAGTTCCATGGCTTCGGAGCTGGCGTCCGCCACGTCGCGTCCCATGCCGGGCGTCTGAGAGCCCTGGCCGGGAAAGAGGATGGAAAATTCCTGCATCTGTGCTGCCTCCCTTGGCTGCGCTGTTTTCCCGTGCGGGAAAGCGTTTTTGAACCTTAAGTATTACGTTAACTTGCCTGTGCTTGCAAGTAGAGGCCTCACGGGGTAGGTTTCACGCACTGCCGGCTATCCACCGGCGGCCTGAGACGAGCACACCCGGAGACGCCATGAAGAAATTTACGCATACGAAGAGCGGCAGCGCGGGTTTTGTCCCGCCGCGCAGAAGAAAGGGCGCGCCCGCCGCGGCGGGCGGCACGACGAAGTCAGGGAGAACCGCCCCCGGAGAAAAGCCCCGCGTGGGGCGCATCAGCGATGAGGCCATGCGGGACTGCCTCGCCGCCTCGGGCGTGACGGTCTCCTCCCAGGTTCTGCCCCGTCTTGTCACCTATGTGCACATGCTCATGACCTGGAACCGCGTCATGAACCTCGTGGGCCAGGAAACCTGGCAGGACGCGGCCGGATTTCTTGTGGCCGACAGCTTCTACCTCGCCCCCTTCCTCGAAAGCCTGCCCCTGCCCGGGGATCCCCGCGTCCTCGATCTCGGCGCGGGCGCCGGACTGCCCGGCATCCCGCTGCGCCTGCTCTGGCCGGAGGGAAGCTACACCATGATAGAAAAGCGGCAGAAGCGGGCCATGTTCCTGATTCAGGCCTGCGGCACCCTGCACCTTAAAAAAACGGACGTGCAGGCCGTCCCCGCTGAAACGTACTTCGCCTCCCACGCTCCCTGTGATCTCATCGTGAGCCGGGCGTTCATGCCGTGGCGTGAGCTTCTCTCCTTCATTGACGCGGCGCTTCTCCCTGGCGGCTTCGCCGTTTTCATGATGAATGATCCCCTTCCTCCGGATGTGCCGGAGGGATGGCTCGCGCATTCCTCAAAATCCTACAGCGTGCGCGGTCACGTCCGCTACCTCTGGGCCCTGCGCCGCGGAGAGAACTGATCATGGCCGGGGAAGAGACAAAGAGGAATCTCCCCGTGCCCCTGGCCTCTCCGGGCTCGGATGCGGGGCAGCGCCTGCGGGGCATATTCTGGATAGGGCTGACCGTGCTCCTCGCCTTCGGCATGCGCATGCTGGAATGGCCGTCCTGGAATGATCCCGAGTACCGGCTCGGTTCGGAGCTCCTCCTCGCCACCCACGACGCCTATCACTGGGTGGCGGGCGCCGAGAACTTTGGCTTCGGCGCCGGGCATCCCATGTCCGAGATGCTCCGCCTCATGGCCCTTGCCGTGCACGCCGAACCCGCGTCCGTGGCATTCTGGTTCCCCGCTGTCCTGGCGAGCCTCGTGGCCGGCATCGTGGCGGCCTGGGTCTGGATCCTTGGCAGCCTTGAGGCCGGCGTGGCCGCGGGACTCCTGACCTGTCTTGCCCCTGGCTTTCTCGCGCGCACGCTGCTCGGCTTTTACGACACCGATCTCGTCACCCTGTTCTTTCCCCTGTTCATGACCCTGGCTCCGGCGGCCTGGGCCACCCGCTACATGCTGCTCCCGAGGATGATGCTCGAGAAGCTCGCCGCCTCCACGGGCATCGGCGTGGCCAGACGGGTTTTCGGGCCGGCCGTGGCCCGCTTTCCCCATTTCGGCAATCCCCTGCGCTGGCAGTGGGTGCTTTTCCTCGGCCTTTCCGGCGTCATTTCCTGGTGGACCCAGGAATGGCATTCCGTTTTCCCGTACCTCATCCGCTACAATGTGGCCCTGCTCTTCCTGATGAGCGTCTTCCTCGCGCCCCGCGGGCGGACAAGGCTTCTCCTTCTGGGTTCCCTTTCCTACGCCCTGCCTGCCCTCTGCGGCCCGGCTGGCTTCCTCCTTGCCGCTGTGCTCATGCTCGTGGTGGGCCGCTCCGCTAGGTGGCAGACCTTCTTCACGGACTGGCGCGTGCTTCTGTGCTTCTGGCTTGCCACGGCCTTTTTCATGGTGCAGGGCTCCATCCTCACCACCATCATCAATCAGGTGAACGCCTACCTGAAGCACACGGGCGACGCGGCGGCTCCCGGCGTGACGGATCTCGTCTATCCTTCCGTGGCCCAGTCCATCATCGAGGTGCAGGATCTCTCCCTTTCCGCCGTTCTCTCCTATTTTCATCCCTGGACCGAAGCCAGTCTGGCCGGCATGCTGGGCTACTGCTTCGTCTGCTGGCGCAGGCCTGGCGCGCTCTTCCTCCTGCCCCTGGCAGCCCTCGGCCTCCTGAGCACCCGTCTTGGCGGCCGCATGGTCATGTTCGGCGCGCCTGTCGTGGCCATAGGCCTCACGCTCTGCGTTTTCTGGATCGTGCAGCGTCTCGTCTCCGTGCGCCTGCGCGGAGCCGCTTCCGGCATGATCGCGAGCACCATCGTGGCCGTGACCCTCATCGCGCCTTTCCTGCAGCTTATTCCCGCCATGAGCCAGGGCCCCATGATCAACCGCCGCCACGCCGAGGCCCTTGCGCGCATACGCACCATGACTCCGAAGGACGCTATGGTCTGGCTGTGGTGGGACTGGGGCTACGCGGCCCATCATTTCTCCCGCCGCGCCACCATCGCTGACGGCGCCCAGCACGGCGGCCCCTCCCTCTATCTGCCCGCAGCCGTGTTCGCCACGGATAATCCCCGCTTCGCCCGCCAGCTCATCCGCTACACCTCTGAAAAGGGCAACGAGCCGGGCAATGTCTTCGAAGGCCTCAGCGGGGAGCAGGCCGAGGCGCTCATGAACCGCCTGCGTTCACCGGACACGCCCCTCATTAAGGGGCGCGGACGGCAGTTCATCGTGGTCAGTTTCGAGATGCTGCGGCTGGGCTTCTGGATCAGCAACTTTGGCAGCTGGAACTTTGCCCAGGCCGGAGGGGAGGGCGGAGCTCTCTCCATCGTACCCCAGTCCCTGGCCTACCAGCTTGACAGGGGCCTCGTGCAGGTGGAGGGGACGGGCACGTCCATCGCGCCGGCCTCCATCAACGTCTTCGAGGAAACGGGCGTGACCTGCCGCAACTACGTGCAGGAATGGTTCGACGCGCACAAGGGCGCGAGCCAGGCCGAGCAGCAGGCCTTTCTCAATACGCGCCGCAACGTGAATTTCTTCTTCAACCGGGTGACCGGCGAAAAGCTCGCCATGGATCAGCGCCTTTACAGCTCCCTCATGGTCCAGCTTCTTCTCTCCGATCCCCAGGATCCGCGCTTCTCACCGTACTTCAAGCTGCTCTACGACAACGTCTTCGCCCGCGTCTACGAGGTGCGCTGACCGTTTAGTG
>ONPA01000010.1 GCA_900319575.1 uncultured Desulfovibrio sp. | reverse complement strand
GAGGCCCCTGCCTTCAGAGAGGGAGCCTGAGGGCGGCGGGGAATGGACCGTGGCGCGGCCTTCCGCTGTGCCGGATTCCCGCGGATTCCCGGGGGCGGCGCAGCCGGCGCCTTCCGGAGAAGACGCGCCGTCCTTCCGGGAGGAGGAGAAGACCGAACCCCGTCCCACGCCTCCCGTGCCGGAAAATCTTCTGCGGGAAGTGCCGGAACCGGCCCCGTCCCGCGGGCTCGAGTATCTCGGGCAGGTGGCGGGCACCTATCTTGTGTTCCGTGACGCGTCGGACGCCCTCGTCATCCTCGACCAGCACGCCGTGCACGAGCGCATTCTCTTTTCGCGTTTTTCGGAAAAGGGCTGGCATGGGGCGAGCCAGGGCCTGGCCCTGCCCCTGGTGCTCGAACTGCACCCTGCCGAGGCCGGGCGCTGGAGAGACGTGAAGGAGATGCTGGAAGGCCTGGGCTACAGGGGAACGCTCTCCGGCGGCACGCTCACCGTGGACGGGATACCGGCCCTTCTGGACCGCGCCGGAGCGCAGGATTTTCTCAGGGAGTGCCTCGCGGGATTAAAGGACGATTTCCGGGCGCGTTTTGCCACCATGGCCTGCCGGTCCGCCATCAAGGGCGGGCAGAGGCTCACGCGGGACGAGGCCATGAATCTTGTTTCCCAGTGGCTCGCCACGCCGGACAGGGATTACTGCCCGCACGGCCGGCCCACCGTGCTGCGCCGGGACGCCGCTGCCCTCGAGAAGCTCTTCAAGCGCAGGCAGGATTAGAAACCGTTGTAGTCGAGAGCGTTGTTGAGGGAGCCCGACCGGGACGTGACCGTGCCGTCCTTTATGAAAAAACGGGTGATGCGCCAGTTTTCCATATCAAGCACGTCCATCTTTCCGGTGGAGTCCTTCGTGATATGGGAGCGTATGGCACCGGCCGCCTCTTCCCAGGGGAAGTAGATGCCCTCGAAGGAAAGAAGGACCATGCCGTCCTTCTCCGTGACGGAATTGTCGCCGCCGTCCGTGGAGACAGCCTCATGGCAGAGCGGGCGCAGGGCGTCCGAGAGGCCTTTCCCGGGATGGATGACGTTTGCGTAAACCTTGAGCATGATCTGCTGGGCCAAAGTATGCCTCCGGAAAGCAAAGCCGGGATCCCCGCTTACGCGGAAATCCCGGCAGTATGCTGATAGAGGGGAAAAGTTATCTGCCGATTTTGGCGGCCACCTTCTCGGCCATGGGGTTGACCACGTCGGTGAGGGTATCCCTCAGCAGGTTCTCAACCGTGCTGTTGCCTGGCAGGCCGGTCTTGGTCTGGCTGGCGTTGAGGGTCTCCATGGAGATCTTTTTGTTGCGGTCAGCCAGCGTGTATTTAGCCGTAATGGAAGTATCGAAGGACGTGGCCGACTTCTCGTTGATTTTGAGCTCGTTCAGGGTGCCGGTCAGCAGGTAGGCGGGCTTGCCCTTGATGGCTTCGGCCGTGGACTGGGCGTAGCTCACCTGGTAGCCGCGGGCAGAAAGGGCGTCCACGATGGAGCGAGAGAACCACTCCGAGGCGCTGTCCATGGTGGTGAAATAGCTGCCGTCACGGCGTTTGCCGAGCGAGGAGGGATCCGGGCGCTGATCCTGGAATTTCACCACGGAGATCGTGGGTGACGTGGGGCCGGGCAGGACGGAGGAAGCCGCCTTGTAGGGCTGCAGGTGAATGGTGTTGCTGGGGCCGCAGGCCGTGAGCATGCCCATGGCGGCAGCAAGGAAAACGGGAAGAAGCAGACGGGGCATTTTCATGTGGAGTCTCCGCAGTGTGATCCGGGTCGCGGCCCCGGAGGTTCTGGAACGAGGCGCACGGCGACGCGCGGCGTGGCCGGACAGAGCCGAGGGGTTCTGTACCCTTCAGATTACTACGTAAGCGCGCATCCTTGCAAGGCAAGGGCTCCGGGTGCTATCTACATAAGTAGAAATTCTTATCAGTTTAGACTAAGTCGAGGCCCCGCCGTCAAGGTAAAAATTTCCGTTCAGGGCATTTTTTGCCCTCCTTCCTTAAAAAACAAGGCGGCCTGCCGCCATGAAAAAAGAGTGAACCCCACGGGGGAGACGCGGCAGGTATTCAAATGAGGACAGTATGTTAGATCTCAAGCTTGTACAGAAACAGCCGGAAATACTGGAACGCAACCTGAAGGTGCGCCACTCCAAACTTTCCATAGAGGATTTCCAGAAGCTCGACGGGAAGCGCCGCGCTCTCATCGCCGAGGTCGAGACGCTCAAAAGCGAGCGCAATAAGGCTTCCCAGGAAGTGGCCCTGCTGAAGCGCGAGGGAAAGGATGCCTCCGCGCGCATCGCCGAGCTTGGCGGGCTCTCCGACCGCATCAAGGCTCTTGACGCCGAGACCGAGGAAGCGAGGCAGGCGGTGACGGACTGGATGATGGGCGTGCCCAACATCCCCGACGCCTCCGTGCCCGTGGGAAAGGACGAGACCGAGAACGTGGAGATCCGCCGCTGGGGAACCCCGCCGTCCTTTGACTTCGAGCCGAAGCCCCACTGGGATCTCGGCACGAATCTTGGCGGCCTTGACTTCGAGCGCGCCGTGCGCGAGGCCGGCAGCCGCTTCGTCATCACCTTCGGCTGGGCTGCCAAGCTCGAGCGCGCCCTCATCAATTTCTTCCTCGATGAGCACGAGAAACAGGGCTACATCGAAGTGGCCACTCCCTTCATCGTCAACCGCGCCACCATGACCGGCACGGGCCAGCTTCCCAAGTTCGAGGAGGACCTCTTCAGGCTGCGCGAGCAGGACTACTACCTCATCCCCACCGCGGAAGTGACGCTCACCAACCTGCACGCGGGCGAGGTTCTGAATGAGGAGGATCTCCCGAGGGGCTACACGGCCGCCACGGCCTGCTTCCGCTCCGAAGCCGGCGCCGCCGGCAGGGATACCCGCGGCCTCATCCGCATGCACCAGTTCAACAAGATCGAGATGGTGCGCTTCTCCCATCCGGACGACAGCTTCAACCAGCTCGAGCTCATGACCGGCCACGCCCGCCAGCTCCTCGAGGAACTGGAACTTCCCTACCGCCAGATCGTGCTCTGCACCGGCGACATGGGCTTCAGCTCCGCCAAGACGTACGACCTCGAGGTCTGGCTGCCCGCCCAGAAGACCTACAGGGAGATTTCGTCCTGCTCCAACTGCGTTGACTTCCAGGCCCGCCGCGCCAATATCCGCTTCAAGCCCAAAGGCGGCAGGACGCAGTTCGTGCACACCCTCAACGGATCCGGCCTGCCCACAGGCAGAACCATGGCCGCCATCATCGAGAACGGACAGCAGAAGGACGGCAGCATCGTCCTTCCCAAAGTGCTCGTGCCCTACATGCACGGCGTCGAGTGCATCGAGCCCGCCAAAGGGAAGTAGGCGCCATGTCAGAGGAAAAACCTTTTCTCGAGTTCACCATCGACAATACCTGGCTCGGCGGCATGCGGACAAAGGCCGTGCTCGAAGGCAGGGCCGAAATCGTCTGTCAGGCCGGTCCGGGTTCCTTTGATCTCTGGGGTCCTGTTGAAATGGTCAGCGCCGGCCTCGTCAACTGCATTCTCTCCATCGTGGGCATCTATCTGGAGCACAGGAATATGTCCACTGAGGGCCTGCACGCCAGGATCGTCACGGATATGGCCGATCACCCCATGCGCATCAGCAGATACGCCATCGACATCTTCATGCCGGAGCAGGAGTACAGCGAGCGTGACCGCAAAGGGCTCGGCATCGCCATTAAACGCTGTCCCGTAAGGAACAGCCTCGATCCCGCCATCGAAAAGACCGAGACGTTCCACTGGGACTAGACGGTTCTCTTTTTCAGAAAAATTCAGGGAAGATGCCCTTCGCGGGTATCTTCCCTTTTTTGTGCTTCCGGATCCGGGAGCGCCTGCCGGGGCATCCCGGGACTCTTTTCCCGTGCTCTGCCCCGGATGACGCATTTTCAGGTAAAAAACTTCAGTCTGTGCTGTCACCTTTCCAGATTCTGAACTTTATCCAGCTTTTTTTGTTTTTTTTGCGCGGATATCTGCGGGCCCCAGGCCTGAGGCTGTTGATGCGGGCCAGGTGGGCGATCGTTTGGCGGATCCGGTGAGCGATCGCCTGACAGCCCCTTTTCAGAACCGCGGGCGGCGGGAAAGGTGGAGCGTGCCTTCCCGCCGCCCGGCTGGCATGTCCGGCAGGAATCGGCCGGACGGGGAAAGAAAGGAGGATTCATCCGGCAGGCACTGCGCCTGGTCTGCCGGACATGACAGACATATCAGACCGGCTTTCCAGATTCTGGACAGAAGGCGGAATTTTATGATCGCGCTGCTTCCCCCTTCCCCGTCTCCCCGGTGACTGCCCCGCTGTTCTCCCTGTCAGAAAGTCCCGGGACAGTTCTGCCTGACACGGAAAAGAGGCTCAGGCGGCAGTGCGCCGCCGGAAAAACGCCGGTGTGTCAGAGGGCCTGCTGCGGCCGCGTGCGGTAACGCTGATTTTTGCTTTTGGGTTTTTCGGGGATAGTCATTTCAAGCCTGCCGCTTTTCACCAGGGGCGTTATGAACTTTCGCATGGCGGAGTACACGGTTTTACGTCCCAGGAAGTCCGCGAGTTCCTGACGGGTGCGGGGTGTTTTGCAGAAGTCGAGCAGGAGGTCCGTCTGGGATGCGGAATTTTTTTCTGAGGGGCTGTCCGTGGCTGCAGGAGAGCCCGCCGCCGTGTTGTAAAAAGTGACAACGAACTCGTCTCTCCGGTTTTCGAATTTCGGTTCCGGAAGGTGGAATTCCTTCATGGCCCGGCGCATTGTCGGGATACCGGAATACCGGTTTTCTGCCCCCGTGAGCTTTTCCGCCATCACAGCCAGAGCGGGATTGCGCAGTTCCGGTTTCGCATACCCGAGCTGTTCCACGCTCATTCCGCCGTAAAGGCAGCCGGGGCTGTGCACCTCAAGACGATCCGTGAAAAGATCAAGCTGCACGGGGGTGCCTTCCGTGTACGTGCTGTAATCCCGGTGGATCAGGGCATTGAGCACAGCCTCGCGGATTGCCTCTACGGGATATTCCGTGCGGTCGTCTCTGCGTCCGGTCCTGGGGTCGATGACCGTCCGTACTTTCATGTTCCGGAGACAGAAAGCCACAGCCTGGTCTGCCATGCTGGAGATAGTGCCTTCGATGCGGCTGTTGTCGAGGAAACGCACACCGTTCCCGCTGACATCGCCTATCTGTGTGCCGGGTACGGAGACTGCCGTGATGCAGAGCTGCGGGTAATATCCCTGTGGATAGACACAGAAGTTCATGATGGCAGCCAGAGTCGGCTTCCCCGAGCGGGAGATATTCAGCAGCTCGCAGGCAGGTGAATCCGGGAGGGAGGCGAATTTCGGCCGGGATTTTCGCTGTTCCGCCAGGTAGCTTTGCAGCGCATCCCTGTCCAGCATATTCATGGATGCCCTCTCCGCGGGACGCTCATCATCGTGCCGGTGCCTGCGGTAGGCTTCAAAGCTGTAGATTTCGTGGTCTGTCATGTGCTGATCAGCATCGCCGACACGTATGTATGATCCCTTTACTTTCCCTGCGCCCTTGTAATAACAGGGTCTTTCAGAGAGTTCTATGGAGGGGATTTCAGCAGAGCAAACCTGTTTCCCCTCGATTTCAGCAATGGTAAAGAGAGCTCTGACCGGCGGTTCCATCTGATTGCACTGTTCGGTAACTTTTTTTTGCAGATCCTGTGGATCGTAGATGCCGACTACTGCATAGTCTTTTAGTTCATCAATACCGAAAAAAATGATGCCTCCCTGATCCTGATTCGAAAAGGAAGACAGGGTGTCATAAAGCCGTTTCGGTACATCCTCATGGGCAGACTTAATCTCAATGGTCTGTCCTTCCGACTTTTGCTTCTGGATCCGCCTCACCAGTTCGGCTAATTCAGCAGGCAGCATGTTTTTTCCTCCACTTCCATGTCAGAAATTACGGAATGTGCTGAAATTAACAAAATTATTCGATAAAATGAAGAAAATTTAGCAAATTATTTTTGATTAAACTCAATTTTTTGCAAAAATATCAGATTTTTCGTTACGTCAATATGATTTTTTTTCAAAATTAACAAAAAAATGCTTAAAAACGGATTTTTCCTGAAATTTTTTTGTTAAATTTGTTTTTTTTAGCAAAAAAAATAATAAATGAGGATATTTTAGCAAATTTTTTTTGATTAAACTAAATTTTTGTGAAAACCGTTCAGATTTTCGTTATCGCGGCATGATTCTGAGAAATCGCAGATCACGTTGTTTATCCCGGGCAGGACGTGAAACAGGCCTGCTGATTTTCCGGGGCGCTTCCGGGGAATGTTCCCGTGACGGGTAAAAAAAGAGGGGGCCGCGCAGGATGCGCAGCTCCCTCTGGCTGTCAGAAACGCTGTGGCTTACTTTTCGTTGTAGAAGTTGATGAGGCACCCGTCGAGGATGATGCGGCGCTCGTCATCGGTGAGATCGCCGAGCTTCAGGGAGAGAGCGGATACGCTGCCGTCATGGATGAAGAGTGCGGGAATGACTTCCTTTTTTTCCTTCACTGCGGAGCGGATGCCGGGCACAAGGATGAAGTCGCCGTTGGCGATGGTCTTCTCGATGCCGGGCTCGCAGAGGAAAGGCAGCATGCCCCAGTTAATGAGGTTGGAGCGGTAGCGCTTCGTGGCGTATTCGAGGGCGAGGTTGGCCCAGCCGCCGAGCACCTTCTGGCTGGAAGCGGCCTGCTCACGGGCGCTGCCGTCTCCGGGCTTCATGGCGAAGATGGTCGAGCCGATGCCGGTGCCAGCGAGATCCTTTCCGCCGCAGATGGCGTCAAAGAGCGCCCTGTCGCTCTTTTCGAGAGGAGCGAGGGCTTTGCGCACGGCCTGAAGGACGGACGCGTCAGCCGGGTCGGCTTCGCGCTTCTTCTCGAAGGCGAACACGTCTTTGGCCCTGCCCACGTACTCCGGATCCTTTCTGGAGAGGGCGAACTCGGCCAGCTTCAGGGGGTTGGAGCGCAGGGAGGAGGTTTCACCGGAGGGGATGAGCTCGTCGGTGGTGGTCACGGGGTCGGTGATGACGCAGGCGACCCTGAGGAGCAGATTCTCGGGAAGAGCGGCCATGGCCGGCCAGTCAGTGATGTTGGGACCGTACTTGAGTTCCACGGAGGAATCGGCCCTGCCCCAGCCCTGGTAGCAGCGCTCTTTGTAGATATTGGCGTCGAAATGGTAGGTGAGATCAGGGTTGATCTTATCCCAGTCAAGATCCGTGGCCGGGGTAAGGCGTCCGGCGTTGGCCGCGGTAGCGGCGATGGAGCGGGCGTCCATGAGGGCCACGCCCGCGACCTGGCCGTTGCCAGGCTTGGAGCCCTCGCGGTTCGGGAAGTTGCGGGTGGAGTGGCGGATGGACAGGGCGCCGTGAGCCGGGGTGTCGCCCGCGCCGAAGCAGGGGCCGCAGAAGGCGTTCTTGATGAGGGCGCCGGCTTCCATGAGCTTCACATAGGAGCCGTTGCGCACGAGGGCGATGGCCTGGGGCTCGGAAGCGGGGTAGACGGAGAGGGAGAAGGGCGTGTTGCCGATGCTCTTTCCGTCAAGGATAGCGGCGGCGAGGGTCAGGTTCTCGAAGGAGCCGCCGGCGCAGCCGGCGATGAGGCCCTGATCCACATGGATGCCGTCGGCGTGGATCTTGTCCCTGAGCCTGAAGCTGTCGGCGAGTCTGCCGAACTGTTTGTGGGCCGCATCCTCGATTTCACCGAAGATATCCTTCGCGTGGGCGATGACTTCGGTCACCGGGTACGCGTTGCTCGGATGGAAAGGCAGGGCCATCATGGCCGGCACTTTGGCGAGGTCGATGACGATGCAGCGGTCGAAGGCGGCGGGAGCGTCGTGGGAGAGCTTCTTGTAGTCCCCGGCGCGGCCGTGTTCGGTGAGGTAGGCCTTGACCCTGTCGTCCGTCTCCCAGATGGAGGAGAGGCAGGTGGTCTCGGTGGTCATGACGTCGATGCCCATGCGGTACTCGACGGAGAGGCTCGCGATGCCGGGGCCGGCGAACTCGAGGACGCGGTTCTTGACGAAGCCGCTCTTGAAGACGGCGCCGACGAGGGCGACGGCCACGTCCTGCGGGCCCACGCCGGGCTGGGGGGCGTTCTCGAGCCACACGAGGACGGTCTCGGGCTCCGCGATGTCGTAGGTGCGCTTCAGAAGCTGCTTCACGAGCTCGGGGCCGCCTTCGCCCACGCCCATGGTGCCGAGGGCGCCGTAGCGGGTGTGGCTGTCGGAGCCGAGGATCATGCGGCCGCAGCCGGCCATGGTCTCGCGCACGTACTGGTGGATGACGGCCAGGTTCGGGGGAACGTAGTTGCCGCCGTATTTCTGGGCAGCGGTGAGGCCGAAGAGGTGGTCGTCCTCGTTGATGGTGCCACCGACGGCGCAGAGGCTGTTGTGGCAGTTGGTGAGGGCGTAGGGAACGGGGAATTCCTTCAGGCCGCTGGCTCTGGCGGTCTGGATGATGCCTACGAAGGTGATGTCGTGGGAGGCGAGTCCGTCAAAGGTGATGTGCAGGAGGCTGTCCCTGTCGGAAGCTTTGCTGTGGGCCCTGAGAATGCGGGAGGCCAGGGTGTTCTTCTTCGCCTGGGCGATGTCGGTGCCGGTGGCCCGGGCTTCCTCTTCGCCGAGGAGCCTGCCGTCCTTCAGAACGGTGAGTTTGTCGCTGAGTGTAATCATGAGCTGCTCGTGGATATGTGCGGTTTTGGGAGGCGGGAAATCCGCCTCCCTGAAGTTGTCTGCGGGAGGAAAATCAGCCCCTGTCCTGTTCCTCGTGCTGGGCGAGTTCCAGTTCCTGGGCTCTCTTGAGGAGCTGCTCAAGCTGGATGTCGCAGCCGAGGACGCCGGTGATGTTGTCATCCTTGTCCGTGACGGCGCAGGAAACCGTGATCACCAGCTTGCCCGTGAACCTGGACTGATAAACGTCCATGATGTTCAGATCGCCTGTGGCCATGGGCTTTTTGAACCATTCCCTGTCGGAGAAGTCATAGCCGATGGGAAGGGCCTCGTACTTCTCCTGGTAGGCCGGATCCGTGATGGTGGAGCACTTGAGCTTGCCCTGGGCGTCCGTGAGATAGAGGTACTGGATGAAGGGGTATTCCTTCGCGAATTCGTTGAGGCGGCTGCAGGCGTCCCTACCGTAAGTGAGCAGGGATTCCTCCTCGGCCAGCTTGATGAGCAGGTGGGCGGAAAGCTCGCCTGCCAGCTGCTTCATATGGTCGAATTCGGAAGTGAAGAGCTCGGGCATGAAGCGGTGCGCCAGAATTTCCATTTCCTCGTAGGAGTAGGAGGTGGTGCGGCCGTTCTTGTACGATTCCATGATGGCGTCGTAGATCTTGCCCACGGCGGGATGCCGCTTCGACACTTCGTGTTCCGTGCCGTTGAGTTT
>ONPA01000215.1 GCA_900319575.1 uncultured Desulfovibrio sp. | reverse complement strand
TCAAAAAAACGGAGGCAGGCATGCTCAGACTGACGGAAAAGGATCTTGATGACTTCGCTGACTATATGAAATCAGGAGAGATGGAACAGGATTTCCGCGACGGCTGTGAACACGACAGGCTTTTTCTCCTGTCCCTCCTGGAAAAATTCATGGACGTGGCTGATCTCGCGGACGAAACAGCCACGAAACTCATCTTCAGGGGAAACCTCGCGGCCCTGGCCGGCGCACGGCCGGAGAAAAAAGACTAGGGCGCTTTTGGGGGACGCTTTCAGACTCTCCCGCATTTCTACACCGCCATCGGATATTCAGCCCTTCCCTCCTCCGGAAAGGGCTTTTTCTTTCTCCGGCCAAAAAAATTTTTATTTCCCGGAAACTCCCCTTTTTGCCGTTATTTCGCTCATTTGAGCGAAATAATAATAAATAGATAACTATTTCAGTATGTTGACGATTCAGAAACCGGGGTTATCCTGTCCGTAAACGAAACAGACAGGAGTCCGCCCATGGCCAGACCAAAGAACAGCCGCAGGGTGGAACGCGCTCCGGGGGCGACATTCTTCACTCCCTGCGGCGTTCCCCTTACCGAAGCCGAAACAGAGACGCTCACTGTGGAGGGTCTTGAGGCGCTGCGGCTCTCGGATCTGGAAGGCCTGAACGCCAGCGACGCGGCCGGACGCTGCGGCGTCTCGAGGCACGCCTACGGACGCACCCTCGCCGAGGCGAGGCGCACCGTGGCCGAAGCCCTCGTCAAAGGGCGGATCCTCCGCATCGAAGGCGGCAGCTACGAGCTCATGCACGCGAAACGCTGCCCCCGTCTGAACAGGAGAAACATTATGTCCATTGTGGCCATTTCCGCTGAAGGTCCCAGCGTCGACGATGCCGTGGACCCCCGCTACGGCCGTGCCGGCGGCTTTGTTCTCGCCGCTTTTCCGCACGGGGATCTTTCCCTCGCCCCCTCCATTACCTATCTCGATAACGGCGACGCCCAGATCCGGGCTACCGGCGCCGGCATCGCCACGACGGAGCATCTCGCCGACGCGGGCGTCAGCGTGGTCATAAGCGGCTATGTCGGCCCCAAGGCCTTTGAGGCCCTGCAGGCAGCCGGCATCACCGTCATCCAGGATATGGACGGCATGACCGTGGGCCAGGCGCTTGAAAAATACCGCGCCGGCAAATGCCAGGCGGCTGCGGCCCCCAATCACGAGGCCGGCAATCCCCTGGATCAGCATTAGGAGCAGAATCCATGCGCATCGCCATAGCCAGCGGCAAGGGCGGAGCCGGCAAAACGTCCGTCACGGCCTCGCTCGTCAGGGTCTGGGACGGTCCGCGCATCGCGGCCGACTGTGACGCCGAGGCGCCCAATCTGCACCTGTTCCTGAATCCCCTCTTCCGGAATCGGGAAGTCTGCTTCCTCAGGGTTCCGGCCAGAATCGCAGCAAACTGCTCCCAGTGCGGCAGATGCCGTGACATGTGCCGCTACGGTGCCATCGCCCGCTTCGGGAAAAAAATCGTGCTCTTCCCGGAGATGTGCCACGGCTGCGGCGGCTGTTTTGAGGTCTGCCCGGAAGGCGCGCTCGAGGAAGGCCGGCGTGAGCTCGGCGTTCTCTCCACTGGCCTGATTCCCGGCCAGATCCCCTACATCATGGGCACGACCAGAGTCGGCGAGGTTATGACCCCTCCCCTCCTGCGCAGGCTCCTGAAACGTCTCGGGGACATGGAGAAGGACTACGCGGGGGAAGGAGAAGCCCCCGTCTCCCTCCTGGACTGCCCTCCCGGCGTGAGCTGCCCCGCCATCACCGTGGCCACACACAGCGACGCCCTGCTCATGGTTGTCGACCCTACCCCATTCGGATTCCAGGATTTCACCCTGG
Source organism: uncultured Desulfovibrio sp. (assembly GCA_900319575.1). Lineage (GTDB taxonomy): Bacteria > Desulfobacterota > Desulfovibrionia > Desulfovibrionales > Desulfovibrionaceae > Desulfovibrio. The sequence continues at coordinate 3,591 of ONPA01000215.1, read as the reverse complement.
CCTATGAGGCCTTCAGGGACACCGGCTGCCGGCTCGCCTGCGTCATCAACCGGGCCGGCACACCCGGCAACGGGGACGGAGACGAAAAGGTGCGCGCCTTCTGCCGTGAAAAAAACCTGCCCCTCCTCGCCGAACTCCCGTTTGGACGGGAGGCGGCTGAAGGGTATTCACGGGGCCGGGTGCTCGCGGATCTCTCCCCTGCCTGGAATGAACGCTTCAGAGCTCTCGCCCGCGCCCTCCGGAAAACCTTCATGGAGCAGCCCCATGCGTGAAATCACCATCATCAGCGGCAAGGGAGGCACCGGCAAAACGAGCCTCTGTGCCTCCTTCGCCCACCTCGCGCAGAACGCCGTTATCTGCGATCTCGACGTCGACGTGCCTGATATGCACATCATCCTCAGGCCTGAAACGATAAAGACCAGGGATTTCATCGGCGGCCCCAAAGCCTCCATCAGGCAGGACGGCTGTCAGCACTGCGGCACCTGTCAGCGCCGCTGCCGGTTCGATGCCGTCAGGGAAGAGAACGGGACGTTCAGCATTGATACCCTGGCCTGCGAGGGCTGCGGCGTGTGCGCAAAACTCTGTCCCGCAGAGGCCATCGACTTTCATGACAGGCTCTGCGGCAGATGGCACGTGAGCAGCACCCGCTTCGGCCCCTTCGTGCACGCCCAGCTTCTGCCCGGCAGCGAGAACTCCGGCAAGCTCGTCTCTCTCCTCAAGCAGGAAGCACGCGCCCTCGCCAGAGAAAAGGGATGTGAGACCATACTCTGCGACGGCTCTCCCGGCATCGGCTGCCCTGTCATCAGCTCACTCAGCGGTTCAACCCTCGCCGTGGCCGTCACCGAACCCACTCTCTCGGGCAAGCAGGACTTCCTGCGCGTCGCCGGTGTCGCGGCGCAGTTCCGCATCCCCGTGGCCGTCATCATCAACCGCGCGGATCTGAATCCCGAAGCGGCACGCGATTTCGAGGAACTCTGCCGGCGCACGGGGAACACACTCCTGGGCTCGCTGCCCTTTGATCCGGCTTTCCCCGCAGCTGCCTCAAAGGGACTTGCCGTCACAGAGACGGACGCTCCCGTGGCGGGTCAGATACGGGAGTTGTGGAACAAAATCCTCTCCCTGAGCGCCCCCAGCGGCAAAAACTGAAAATTCCCAAACCACACGGCCGGCCCAACCGCCGGCAAAGGATTACCCTCTATGAAAACCCTTCTTGCTGTTCCTTCCTGCCTCCCCGGCGGCCTCGATGCCGAAATGGGCATGCACTTCGGTCACTGTGACATCTACACCCTCGTCGAAATCGAAGACGGGAAAATCCTGAATGTGTCCACCATGGACAACCCGCCCCACCAGCAGGGCGGCTGCCTCGCTCCCGTGCAGCTTCTCGCCCAGGCCGGCGTCAAGGCCCTGCTCGCCGGCGGCATGGGCTTCCGTCCGCTCATGGCCTTCCATCAGGTGGGCATCGACGTCTTCTTCGCCGGCGGCGCTCCCACCGTTGGCGCCGGCGTCAATGCCTACCTCGCAGGACAGCTTCCCCAGTTCACCGAGGAATACACCTGCCACGGCGGAGCCCATTAGTATATAGATATAGGATATCCCAGGCGGGAGGGCCGGTTCCCGGCCTTCCCGCGCGTTTTTCTGACAGGAGTCAGCATGGAAATTCTGCTTGTTTCATCCGACGCCGCGGCCCTGGGCAGCGCGGCCCGTCCTTTCACGGAACGCGGCATCGCCCTTCTGCATGCCGGTTCCCTCAGTCAGGCCCTGGATACGCTCGGCGAAAAGAAGGCGAATCCCCCGGTCCTGGTGATCCTCGACGAAAGTGAAGACCGCGGCACGGGTCAGGGCATGCGTCAGGCCGCCATGGCCGTTCTCCGGATCTGCCCCTTCACCTATCTCACGGCCCTGACCGACGCCCCCTGGGAGGAATACCACGACGCCATGGAAGGCCTCGGCATGCTGAAGCCCCTTTCAAAGAGCCCCTCGGAAAAAGACGGGAAACGACTCCTCTCCGATCTCGGTACCTTCATTCCCCTGCCGGGAAAAAAATAAAAAAATTTACTCAGGCCGTTGACAGGAAAAGGGCCTTTGACTAAAGTAGGGCCACTTAAAGATTTTTATGGAGTTTTCGATGTCCGCTTTCTTCTTTACCACCGCTTCTTCCTTTAATGCCAGCAACTACTGGTATTATTGGTTTAGTGTGTCCGAAGCCTGTGGTAAGGAGCTCTGCTGACGCCCATAAAAAGAAAATCAGCAAACGATAAACCGCAGGTTTCAAAAGAACCTGCGGTTTTTTTGTTAACGGCGACAAAACAAATTCCCGTAATGGGGAGAGGGAGAAGATCCGATGTACCTTGGCAAACAGATTCGACTCGAGCGCATTCTCAACCGTAATACCGGCCACACCATAATCGTTCCCATGGATCACGGCGTATCCATGGGCGCCGTCCACGGCCTCCTCGACATGAAGAAGACCGTCGACGACCTCGCCGAAGGCGGCGCCGACGCCGTCCTCATGCACAAGGGCCTCATCCGCTGCGGCTGCCGTCACAAGGGCAATGACATTGGCCTCATCATGCACCTCTCCGCTTCCACAGACCTCTCCCCCAGCAATAACTACAAGGCTCTCGTCGGCACCGTCGAGGAAGCCATCCGCCACGGCGCTGACGCCGTGTCCTGCCACGTCAACATCGGTGATCCCCAGGAAGAAAAGATGCTGTATGACCTCGGCCGCGTCGGCGAGGCCTGCGACAACTGGGGGATGCCTCTCGTGGTCATGGTTTACGGCCGCGGTCCCAAGATCAAGAACTCCTATGATCCCGAAGTCATCGCCCACTGCGCCCGCCTCGGCAACGAACTCGGCGCCGATATCGTCAAGGTTTCCTACACCGGCGATCAGGCCAGCTTCGCCGATGTTGTTGCCGGCTGCTGCATCCCCGTCGTCATCGCCGGCGGCCCGGTCATGAACTCCACCCGCGACGTCATCACCATGATTCATGATTCTCTCAAGGCCGGAGGCTCGGGCTGCTCCATCGGCCGCAACGTGTTCGAGCATCCCCGCCGCGTGCAGCTCGTCAAGGCCATGCGCGCCCTTGTACACCACGACGCCGACATCGAAACGGCCATGAAGATCGTGGGCGAAGATTAAACTCCCGGATTCAGGAAATATTTCCGAGCGGAAAGCCTTCCTGCCTGCTGACGGGAAGGCTTCCCGTGTTTTTCCTTTTTTGCCGCCTTAACAATTGAGGGCCGGACGCGGCTAACCGCGTCCGGCCCTTTTTGCGTTCATAAGGACAGAAAAAACTGTCCGCTGGTTACGGGGGTATCTCTTTCCCTGATTTCCGGTGTCAGCGCAGCTTCATATCCACTCTGCCGCAGCCAGGAAGCGGCACCAGCGAAACAATGTCTGTTTCAGGAAAAATGGCCGCCTTAATCAGATAAAAGAATCCGGCGCATCCTCCCCGCCAGCGGGCAATTCAGAGCAGCACTAGCGAGATTTGCCTCATCCTGCTGAATATTTCATCCATCCCTGACTCCAGAATGCCGCCCTTAAGGAATCCGAACGGCGCGCTCTTTTTCAATCCGCTAAAAACAGGC
>ONPA01000080.1 GCA_900319575.1 uncultured Desulfovibrio sp. | reverse complement strand
CGCAAGCCCTCATTTTCAGAGGAAGGGCAGTGCCCGGGCAAAATGTCTCCGCGTCGTATGATGCTCCCCGGGGAGGGGTCCCGGGGAGCAAATGCCGTGGAAATCCAGATTCCGCCGCTTTTTTTCCTCCCGCGGTTGTTTCCGGCACCGTTGTGTTTTTCTTTCGTACAGGGCTTTTTTATATGATTTGAAATTGAATGTCAATTTCAAATAACAAAAATATGTATTTTTCTTATTTTTTCGTTCCGGCCGGAGCAGCAGAGCCCAGCCCGAAAGGGAGAGGCTGCTGTCTGAAGGCTTTTCCGGAAAAAATATCCAGCGGGGCGAATGGCCCGTGCCAGACAAAGGGCAGCCCTGCGAGGGACATGGGGAGGGCGGCGGCCGCGCTGTACCCGCCGGGCAGGCTGAAGGCCGGGACCCACCAGGTTTCCGGAGGCACCGGAGCGCCGGGAAGAACCCGCACAACAGGTTCATCCGGGCGGCAGGAGGCGGCTATGTTTCCGAGGCCCACGCCGAGTCCCTGGCCGCAGGCCTTCCCCACGGATTCCTTGCGCACCCAGAGCGTAAAAAACGCGTCGCGCCGGGCAGATGCGGTGAGTTCCGCAAGCGCGAGGCGTTCCTGCAGCGTAAAATAGGAAGCCACGCCAACAGGATCGGTCTGCCTGCCATGCCATTCGATATCGCACCCCAGGGGGCCCGAAGGGGAAAGGGCGAGCAGCCCCAGGGACTGGCTGTGGGAAATGCTGAAGGAGATATCTCCCCACCGTGGTTTGCCCCACGGGCCATAGGCAAAGGTGATGCTTTGAGCGTTCAGACCCGGAATCCGTGAAGCGATGACGGATTTAACGCAGGCCCGGCACACAGCGAAATGACGCCTGTCAGAGGCCCGGACGAAGCGCGCGGCCCGGAGCCGCTCTTCCTCATTCAGAAGATCCATGGAAAGGCGTTCCGCCTCTTCCCCTGCGTCCAGATCAAAGAGCCAGAGTTCGAGGGATGCCGGTCTGGCTGATTCACTCACGTTTCTGCTCCCTGGAAACACCATGTTCCCCCCGGTACGCAGGCAGGGCCTGTTTCCGTATTCTGTCCGGCAGCCTTTCCCTGCGCGCTTTGCTTGAGAGGCGCATCGCCCGCGAAACGTACTCATCAGAAGGAATATTTTACGCCGAAATAAAAATGATCGTTCTTGTCATACTGACCGAGGTCATTGCTTTTGCCGCCGCTGAAGAGCATGTAACCTGCCGTGAAACGCAGATGATCGTCGTATTCGTACTCACCGAAGACTTCCACGCAGGCATCATCGTTGTTGGCGAAGTACTCGCCGCGTACGCCTGCCGTGAGCGCGTCATCGAGATATTTGTCCGAGACGGACCAGGTTGCCCCGTAGCGTTCCCTGTCCTTGCCGCGTACCTTCTTCCCGTCGTAGGAGGAGAAGAAGGTCTGCAGGTTCACGTTAAGGTTTGTGAGGAACATTCTGTCCCAGCCGATGATGGCTTCGTAGTCGTTGCGGCGCTCTATGTCGATATCGTCGGACTGGAAGGGATAGTTGTGACGGAGCGTGAATTCAGTGCGCAGTGTGGATTTCAGTATGGAGACGGCCGAGCTCAGGCCAAAGGCCTCGAAGGTTTTGTACGTCTCGTGAATGGTCGCCGACATGTTCTGATAATCGATGTCCGCCGTGTAAAGAGGCTTGTGCTCATAGCCTTTGAAGAACATGAAGGCGAGATCGTAGCCGGACTGGAAGAATTTCAGGCGGCCGGCGAATTCGGGCTCGAAAGGACCGTTGTCATATTTGCGGCCTACGAGTCCCTCCCCAACGTAATGCCTGAGTTCCCTGAGCCCTTTGTCTTCCCAGGGGGATCCGTATTCGGCGAGGCGGGAAAAGCGGGGAAAGGGGACGCAGATGAGGTCGAGAAGGCCGAGTCCTTTGAGGCTCACGCGCAGATCCGCGGCACCAACGGAGAGCCGCTGCGTGGAGCGGCCCGTGGCTATGGGATTGCGGTAGTCGATGGGGTTGATAAGATCGAAGGTGCTTAACGCGTCGGCCTCACCCCAGCGTATCTGCTGCATGCCGACGATGAGATCTGCGTAATGGGTATCGATGGTGAGGTAGGCTTCGCCCACTTCAGGCGTGACAACAGTTTCCCGTGAGTGCCAGCGTCCGGTGACGGAAAGATCGGTATCCACGTACCCGCTCGCAAAGCCTCTGATCCAGGAGCCCTGGTTGAAACGGGTCTCAAGCTCAACCCTCTGGATGGCGGCCAGGGGATTTTCCTTGTGCACGGACTGTCTGTATGTCGACTGGAGGTAGCCCGAGAAGGCGAACCTGTCTTTAATGGCGTCTGTCAGGGACGCGCCCTGTACGGAGAGGGCTCCTGTGAAGATAAGACCGGCCAGGACAGATCCCATGGCTGTGAGGGAAAGGTACAGGGGGATGCGCCTCCTGAACTTTTTTAGGGTGGTTTTTTTTGCCTCTCTCTTCCTGCGGGGCCTGCGGCCGGCTCCGCGGGAAGTTCCTGTCTCCCTGTCACGTAATACTTTCATCTAAGCTGCTATCCTTTATTTTTTCGCTTTACCCATGGCCCTGAACACATAAAGCAGCGCTGGAGAGAAGGTCAGGTCGGCGAGACATCCCCAGAAGAAGGCGGCTGCGCCGAGGAGCCCGAACTGCCCTGTGGTCCGCACGACGGAAAGTTCAAAAAGCAGAAAGCCCAGAACGAGAGAGACCGACGTGAAGACAACGGGGTGTCCGACGCTGTCCACTGTTTTCAGAAGGGTAGAGTGATAGTCGTGCTTTTCCCTGAAGAACCGTTTGAAGGTGACGTAGAAGTGCGTCGTGTCGTCGACGGTGACGCCGATGATGACAGAGGAAAAAATCATCAGCACGATACTCATGTTGAAACCGAGCACGCCCATGAGTCCCATGGGAATAAGGATGGGCACGATGTTCGGAAGCATGCTGAGGAGGCCGAGCTTCACGGATCTGAGGCAGATCATCATCATGACGCAGATAGAGATGAGGGCGCAGAGGAAACTGTCCGCCTGCCCCGCGCTGACGTAGTCGGAGATGTCCGACACAAAGGCCATCTGGCCTGTGTACTCCACCTTCAGACGCCCCTGGAGCTCGTTCGCGGCGAAGTTGTCCATGTTCCGGATAAAGGCCTTCACTTCCTGCGTGCCCATATTGCGGGTCTGCACGTGAATTCTCGCCACGTCGCTCAGGAAACTCAGTTCACGATCGAGGTTTTTGCCTCCGGACGTCTCGTAGAAGAAGAGGTACTCGTCACAGTTTTTCTGCTCTGAGGGGAGAACATCGTTTTCCGGGCGGCCTTCATGCAGGACAAAGTTAATGCGGCGGATGATGTCCACCAGGCTGTGCGTTTTGACGCAGCCTGGCAGGGTTTCCGTGTAGCGCTGCAGGCGCTCCACGTCCTGCAGGAATGTCAGTTTCCGGGCTCCGTTTTCCTTTCCGCTGTCGACCATGATGTCGAGAGACATGGATCCGCCGAAGTCGCTGTCAAAGAAATCGTAGTCCTGACGCAGTTTTTCGGACGTGCTGATGTCCT
>ONPA01000105.1 GCA_900319575.1 uncultured Desulfovibrio sp. | reverse complement strand
GCGCCGTTGTGGCGAACATCGCCCAGAAGGACAATCACTTTTTCATTTATACGCCAATGCAGCGCAAGGCCTACTTCCATGAGGGGGTCAGCAGTCCTCTCCTGAAAGTTGGCGTGCCCCTTCCCTTTGACCTCTTCAGCCTGGAAGCTCTGCTCAACGGCCGCTACACCGACGTATTCGGCAAAGAATTCGTCAGGGCCGCGCAGCAGGGAGACAGCATCATTTACACTCTTGGTACGAGAGCCGGCGGAGAACTTACCCTCGGGCCGGACGCACGCCCAGCTGCTTGGACGGATGGCAGATGGAAGCTTCTTTTCACCCCCGACGACACAGGCCTCCTCCACAGGCTTGACCTTTCCAACAACAAAGGAGGAAAGGGCATCGTCATTGTCAAAGAACGGGATCATACATCGCCCTTCGGCGAAAATCAGATGAAAATCCAGATTCCCGAAGGAACGGAACTTCTTCCTCTGGAACGTTTCCAGCAGGCGGATTAGTTTTTTCTCTCACTCTTACACACAAAGCGGAGAACAACATGGCTCTGAATATTCACATCGGCTGTGATCATGCAGCCCTGGATCTCAAGAATATCATTATCCGTCAGCTCGAGGAGCGCGGCCTGACTGTTACGGATCATGGCACCTACACTCCGGAAAGTTGCGATTACCCCGACATAGCCCACGATGTCGCCCAGGCTGTGGAAAAAGAAAACGGAACGGGCATCCTGCTCTGCGGAACAGGCATTGGCATGTCCATGGCAGCCAACCATCATAAAGGCATACGCGCCGCGCTCTGCACAACGGAACTTCACGCAAAGCTCGCCCGCAGGCATAACGATGCCAACATTCTCTGCCTCGGAGCGCGCATGACAGGCGTTGAGCTCGCCAAAGCCATTGTCGAAGCGTTTCTGACCACCGGTTTTGAAGGCGGCCGTCACAAGCGTCGTATCGACAAAATCCCCTGCTAACACGGCACCTCATTTTTCCTCACCCGGGGCTCTTTCTTCCGAAAGAGAGGCCGGCTTTTCGCAAAAACGCTCTTGCAGCATCCACGAAGGATATTTCATGCAGATTTTCAATACAGCGTCCCGAAGCAAGGAAGAGTTCATCCCTATCCGCCCGGGAAAGGTTCACATGTACGTCTGCGGCGTCACCGTCTATGACCTCTGCCATATCGGGCATGCGCGCTCCGCGCTCGTCTTTGATGTTCTCGTCCGCTTTCTGCGCAGCAAGGGACTTGACGTGACCTTCGTGCGCAACTTCACGGACGTGGACGACAAGATTATCCGGCGCGCCAATACCGAAAACAAAGACTGGAAGGAAATCGCCGAGACGTACATCAAAGCGTTCCATGAAGACATGGATGCGCTCGGCATACAGCGTGCTGACTTTGAACCCAGCGCAACAGAAAATATTCAGAATATTATCAGCATCTGTCAGACACTCGTTGACCAGGGAACGGCCTACGCGACTCCTTCCGGAGACGTGTATTTCAGCGTGAGGGCTTTCCCGGCCTACGGCAAGCTCTCACACAGGGATATCAATGATATGCTTTCCGGTGCACGTGTCGCTCCCGGAGAAGAGAAGAGGGATCCTCTCGACTTTGCCATCTGGAAAGCAGCCAAGCCTGGAGAGCCGTACTGGGAGAGCCCGTGGGGGAAAGGGCGCCCCGGCTGGCACATCGAGTGCTCGGCAATGTCCAAACCATACCTTCCCCTGGACATACACGGCGGCGGAATGGATCTTGTCTTCCCCCACCACGAAAACGAAATTGCCCAGACGGAGGCAAGCTGTCACTGTCAGCTTGCCAAATACTGGATGCACAACGCCTTCGTGCAGATCAACTCTGAAAAGATGTCCAAGAGCCTTGGCAACTTCAAGACGATCCGGGATATCCTCAAAACGTGGCTTCCCGAAGTGCTCCGGTATTTTCTGCTCAGCAAGCATTACCGCTCCCCCATTGATTTCACGAGCGAAGGCATGGATGACGCGGAGCGCGCCCTTTCCCGCGTGTATCAGAGCATGCGCGAGGC
>ONPA01000082.1 GCA_900319575.1 uncultured Desulfovibrio sp. | reverse complement strand
TTGCGCACGGCGTAACCGGTCATGACATTGAAGAGATCCGTGATGTCCTGGCACACGTCCTGATTGGCCGTGAAAATCCCCATGTCCGTATAGATCTTGGCAGTAGAGGCGTTGTAGTTGCCCGTACCCACATGAGCGTAGCGCACAACGCCCTGCTCTTCCCTGCGCACCACAAGACACAGCTTGGCGTGAATTTTCATGCCCACAATACCGTAGACCACATTCACGCCCGCCTTTTCAAGTTCCTCGGCCCACGTAATGTTGCGCTCCTCATCGAAGCGGGCCTTGAGTTCCACCACGGCCGTCACCTGCTTGCCGCGCCGGCGGGCCTCGATAAGGGACTGCACGATGGGCGAGTTGTTGCCGCAGCGGTAAAGCGTCTGCTTGATGGCGATGACGCGGGGATCAACGGCAGCGTTGTGCACAAAGTCGAGTACAGGTTTGAAACTGTCATACGGATGGTGCACGAAAAGATCGCCGTGACGGATGCGCTCAAAAATGGCGTTGCCGTCTTCCGTGAACACGGACGGGATGCGGCCGGGATGCGGCAGTATCTTGAGCGCGGGGCGATCCACGCTGTACAGGGCCATCAGGGCGGAAAACGCCAGCGGTCCCTTCACGCGGTATACCTGGAAGGGACGCAGATGGAGCTTCTTCATCAGGAATTCGGAAAGCTCGGCCGGCATGCCGTGTGCCGTCTCGAGGCGGATCACGTCGCCGAAACGGCGCTGATCCACGAGATCTTTCACGGCTTCAAGCAGATCATCGGCCTCATCCTCTTCAATTTCCAGGTCCGTATTGCGGGTGATGCGGAAGAGCCCCACGTTCTCGATGGTGTACCCCGGGAACAGAGACGGCAGGTATTCCTGCACCAGCTCTTCCACAAGCAGAATATCAGAGTCCTTTGTGCTCGATGACAGGCCAAGGAGATCACAGCTCTTTTCCTGCGATTTTGGAACAAAAATAATACGCGGGACATTGCCGGGGCAGCGCAGGCGTGCGAACTTCACCTCACCTTTCTCATCGCGGAGCTGGATGATGAAGTTCAGGCTGACGTTCGAAATGGTCGGGAACGGATGCGTGGGATCGATGGCCTGAGGGGTCAGCGTCGGATAAATTTCGTTGTTGAAATACGTGGACAGGAAACGGCGCTGCTTCTCGCTCAGCTCGTTGAAATGGACAATGGAGATGCCCTTGTCGCGCAGTTTGCCGCTGAGCTTTTTACGCCAGTGTTCCTGGGCGATGGAAGTCATGTGCATGACCCTGCGCCGGATTTCGGCGAGCTGTCTGGCCGCGCTCATCCTGTCATCGCCCGTGGGCTGGCTGCCGCTGCGGTAGAGACGGAACACGTTGGCCACACGGACCATGAAGAACTCATCCAGGTTCGTGTAGAAAATGGTCAGAAACTTGAGCTGCTCCAGGAGCGGAGCCTCGTCATCAAGGGCGCACTCCAGCACCCTCCCGTTGAATTCCAGCCAGTTGAGCTCACGGTTGAGGAACAGTGACGGGCAGTCAAGATCCTGAATCTGTTCAGGGGTGCAGCTTTCAAGCCCTGCCGTGTCCCCTGCTTCACTTTTCTGGATCTCCGCCGCGCATGTCTTCGTTTCTTCCTCTTCCTTCATACCAGCCTCCTGGCTTAGTGGTGAGTTAACCCGGCGCGGCGCACTGAAAGCTGCGTCAGATCTTCTGTGACCCTGGGCGGGGCAGGCTCCCGGAAGCAGTCCCGCTGCCATTATCGCGGCGTATAGTGGAATAAAATTGTTACGAAAGTATGACAGAAAATCCGAAAACAGCGAAACCAGACAGGGAAAAAAGGAAGGCCCACTGCCGTCCGTCATGAGGGCGGGAAAGGCAAAAAACGGCAGGCACGCGGCAAGTCTCCATCTGACGGGATTCCGCCTAGCCTGGCTCTGTGAGCCTCCCTCCTCCCAGGATTCAGTGACATCTCCGGAGCCATATTTTACATGACTCACGAAAGGTCATCAACACATTGATTTTATTATTTTTTCAGGGGTGGCCTCACTATCGCCGGGGAAGACCCACTGAAAAACATAGTCGTGTTCCGGACCTGTGAGCTACCAGGGCATACTCCCGGCAGGATCGCCCCCTTCGGGGGCCTGTCCGATCTCCGATCCGGTATGAGGCTCCTGCCCGGACGTGCCCCGCTTCACCGGCACGGTTTCGTTAATCAGCTGAAAAGGTTCTTCGCAGTCCGGGGCGCTGATCATTCGGCCTCCTGGCCCTCCCAGACTGCGCCGGATTTTTTTCCCAGCACCAGGAGCGCCGCTACTTCAGCGAGCACTTTCTCCTTACGGGCAAGCTCTCTTTCCGTACTGCGCAGTTTGCGTTCAAGTTCCCTGTTCTCGCGCTGCAGGCGGGCCGTCTCACTGGCGGAGCCACCGTTGGCGTTCATGCAGGCTTCCCGCCAGGCACTGATCTCATCGGCGCCGACCCCTTTCTTACTGGCATACTCCGCAAGCTCCGTGTCGGTCATACCGGCTGTTTCAACGACGATGCAGAACTTGTCCTGAGAGCTCCACTTTTCGTGTTGCGTGCTAGCTTCCGCGGCAGTGCTGACGGCCTCCCTGGCCTTACTGATCCAGTTGCGGATTGTCTGTCCGGAGATACCTTCCTCTGCTGCCACCTTGCTGATGGAGTCATGCTGTGGAGGAAGCACGCGGCGCAGCACGGCGTCGCGGAGTTCTTTGCTGTATGACGACATGATTGTCACCTTCCTTTCTGTGGGATCTGATCCCACTTCAGAATTTTTAATGCCCCACCAGCGCCTGAGTCAGCCAGAGATATCCGGCCGGGTTCGATAACGGGTTGGGCATCTGTCAGAATTGAATGAAAAAGGCCAGTCTGCTGATGCCAGCAACACCCGTTCGACAAACTTCGGAGAAATACTCCAAGCGGCATCACCGGTGCAGCTCTATCCACGCGGAAGCTCCTGAGCAGTTTCAAGAAGGAGAAATGCCCGGAATGCCAAGCTCTTAGTCTGCCCCTGCGCAGCATTCGGCAGTTTTAACACCGACGGGAAGCAAGCTACGCTGTCACATTGACCGCAGTGGGGCTCCGATATGTCTACGGGACTGGACATCCGCCTGGGCAGCACGCGCAGTCCATAAATGCCCGAGAGTAGACTCCAGGCAGCTCCCCATTCCGCGCTCCAAGGTGTTTCTCCATTGCATGTCCGGCCTACCAGACAGAGGGCCAAGGCTGTCTGAACGCGCGCCGTGTCCATTGCCAGCATAGGACACAAAGAGAGCCTCGGGAGTGTACAGGGATCCGCGCCGCCGGCAGCAGAGATCTGTTACAGGATCAAAAAGACAAAGCCCCGATGCGCCGGCTCAGCGGCATCGTACACGTCAAGCCTCGCCCTC
>ONPA01000084.1 GCA_900319575.1 uncultured Desulfovibrio sp. | reverse complement strand
TCGACCTTTTGCACGCCACTTTCCGAAAGGATATAGTTGCCCGCGTCCCGGATGTACTCCGGCACTTTGTCGTTGAGAAAAGTCTGACACATTTCCAGAATGGCATTGTGTTCTGATCTGCTCATTAATTTCCTCGTGGCCCCGCGTGCGAAGGAGCCTGATCTGATGCCCGGGTGGCTGGCTGTATAAGCAAGTAAAGGACCTATAGACTCTTCTTTCTACACCATTATGCATAATGCAAGCAACTATTTTTTTAAAAGCGTGCCGCATAGGCTGAAACATGTGCCTTTTATGTATCAACTACGCGCAATAGCGTTGATTTTTATCTGTTTTTTCCCTCTTTTGCTTGAAGAGGATGCCTCCGCCGGGGAAGATGTTCCTGTGGATGGAGGACGTCTTGTTCTCGGAACCATAGGCGAACCATCCAATCTTAATCCCTATATCAGCACGGATTCTGCATCGCATGATGTTGCAGATCTGCTCTTTATCGCACCCATCCGCTATAATAAGAACCTTGAACTTGAGCCTTTTGCCTGCAAAAGCTGGGCCATGTCAGAGGACGGGCTCAGGCTGACCCTTCATATGAATCAGGGCATACGCTGGGAGGATGGCGAGGAACTGACCGCAGATGACGTGGTCTTCACAGCCAGAATGGCCGCAGACCCGAAGGTGGGAAGTCCCTACGCTGAGGATTTCCTCCATATATCCTCTATCACGGCACCGGATCGGTATACCGTGGAAGTAGTCTACTCGAGTTATTACGCGCGTGCTCTCGAAACCTTCACCTCGGCCATCCTGCCGAAGCACATTCTCGAAGGGAAGGATGTGCGGGCCTCCGATTTTTCCCGCAGGCCCGTGGGCGCTGGGCCCTATCGCCTGAAGAGCTGGGAGTCAGGTTCCCGCCTGACCCTTGTGGCCAGCCCGACTTATTTTCAGGGCCGCCCCCATATCGACGAGGTTATCTATCGCGTTATCCCCGACTCGGGCACCATGTTCATGGAGGCGCGCTCGGGGCGTATTGATCTCATGGGCCTGAGCCCGGAGCAGTATCTCTGCCAGACGAATACGCCGTGGTGGGAGAAAAATTTTCACAAATACCGCTATCTGGCCTCGGTCTATGTGTATCTCGGATTCAACATGGATCATCCTTTCTTCAAAGACGTGCGCGTCCGCAGGGCCATCTCCATGGCCATCAGCCGGGAGGATCTCGTTAAAGGCGCGCTGCTCGGACAGGGGGTTCCGGCCATAGGCCCCTATAAACCCGGCACCGCCTTTTTCCATCCGACGCTGAAACCGGTGAAACAGAACGTGACCGAGGCGCGCAGGCTCCTGCGGGAGGCGGGGTTTGAGGACAGGGATGGTGACGGCATTCTGGAGAAGGACGGGAAGCCGTTCGCTTTCACTATCCTCACCAACCAGGGCAACTCTGAGCGCATTCTGGTCTCCATCATCATTCAGAACCAGCTGCGAAGGGTGGGCATAGACGTGCGTGTCCGTACCGTGGAATGGGCGGCCTTTATCCGCGAGTTCGTCAACAAGGGGCTGTTCGACGCACTCGTCCTGGGCTGGACCGTCACGCCGGATCCGGACATCTATCAGGTCTGGCATTCCTCACAGGCCGTGCCCGGCGGACTCAATTTTATGCATTTCAGGAATAAGGAGCTTGACTCGCTTCTCGAGGAGGGACGCGTCACCCGGGATCAGAAGCGCCGTTACGAAATTTACTGCCGTGTGCAGGAGATTCTGGATCGCGAGCAGCCGTACTGCTTCCTCTATTATCCCTATTCCCTGCCCGTGGTGCGCAGCCGCTTCAGGGGGATCGAACCTGCTCTGGCCGGCATCAGCTGGAACATGGACAAATGGTGGATTCCGAAGGATCTGCAGAACGAGGTGCTCGTGCCTTAGTGGTCCGTCAGAAGGCGGTAAAAGAAGGAAAAACTGGCGGAATACACACTTTGACATCCAGGAGCAGAACTATCTTTCAGAAGTCACTGCCCCATGACTTTCCCCCCGCCGCCGGATTTCCGTCCGGAAGATACTTTCGCTGCAGCAGCGGTCAGGATTGTTTTGTCCGGCCCATTTCGTATGAAAAAGGGATGTGAAAAAAAATGCGGAAGCGTTTTTTTCACATCCCTTCTGTTATTTTTCAGAATTGGGAGTGCCGGCCGGTGGTTCCATGACGGGGGGCGTTCCTGTTTCCGGAAGATGTCCCGTGCGGATGAAAGCGTCCACAAGCCCGAAAACGATTTCGTTTCCGCAGAAGCTGCCCCTGGAGATATTGGCTCTGAATTCGTCGAGGCGCGCCTCGAAGCCGTGCAGGATTTCCGGTGTGAGGCTGTACATGTCGGCTTCAATGCCATATCCGAGGCTTTCGATGTACATGGCATTGTACCGCTGTTCCACCATGGCCTTGAGAGGCAGGGTCAGGACGGGCTTGCCGAGGTAAAGGGCCTCGGTCATGAGCGTGTGGCTGCCGCCCTGTATGACGTAGGAGCAGGAGGCGAGCTTGTCGAGAAAGCCGTTTTCGTCCTTCTTCATGAAGATTACGTTGCCGTCGCGGCCTTCTGTGCGGCTGTAGCCGTAGACATAACAGGTGCGCTGCGTGCCCTTTTTCAGAAAATCCACGAGGCCCGTATAGACGGAATTGCTCTGGTAGACGACCACGTGTCCTTCGTCGGAGGGTTTGCGCGCGATTACGCTTTCCCTGAGTATGGGCGGCACGACCCGGGCGTGGTACTGGGGCAGGACGGGAGGCTGATAGAAGGAGACAATGAGGTTGTCCCGTGTGGGGCGGAAAAGATATTTGGGCGTGATCCCCTGCACGAGGGTGTCCCACCAGAGGTCTCCGGGGATATGATGCCTGCAGCAGGTGATCACATGCTGGTGGTCCAGAGTAAGGCAGGGCAGTTTTGCCCGTTCCGCGGCCCTGGGTACAAAATACTCAAGATCGGTCATGCACACGTCTGGTTCGAAGGCGTGGATGAGATCCATGAGTTCGTTGATGTACTTATCCCTGTGCAGGAGTGTCGGGACGGCTCTGGCTATAGTGGCGGGGATGTCCACTTTGTAGTTTTTGAAAACGGTGCCCAGGTTCGGGATGCGGTGAACAGGGAACTCTCCCTCCAGAACGGAAGGGGCGTCATCATTGCAGACAAAGAGAAACTGATGCTGCCTGAGGCGGCGGGCTATGGTGAGCCCGCGCATGGCGTGCCCGTGGCCGGTACCGTGAATGCCGTAGAGAATGCGTGCCATTGCGTGAATCCAGAGAAAAAGCGGGGGCCGGCCTGAAGCGGCCCCCGGAAAGGAGTGTTGCCTAACCGCGGCAGGCCAGTTTGTAGATGGCGGCTGCGGCGGCGCGGTCGATGATGCCGAAATTGCCTATATGGCGCTTTTCGGGCTCGAGCATGTCCACGAGGCGGGGAATATCCTCTTCCTTTGCTCCGAGTTCCGCGAACGTGACGGGCATGCCGCATTCGTGCAGGAATTCCCTGAACCGGCGGATCCCTTCCTCCGCAATGGCCCTATCTCCCTGTCCTTTGTCCTCAACGCCGAAACCCCTGACGGCGAGATCGCGAAGACGGCCGGGCTTTGCTCCGTGGTCGAGCATCCATGTCATCCACGCAGGGAAAATGACGGCGAGTCCCGCTCCGTGTGAGCAGTCATAAAGGCCCGAGAGCTCGTGTTCGAGGGCATGGGAGCCCCAGTCCTGAACGCGCCCGACACCGCAGGTGTTGTTGTGGGCGATGGTTCCGGCCCACATGAGGTTGGCCCGGGCGTCGTAGTCACTGGGATTCCTGAGGGCCCTGGGGAGATTCTCCATGACGGAAAGCAGAATGGCCTCGCAGAGACGGTCAGTCAGATCAACGTTTTCGGAGGGCGAGAAATAGCGCTCGAGCACATGGGCCATCATGTCCGTAGCGCCGCACGCGGTCTGCCATGCCGGCAGCGTGAAGGTGAGCTCGGGATTCAGCAGTGCGAAGCGCGGCACGAGAATCTGCGCGTGGAGGCTCCTTTTGCGTTTGTCTTCTTCGCGGGTGACGACGCTCGCCCAGGAGCTTTCCGATCCGGCAGCGGCGATGGTCAGGACGCTGCCCACAGGCAGGGCTGCCTCAGGTTTCCTTACGCCGTCGTAAAAGTCCCAGACATCACCATCGCTGGCGGCGCCGCAGGCTATGCCCTTGGCTGAGTCAATGACGGAGCCGCCTCCAACGGCCAGAATGAAGTCGCACTTTTCTTTTCTGGCGAGCTCTATTCCTTCACGGATGAGGCTGAGCCGTGGATTGGGCTTTACTCCGCCGAGGGAGGTGTGCGCGATGCCCGCCGCGTCAAGGGAGTCTTCGACACGTTTCAGAAGCCCGGACCGCACGCAGGAGCCGCCGCCATAATGAATGAGCACACGCCCTGCGCCAAGGGCCTTTATCTCACTGCCGGCCTTTCCCTCAGCGCCGCGGCCGAAGATGAATTTTGTGGGAACGTGAAAAACGAAATCTTCCATGAAAATGTCTCTCTTCTCCGGCAGAGCCGGAACATTTTTCCGTCAGGGACGGGAAGGTTTGGATGTCTGTTCCGATGTGTCAGCGTACTCATCATCACGTACGACCTCCAGAATGCCGGGCAGCTTGCGGATGGCCTCGATGGTATCATAGAGTTCCGTGGCGTTTCTGACCTGGACCACAAGGTGCATATTGGAACGCCCGTCGATGAGCGTTTTGACTGAAAGATTGCTGATATTGATGTTCTTTTCGGCGATGGCCCTGGCGATGGAGGCCAGCATGCCGCTGACATTCTTCGCCAGGATGAAGATGCCGGCGTCATAGGGCTGTTCCACAACCTCGCCGTCCCAGTGTACGGAAATGATGCGTTCAGGTTCCATGTTGGGAACGTTGGGACAGTCGGCTCTGTGAACCGTGATGCCCTGGCCGCGGCTGATATAGCCGACTATGGGGTCGCCCGGGACGGGGTTGCAGCATTTCGCGAAACGCATGAGCACGCCGTCTACGCCCGCGATGCTGACGCCGTAGGTCGATGGCTTGTGCTGCTCGGTGGAATTTTCGGCCGCCTGAGGCTGGATCTGCTGCTTCGGCGTGCCAGGAGCGGGCATGCCGGGATGGAGAATGGCGTAGAGACGGTTCAGAACCTTGCGCGGCGTGATGTGGGCGTAGCCTACGGCTGCGTAGAGGTCGTCATCCGAGTCGAAATTCATTTCCTGGGCAACGATGGTCAGCTGCCCTTCCTTGTCAGCCTTCTGGACATTGATGCTGACCTTGCGGCCTTCCTTCTCGAGGAGTTCGCGTCCGAGGTTCAGTGCCCTGGTGCGTTCCTCCGTGCGCAGGTAATGCTGGATGCGGTTTCGGGCCTTGGCCGTCTTGACCATTTTGAGCCAGTCGCGGTTGGGCTCCCGGTTGGGCTCGGTAATGATTTCGCAGGTGTCGCCGTTCTTGAGCGGCGTCCCCAGGGGCACAAGGCGTCCGTTGACCTTGGCGCCGGCGCAGTGCTGTCCCACCTTGGTATGGATATGGAAGGCAAAGTCCAGCGGCGTGGCGCCTTCGGGCAGTTCCTTGACGTCGCCGGCTGGCGTGTAAACGTAAACTTCGTCATGGAAGAGATCCATTTTCAGGGAGTGCATGAACTCCTTGGAACTGGCTTCGTCACGCTGACGTTCGAAAATTTCATTGAGCCAGGAGAACTGGGCCAGGTCCTTGCTGTTGACTCTTCCGTGCTCCTTGTACAGCCAGTGGGCCGCAATGCCGTGCTCGGCCTGCCTGTGCATCTCCTCCGTGCGGATTTGGACCTCGATGCGCTCCGCGTCAGGGCCTATGATGGTGGTGTGCAGGCTCTGGTAGCCGTTGGCCTTGGGCATGGAGATGTAGTCCTTGAAGCGGCCCTGTACGGGTTTCCACTGCTGGTGCACAAGACCGAGCACGGCGTAGCAGTCCTTCACGTCCTTGACGATGACGCGGAAGGCCATGATGTCGTGCATCTCGTCCAGGGTGAGGGACTCTGCGAGCATCTTTTTGTAGATGCTGTACTTGTGTTTGATGCGCCCGTACACCTCACCAGTCAGTCCGTTGGACGCCAGGAGATCCTTAAGCATGGCGACGGTCTTTTCGATGAACTTCTTCTCGACGACCTGGTGATCCTCCAGCCACTTGGTGATCTGGCTGTACACGTCCGGCCGCAGATACTTGAAGCTCAGATCCTCGAGATCACGCATGATGTTGTAGAGGCCGAGGCGGTTGGCCAGGGGAGCATAGATGTCCATGGTCTCCTGGGCGATGCGCTTCTGCTTGTACGCCTTCTGGAAGTCCAGCGTGCGCATGTTGTGCAGGCGGTCGGCAAGCTTGACCATGATCACGCGCATGTCGTGACTCATGGCCAGAATCATTTTGCGGATATTCTCGGCCTGGGCCTCTTCCTTGTTTTCGAAGACAATCTTGCTGATTTTCGTTACGCCGTCCACGATATCGGCCACTTCATCACCGAAGTTTTCGGCGATGTCGTCAATGGTCACGGAAGTGTCTTCCACGGTGTCGTGCAGGAGTCCGGCGGCTACGGTGGGTTCATCAAAACCCATGTCAGCCAGCGTGTCGGCTACTGCCAGAGGATGGGAAAGGTATGGCTCGCCGGAAAGGCGGGTCTGTCCGGCGTGCGCCGCGGCAGCGAAAACATAGGCCTTCTGGATCAGCTCGAGATTGGCGTCTTTGTTTTTCGCCGCTACCTTGTCGAGTATTTCCTGAATTCGAATCATGATTTCCTCTCTCGGAACAGGCGTGCCTGCGGGCGTTCACGAAATTGTCTTCCCTGTTTTGTTACCCTTAATGGCAGTTGTTGCCAAGATGCGCGCCGCGATCCTTCCGGCCGCTTCTGCCGGTAAAAAAAAGCGTCCCGGGGATGTACCGGGACGCTTTTTTGCAAAACAGTTTCGCCGCTGTTACTTGGCTGTCTTGCCGCCGGCCAGCGGCGCCGCGTTCAGCATATCCTTCAGCTCTTTGCCCGCCTTGAAGAAGGGCAGGCGCTTGGGCTTGACATCGACGATCTTGCCGGTATTGGGGTTGCGTCCGGCGTATCCCTGGTATTCCTTGATGTGCCAGGAACAGAAGCCCCTGATTTCGACTCTGTCACCCTTCATGAGGGCGTGCCGGATGGTAGAGAAGAAGGTCTCCACCACTTTGATGGCTTCATCCAGCGTCAGCCCCGTTTCATCGGCCAGCCGCGCACACAGCTCACTTTTGTTCATACAAAACTTCCGTATCGCTTATGGTTTGAAAAACCCGTCCCGGTCACAGGGGAGGCAGGCCATCGCCCCAGAAGATTTGAATATTATTCCTTTTTCCTCCCTTCCGGGAGAGGGAAAAGGCTTCTTTTTTTGCAGGCTCTCTTTTGACACTGAACCCCCGAAAAGGCAATACCAGAGAACGCTTCCGGATGGAACACGGGTTTTTCCGGTCTGACTTTAAAGTGCAGGAAAGGTGCCT
>ONPA01000197.1 GCA_900319575.1 uncultured Desulfovibrio sp. | reverse complement strand
GTGGAGGAATCCACTGAACAGGCACGGGTGCGGGCCACAACTTCCAGAATAAGCGCCGCGATGCTTCTCATCCTGGGCATGACCTGACGCGCCTCCTTGGCTCCCACACCGAGCAGGCGCACGGCGCCTATTCCCCGGCCCTGCCAGAGGAGGGGAACGATGAGAGTCCTTTCACCGGCTATGTACTCGGCTTCCTTCCTGGACCAGGACGGAGGGAAATACAGGTCTCCGCCCTGAAAATGGACAAACTGGGCAAACTGCTCAAGAAGAAAGCCGGAGAGATCGCTGAGATCGCGGCCCGAGAGAGGGAGAGACTGAAGACAGGTGTTCACAGACAAAAATCCTTCTGAAAAACATATTCCGGGAAAGCGTTCCGGCAGCCCGCCGTATTGCACGGTCTTTCATTTAATGGCAACTTTGAGCCGCCTGCAAGGGGATCTCCCCCTGAGGCCGCTTTTTTCTTCTTCCGGCCTGCGCCCGGCGCGGAGCCGGACTCTCAGTCCGCAATCGAGGAGTTCCTTCATGCGTGTCACAAGCTTCCCTCTCGGCCCCATTGAGACCAACAGTTATATACTGGATGACGGCAAAAACGCCCTGTCCATCGACGTGGGCGGCGACCCGGCACCCATTCTGGATTTTCTTTCCAGGGAAAACCTCACCCTGCTCGCGACCATCATCACGCACCAGCATTTCGATCATCTCTACGGCGTGCACGCCCTGCAGGAAAAACTCGGTACGCCCTGCTACTGCCCGAAAGGCGACGCTCCCATCGAAAACACGGAATCAACAAAAGGCGGACTCTGGGGGCTGCCCAGGGTTCCCGAATTCAGGAAAGAGTATCTCCCTGACGGGGAAGATACCATCGGTCCTTTCCATTTTAAAATTCTTCCCACTCCCGGTCATACGCCAGGCGGCGTCTCCTTCTACTTTCCTGACGCAAAAAGCGTCTTCACGGGCGACAGCCTCTTCTACCGCTCTATGGGCAGAACGGATTTCCCCTTCGGCGATCACGAAAAACTCATCAAAGGTATCAGGGATAATCTGTTCACGCTGCCCCCGGATACCACCGTCTATCCGGGACACGGCCCTCAGTCCAATATCGGAGAGGAAAGCCTTGAGAATCCCTTCATCGGGGAAGGCAGCGCCAGGTAGCCTCCCAGAAACACTCCACTGAAAATGAAAATCCCCCGTCCTCCGGCTTTTTTCCGGAGAACGGGGGATTTTTTTCCCCAGCCGCCATTCAGATCATGTTCACGAAACGCCTGTGGAGACGACGGTCCGGATCAAGCTCGGGATGGAAGGCCATGGCCATCTGCCGGCCGTATTCCACCGCGACGGCAGCACCGTCAACCCTCGCCATGACGCGTACTCCTGGCGCAGAAGAGACGATGCCCGGCGCACGGATAAAAGTCATGGGAACGGTTCCCACGTCCTCATATCCGCCCTCCGTATGAAAGCTGCCGAGCTGCCTGCCGTAAGCGTTGCGGCGCACGGTGACGGGCAGTGTGCCCAACCACACGGTGCTGTCGCTTTCAAGACGCTCAGCGAGCAGGATAAGTCCCGCGCAGGTTGCGAGCACGGGCATGCCTTCCTCTATGCGCTCCTTCAGGGAAGAAAAAAGGCCGAGATCCTTCAGAAGCTTGCCCTGGACCGTACTCTCTCCCCCGGGCAGCACAAGGCCGTCAAAATCCCGCTTCAGATCGCCGGCCTCACGAATCTCGAAACTCTCCACGCCGATATCAGAAAGCGCGTGCTCGTGCTCGATAAACGCGCCCTGAAGGGCCAGAACAGCAACCTGCATTAGATGCCCCTCTGCGCCATGAGAACCTTGATTTCCTCTTCGTTGATGCCTACCATGGCGGGGCCGAGATTTTCGGAGAGTCTGGCGATGAGGGCGGCGTCGGTATAATTCGTCGTGGCCTGGACAATGGCCCTGGCGCGCTTTGCCGGATCCCCGGATTTGAATATGCCAGATCCCACGAAGACACCTTCGGCGCCGAGCTGCATCATGAGCGCAGCATCGGCGGGGGTGGCGATGCCGCCGGCCGCGAAATTCACGACGGGAAGACGGTGATTCTTCCAGACCGACCGCACGAGATCGAGCGGCGCGCCAAGAGCTTTGGCTTCCTCACCGAGCTCATCCTCGCGCAGGGAACAAATATGCGAAATCCCCTGATTCATTTTCCGCATATGGTGCACGGCCTGAATGATGTCGCCGGTACCCGGTTCGCCCTTGGTTCTGATCATGGAGGCTCCCTCTGCTATGCGGCGCAAAGCCTCTCCGATATCCCTGGCACCGCAGACGAACGGCACCCTGAATTTGGTCTTGTCGATATGATACACGTCGTCCGCGGGTGAAAGCACTTCGCTTTCATCGATATAGTCAATCTCAATGGCCTCGAGGAGCTGCGCCTCGACGAAGTGTCCGATGCGGCACTTGGCCATGACAGGAATAGAGACAGCTTTCTGGATGCCGCGGATCATGGCGGGATCCGACATACGCGAGACACCGCCCGCGGCGCGGATATCCGCGGGAATTCTTTCCAGCGCCATGACGGCACAGGCTCCGGCCTCCTCAGCGATCTTCGCCTGCTCGGGGGTTGTAACGTCCATGATAACGCCGCCCTTGAACATCTGTGCAAGCTCGCGGTTCAGTGCCGAGCGGTCTTCCTTTTTTTCTGCCATATGTCTGTCCTCCCAGTGGATTTCTTTTGCGGAGGACACTCCACATCATTCTGACCATAAAAAAAAGTTTCAGATTGGATATATTCAGAAAGGTCAGATTCGGATAAAAACAGGGCCATGCTCACGTACACACTGGAAAAAACAAGGTCAGAACCGCTTTATTCCTACCTCTCCCGCCGCATCAGGGACGACATTCTCGCCGGAAATATCAGGAGCGGCGAGCGCCTGCCCTCAAAACGCCCTTTCGCGAAGAATCTGGGTATAAGCGTGATAACGGTGGAAAACGCCTACGCGCGTCTTCTCGACGAAGGCTACATCATTTCCCTGCCCAAACGGGGGTACTACGCGAGTGATCTGAAGGCTCTCGCCGCGCTCAGAAACAACAATCTCCCGAAACCGGAGATGGGGAAAAAGCCTGCTGAGAAGAAACTGCTGGCCGATCTCACCTCCAGCCAGAATGAGCTCTCTGGATTCCCGTTCTCGGTATGGTCCGGCATCATGCGCAGGGAACTGAGATGCGACCAGCAGGCTCTGCTCACCAATCCGCCCACCGGAGGCGTACCGGAGCTCAGGGAAGCCATAGCGGACCACCTCAGGGCCTTCCACGGCATGGAGGTGCATCCTTCGCAGATTGTGGTCGGCCCCGGCACAGAATATCTCATCGCCCTTCTGGTCAGGCTCCTCGGAAGAAATCTCGTGTACGCCATGGAAGACCCCGGCTACCCGAGAACGGGACAGGTCTACAGAAGCCTCGGCGTGCCGACAGCCTGCGCAGCCCTCGACAGCAGCGGGGTCACGGTGGAATCTCTTGAGAATACCGGCGCCAGCGTGGCTCACGTCAGCCCCTCGCATAATTTTCCGACAGGCGTGGTCATGCCGCCGTCGCGGCGCTACGAACTCCTCGGCTGGGCAGCGAAGCGCAGTGACAGGTACATCATCGAAGACGACTACGACAGTGAATTCAGACTGTCCGGCAAACCGCTCTCAACACTGAAAAGCGTCGATGCGCTGGGCCGTGTCATCTACATGAACACCTTTACAAAGACTCTCGCCTCCACTGTGCGCATAAGCTACATGGTGCTGCCTCCCGAGCTTTCCGTCCGCTTCACCAGGGAAAATTCCTATCTGAGCTGCGCTGTATCCAACTTCGAGCAGTATACACTGGCGCGGTTCATGGAACTCGGGTCCTTCGAGACGCATCTGAACCGCATGCGCAGGCTCTGCCTCAGGAAACGCGACGCGTTCATGGCGCTCATCGCGAAAGGCCCTCTCGGAAAGCACGCTTCCGTCTCCGGACAGAACGCGGGGCTGCATTTTCTCCTGACGCTCAGGACCTCTGAAAACGATGAAACCATCGCAGAGCGGGCTCTCTCCCTCGGAGTCAGAATCGCCCCGCTCTCCCGCTTCTTCCACGATAAAAAAAGGGCTCTGCCCCACGTATTTGTCATCAGCTACTCGTCAGTTCCCCTCGATGCCCTTGCCGGAACAGTCAGGGCGCTCGAGCAGGCCATGTGCCCTGGCGACAGACCGGAGAAATAACGGAGCCTGCGCAGCCTGAAGCCCTCCCCCGCGAATTTCTCTGACAAAGGGCTCCCTACCTTGACGGTTCCCCATTATTTGCTTATTTGGCTTAAAAGACAAATATAACAGGAGGCGCACATGCTCCGGTACAGGGAACGCATCGCCGCCCAGGCGAGAATTTTCAAGGCGCTCGGCCATCCGAGCCGGCTTCTCATAGCCGACGCGCTCAGGAGCGGAGAGAAGTGCGTCGGTGATCTGCAGGCTCTGGTAGGCGGCGATATATCCACAGTCTCAAGGCATCTTTCCGTTCTCCGGGAAGCGGGCATCGTCACTTCCGAAAAACGGAGAACCAGCATCTACTACAGCCTGGCCATCCGCTGTCTGGATTCCTTCCTGGCGTGCACGGGCGACATGCTGACAAAGCGCTCTCTCCTGACAGCCATGCCCGGAAAGAATCCGTCCTCATCCGGGGAATGAACCAGGAGGCGTGGAAAAGTATGGGCATAAACCAGGCTGAATCCGGGAAAAAACACTCCGCTGCGGCTCACGGACTGAACCGGCAGGGAACGTTTTTCCGTCTGACACCAGGAGCCGCCGGAAGCATCAGGTATTTCGTCACCGCCATTCTGGCTCTTCTCCTCTGGTTCGCACTGTATTCCGTTATCGAACCGACCGCGCAGAAAATCACCTTTGATCTCCTCTCTCTGAAAAAAGGCTCTCCCGCAGGAGACGCCGTCGAATTCTTCCTGTACGACACGGCCAAAATTCTCCTGCTGCTCGTCCTCATGATCTATGTCATCAGCTGGTTCCGGGCCGGACTGCGCGTGGAGCGGGTCAGAGACTATCTCTCACGCAGGGGACGGGTAATCGGCTATTTCCTGGGCGCCGGTTTCGGGGCGATTACCCCGTTCTGTTCCTGCTCGAGCATTCCCCTTTTCCTCGGCTTTACCATGGCGCGCATCCCCGTGGGCATCACCATGGCCTTTCTCATCACATCGCCGCTGATCAATGAGGTCGCCGTGGTGCTTCTCTGGGGACTGCTCGGATGGAAATTCCTGACAGCCTACGTGGCTGTCGGACTCTTCGCTGGCGTAGCGGGCGGCATGTTCATGGACGCCATCCACGCAGAGCGCTGGCTGCAGCCATTTGTCACGGACGCTCTGAGGGACATTTCTCCCTGCGGCACGGCCATTCAGACAGAAAGCGGCTCCAGAATCGGGCTGAAGGAACGGCACTCGTTCGCGTACGCCGAAACAAGAACCATTTTCAGACGGGTCTGGAAATGGCTTATCCTCGGTGTCGCTGTGGGCGCCCTGCTTCACGGCTTTGTTCCCCAGGAATGGTTCACAGAGCATCTCGGAGCAGGCCAGTGGTGGTCAGTTCCCTGCTCCGTCGCCATCGGTATCCCCCTCTACACGAATGTCACAGGCATTATCCCTGTCATGGAGAGTCTGCTGCTCAAGGGACTCCCAGTGGGCACAACTCTGGCTTTCTGCATGAGCACGGTCGCGGCCAGCCTGCCTGAAATGATCATGCTCAGACAGGTCATGCAATGGAAGCTTCTGGCTGTCTTCCTCGCCATGCTGCTCGTTCTGTTCACGCTAGTGGGATGGTTCTTCAACATCCTTCAGGCCAGTTTTTTCTAAAAAGGAGATTTGCCATGGAAATCAAGGTCCTCGGTCCCGGCTGCGCGAGATGCAGGGAAACAGAACAACTCGTTTCCTCTGCCGTTCAGGAGGCTGGGATTACAGCCAGTGTGGAAAAGGTGACTGATTTCAGAGAGATGATGTCCCTTGGCGTTATGGCCACTCCTGCCGTTGTTATTGACGGCAGAGTGATGTGCACGGGGCGCGTACCATCGAAGGACGAAATCCTGCACTGGATTTCCCGATAACCGCACAGGCAGAAACACCGGAGGAGATTCCCCTGCTCCGGCATTTCTGTCTGCGACACTGTTTTCCCCGCAGCCAGCCGGGGTCTGTGCCGTCCACCTGCAGGACAAACGGGCCTGCGCAATCACGTTCCCGGAAATATTCGTGGCGCTATTCTATTTTTCTTGCGGGAGTGGTAATGGAAAAGAATTAAAGCCTGCGGCATTCCGCCTGGATCTGCCTATGACGAAACATCTTTCCTCCTCTAACCTCTCAGCCCTGGACACCTTCTGGCAGCGGTGGCCGGCTGAAGCGGGCACTCCCAAACAGAGACGCATCAGACTGCGCCTCTACATGGTCTATCTTCTCATCCGCCATGGAGGACTGCGCCTCAGCGAAGCCCTGAACGTCAACGACAACCGTGACCTTGTCTTTTCCACGTCTACTATCCACGTGGCCAGGGACAGGGACGTGCAGGTGGAAGAGCAGGCCATGAACAGGATGCTTTCCATTGTCGAGGATTCCGCACTCACGGAATACCACGGAACCATCACGCATATTGACCCCGGTTACGTCCGCAAGAATTTTTATCAGGCGGCCGAGGCCTGCGGCCTCGAAAAAGAACTGGGGGGCCCGAGAGTTCTCCGCCACACACGGGGCATCGAACTTCTGGAAAGAGGCATCCCCGTCTCCCTCGTTCAGAAATACCTTGGCCTGGCCAGCCCTCTTCAGGCCATACGCCTGAAGGAACTCGGAGAAAGCGAAGCCAGGGAAATTATGCACGCCCATCTGCGGCGTGAGGCTCTGAGGCACTCTTCCACACGTAACGCCTTTGCCGGTGAAATCACCGACATCACAGAAAGCAAAAACATGTCCAGCATTACGCTGACCTCTGTTTCGGGCCTGCAGATCACGGCTCTCATCTCCGAAGAGAGCATGCGCAGCCTCAACCTGCACCTCGGTCAGACGGTCACGGCTACAGTCAAGGCTCCCTGGGTCGTTCTCTCTCCCGAAAATACCCTGACCAGCTGCCCGAACAATCTCCAGGCGACTGTCCTTTTCATCAAAAAAGGCGTTCTGGAATGCAGTGTCCGTCTCAGACTCACGGACGGCACGGGTATGGCTGCGCTCATGACTATGGACTCCATGCAGAAGCTGGGTCTCGGGGAGGGCACAAAATGCACGGCCAGCTTCTCGGCCATGTCGGTCGTCATCTCTCCAGGGTAGACGCGGCCGGGTCAGAACAAACTACAGCGCAAAAAAAGCCTCCGGAAGAATATCTTCCGGAGGCTCTGTCGTTCATAAAGGGCTGACCTATTTTGCCCCCCTGCGGGGATCCTGCAGGTCAACCTCAACCGTTCCGTAGACGGGATCGGCGCAGAAGACACGGTTCGCGGCGAAAGCCTCGGTCATGCTCATTTCTTTTTCCCTGATCACGCCCTTCTCCACAAGAAGGTTTCTGAGGACACCGTGGACGCCGCCCATAGTCAGAGGGGGTGTCACGAGTTCTCCATTCACCTCGAAGATCAGATCGCTGTGCGCTCCGCAGCAGGCTGCGCCAAAGCGGTTCACGAAGAAAACATCAAAGCACTCCCCGCCAGCCACACGCTGCAGGGCATCATCGAACCAGGGATGATAATTCGAGGAGAGCGCCATGAAATCATTGCGGTCGTCGAGCGCCTTCCGGGAAAGACCCAGAAGCGGTTTGCTGCCTGCAGCCGGATCAGCGGCCCGGGTGGCCGAAAGTTCCAAAGCGCCGCTGCCTTTCAGAGACAGCCTGAGCTCGGAGACGCCTCCGGCCTCAACCATACCGCTCCATTCGGCGGGCAGTTTGCTCCAAGATGATTTCAGGACTTCCGGAGCAAAACGATCCTGCATTCCTGGCACAGGCAGGACGCCGGCGTCCTCAAGGCCGTCGATGAGTTTCTGAAGGGATTCAACGGGAATCCCGTGGCTTTCGCCCAGCTTTTTCAGATGCGTCAGATGCCTCTCGAGCAGAAAAACACTGCCATCCTCGAGACGCATGCGTTCTTCAAGAGCGAAATCAGACGGGAGAGTCAGCTCCTTGACTTCAGCAAGCATGCCTTCGTAGGCGGCCTGAGCGGAAACACCTTTATTGATGCGGGCACCGAGAGCCAGCCTGTACTGACTGTCGCCGGGACGCTTCTCGAACGTTCTGCAGCCGGAATAGAGAACCACGCTGTGCAGGCTGAGCACACCAATGGCGCCGCCGAAAATGCCCCGGCGGCGGAGCTCAAGACCGAAGAGATCATCCGGCGTGCCGGTACGGCCCAGGGCACCGGGTCCGGGGAAGAAGGCGTCCAGCATGTCTTTCACGACAGCCCCTTTGCGGAACGTTAGGGTGACAGTACACCCCCTGCGCTCCACAGAGCCTTTCTCGGCACAGGTTTCGGCACGTGAGGCAATGCAGGCCGCGTCCTCTTCGGAAGCCGCCTGCAGAGTGATGTACTCGGGCTCGCCAAAATCTTTTTTCTCCGTCTCCAGAAGCTTTCTGTCGGAAAGACAGATGAGCTCCTCAAAATCATCCTTGAAGTAGATGTGGGGAGCCGCTGG
>ONPA01000078.1 GCA_900319575.1 uncultured Desulfovibrio sp. | reverse complement strand
GAAAAATGCCGGAAATGTGAGCCGGAGCCAAAGACATCAACCGATAGCATAGATCACAAAACGGCCCGGTTTATCGCTGACGCCGCAGCGCTCTGCTCCGCTTCTGTTATTGTCTTTGAGCACCCTGATCGTAATGGAAGGATGTAAGGCTCAGAGGAAAAAAGCTGCATCACCGGAGAGCGCGGCTGTCCAGCGTATTGTTGCCGGCAAAGCTCATCGTGCTGGTGTACGGATCCGCCGGATACGCGTCCGGAACACCTCCCCCCCCTCCTTTCTATCGCTCCGGCAGAGCAGAGCGGGATAAAACCAGTTACTTCATGTGTACGTTCGCAAGATGAGGGGGCACAGGGAGGGGAGGCAGACAGAGGCCTGCTGCTGCCCCGTCAGGCTAGGCAGGCATGGACTTTGCGGGTATTGTAGCGGCGGAATGACGGGGGACGGCGGCTGTTCGTCCCCCCAGAAAAACGGAGTGTGAACATGACGAAGCAATGGCCCGGCGCGGGCTGTAAGGCTGCCCCTCAGCCGGACAGGCTGCCTGTGGGACGCGATTTTCCATGGCTTGCCCCCCTGGCCGGATACAGCGATCTTCCTTTCAGGGCGTTGTGCCGGGAATACGGAGCCGCATGCTGCGTCACGGAAATGGTGAGTGCCAAGGGCCTCTGTTATGATGGAGGGAACACGTGGAAGGTGCTCGCCACGGCGGATGTGGATACGCCCCTCGTGGTGCAGCTTTTCGGAGCCGAACCGGAATTTCTGGAAAGGGCTGTCCATATTCTCAGGGAAAGGGGCTTTGTCTGGTTCGACCTCAACATGGGGTGCCCCGTGCCCAAGGTGGCGAAGCAGGGCGCCGGCGTCACCATGCTGACGGATCCCGACAACGCCCTTGCCTGCGCGAGGGCCATGATCGGTGCCGCGGACCCCGGGCATGTCAGTTTTAAGCTCAGGCTCGGGGTCACGGATAAGAACCGGAACTGGCTCGACGTGGCGCGGCGCCTCGAAGATGCCGGTGCCGGTCTCATCACTCTCCATCCCAGAACGGGGAAGGAGGGATACGGCGGGCATGCCCACTGGGAGGAACTGCGGCGCGCGAAGGAAAGTCTCGGCGTGCCCGTCCTGGCTTCAGGCGATCTCTTCACTGCGGCTGACGGCGTGCGGTGTCTGGAGGAGACAGGCGTGGACGGTGTCATGTATGCCCGCGGAGCCCTGACAAACCCCAGAATTTTCAGTGACCATCGCAGCCTCGCAGCGGGAAAGGCTCCGGAGCCTCAGACGGCCGGAGGGCTCAGAAAGATGATACGGAGGCACATGGAACTTATCGGCCGTTACGGTGGAGAGGACAATGCTCTCTTCCGCCTGCGGAGTATCGTGCCCCGTTATGTGCGCTCTATGCCGGGCGTCCGCTTCCTCAGACAGAAACTTTGCGTCTGTGGGAGCTTCGCCGAACTTGATCAGATTCTGGACGACTTCCTCCTGCACAACGCCGGGGCCGTTGACGGGGAGGACCCCTTTCACGATACAAAGAGAACATCTGAACCGGAGGACACAAGCGATGAACGTTAAACGAGCCGGCACGGCCGGGTTCTGCATGGGAGTGAGCCTGGCGCTGCACAAACTGGAAATGGCCATAGAAGCCAACGGATCCGGAGGCAGCGCACTCCGCAGGATCTGCACGTACGGACCCATCATTCATAATCCCCAGGTTCTTGCCTCCTATGAAGCCAGGGGTGTTGTCTGCCTGAAGAGTGTCGATGGCGCCCGGGCCGGAGATACTGTTCTCATCCGCGCGCACGGCGTGCCCATGCAGGCCGAGGCAACACTGCGGGAGAGTGGCGCTGAAATTATCGATGCCACATGCCCGCGCGTGAAGAAGGCGCAGCTCGCCATCGCGAACTCTACTGCATCCGGGTCTTCCCTGCTTCTTTTTGGCGACGCTGATCATCCCGAGGTGCGCGGACTCATTTCCTACGCGCGCGGCAAAAGCCTTGTGTTTGCGAGTCTTGAGGAACTGACCGCACTGAATCCTGACCCTTCGGAGTCCTGGGTGCTGGCCTCGCAGACGACTCAGGACGCGTCTGAGTTCGCCCGCATACGGGAGTATCTCGAAGGAAGACTGCCCCGTCTTGAAGTCCTCGCCACCATCTGTGACGCGACAGGCGAGCGCCAGGAAGAGGCCCGCTCCATAGCTTCGGGTGTGGAAGCCATGGTTATTGTGGGCGGCCATCAGAGCGGCAACACGAAGAGACTGGCCGCTCTGTCAGCGGAATGCGGCATAGCCACCTACCATGTCGAGTCAGCGTCCGAACTCAGGGCTGTGGATTTCAGGAACGTCCGCAGTGTGGGACTGACGGCCGGGGCCTCCACGCCCAAAAATCTCATCGATGAAGCGGAGGAATGGCTGAAACGCCTTCCGTAGCAGCGCCGGAAGAGCCGGAGTCCGATCCCCGGACGGGGAGTCAGGAGGAGCACAATGTCTTTTATTCTCGGAACTGCAGGACATATCGACCATGGCAAGACCACGCTCGTGCGTGCGCTTACCGGCATAGACTGCGATCGTCTCGGTGAGGAAAAAAAGCGCGGCATCACTATTGAGCTGGGCTTTGCCTGGCTGGATCTTGGAAATGGCGACAGACTGGGCATCGTTGACGTCCCGGGACATGAGCGCTTCGTGAAGAATATGGTGGCCGGTGCGGCTGGCATCGACATGGTCATGCTGGTCATCGCCGCGGACGAGGGCGCCATGCCCCAGACAAGGGAGCACCTTGAAATATGCAGCCTGCTCGGCATCAGGGAAGGCTTTGTCGTGCTCACCAAAAAAGATATGGTCGATGCCGACTGGCTCGGTCTTGTCAAAGAGGATGTCAGGAATTTTCTCAGGGGGTCGTTTCTCGAAAACGCTCCTGTGCTGACCGTTTCCGCTGTTACGGGTGAGGGAATCCCGGAGCTGAAGGACTACATCATCAGGCGTGTGGCGTCTCTCACCCCGCCGAGGCGGCCGGACATATTCCGTCTCCCCATAGATCGCTGCTTCTCCCTCAAAGGCCACGGCACTGTCGTAACGGGTACTGTTATTTCAGGGAGCGTCCGGCATGATTCGGACGCGGCCGTCATGCCAGAGAATCTTCCTGTGCACATCCGTACGCTGCAGCGCCACGGCCGGGACGCCGAAGAGGTGGATGCCGGCGAACGCTGCGCGGCCAATCTTCAGAACGTTGAAGTCCAGGATGTGAGCCGCGGCTCGACGCTGGCGCTGCCCGGGACGCTTTTCCCTTCTTCCCGCTGGATAGTGCGCCTGCGCATGCTGAAGGACGCGCCCCACGCGCTCCGGCATCAGGGCGAAGTTCATTTTCACCACGGTACCAGGGAAATGGAAGCCCGCCTGCATTTCTTCGGGGAGAAAGAGGTGCTCCCCGGAGCAGTGACTCTGGCAGAGGTGCGCTTTTCGGAACCCGAAGTGGCTGTTTTCGGCGATCACTGCGTGATACGCGCCGGTGTGCCTCTGCGCGCTGCTGCCGGCTGCCTTGTGCTCTCGCCCCTGCCTCCTGAAATCCGCCGCAGCGACCCGCAGCGGGAGCACCGGCTTGCTCTCCTTGCAGGTCTTGCTGAACTGGCTGATCAGGGGACGCCCGAAAGCGATGCGGAACTCCTGTCTGCCGTGCTTGAGCTGAGAGGAAGTCAGGGTGCCACCAGGGCTCTTCTGAAGGTGCTCACCGGGCTGACGTCGAAGCGCCTCGACAGGGCCGTTCAGACGCTGTCTTCAAAAAAGAAGGCCGTCTGCTTTGACAGAACGGCCCAGGGCTGGATCAGTGCGCCGGATTTCGCCCGTCTCGGGGAAGCCTGTCTGAAAAGAGCCGCCGAGCTTCACAGGGCAGATCCTCTGAAACCCGGCTACGCCCAGGCGGCTCTGGGAGCAGGATGGTCACAGGCTCTTTCCCCGAAGCTTGTGCAGAAGGTCTTTGAAGATTTGCTCCGGCAGGGAAAACTGATTCAGGCGGGCGACGTCCTGTGCCTCCCCGGACACGAGGTCATCCTCGACGAGAGCCAGCAGAAACTGCGTGAGGCCATGCTTGGCGCCTTCAGGAAGGGGGGGCTTACCCCGCCCAATCTTTCTGATGTCATAGCCGCTGCCGGCTCGACGGAAAAGGCGGCTGCCGCCCTGCTCAGGGTGCTCGTCAGGGATAAGGAAATCTACAGAGTGAGCGACAGCCTTTATTATTCAAAGGAAGCCGTTGAGGAGATACGCGGGAAAGTGACGGAATGGTTCAAGACCCATGACGATCTTTCTGTGGCCGGCATGAAGGAGCTTCTGGGGCTTTCCCGTAAATTCATTATCCCGCTTCTGGAGTTCCTGGATCAGGAAAAGATCACGGTCCGAATCGGAGACAAAAGGCAGCTGCGCAGCCGTTAGGCGCTTTGTGTGCTGCCGGACTGTCCGCTGGTGTCTGAAATTGCTTGAGTCGGATCCTGAAACAACGTATGACTGCAAAACCTGCACATTAAATCTGATGCGGCCGGGATCTTTCCCCGCTGTTTTTCAATGAGGTCAAAATTATGCAAATTCGTCTCCTTGCGCTTCCTGTTCTGGTTCTTTCCCTCCTGCTCGGGGCCTGCCAGAATCCCTTCTCCGGTTCTTCCCCCAAGGTCGGCGTCGTCGACCTCAGCCGTCTTGTGACGGACAGCAATCCCGGCAAGGCCGCAAGGACCTTCCTGGAGAATATGCAGAAGGATTTCAATGATCGCCTGACCAGTCTGAGCAAGCAGGCTCAGGACAACCAGAAGGACGAGAAGGCCGCCCAGCAGCTGCAGTCCACCTATATGAACCTGCAGCAGCGCATGCAGGCCGAGGAGCAGAATGTGAACAACGCACTCCTCGAGCATGTGCTGAGTGTGATCAAAAAGTACCGCGAGCAGAACGGCCTGACCGTTATCCTGCGTTCAGAGGCCGCGCTTGATTACGACAAGTCCCTGGACGTGACGGAGCAGCTGCTTGCCGAAGTGAACAAGCAGAACATTGAATTCAAGCCCGTTACGCATGACGAGAAGCCCCAGGCCGCTCCTGCCGCCGGCAGCGACAAAAAGGTCAATGAAGCTCCTGCCGCGCCTGCCGCCCCCTCAGCCGACAGCAAGGCCGGGGCTCAGAAGGCTCCTGCTGAGAGCGGGGCCGCCGCGAAGTAACATCTTTTGAAGAACGTCCAGAGGACGTGAAGGCCGCAGCCCTGACGGGCGGCGGCCTTTTTTGCTCTTCTGAGGGCTTTGCCGGGGCCCTCCATCTGTTTCAGTGCCAGCCTGGCGTTCCCCTTTCTGGCGGTGCTGAAAGCTCCTTTTAATGTGGGGAAGGGGGCCCAGCCGGATATCTGCTCCGGACCGGAACCTTCTCTGCAGGGATTTTGTTTCGGGCGCCGTGGACGCCGCAGCCCGGGGATGGGAGAAGAAACAGCGTTATCCGGGTACGGAAGGATCCTATGAAGGGGGAAACGTTCTTTTCGGAGACGAAAAGAGGCGCGCCCCCAGGGGGACGCGCCTCTTTATGGCTTAAGAAACGGGAGCTGCTTTAGTAAGCGTGTTCCTCGTCAGCGATGGTGTCAGCGTCAAGCTTGTGAGAGAAGAGCCTGTAGGCCCAGAACTGGTAGAGCAGGACGATGGGCACCATGACCAGAGCGACCACCAGCATGATTTCGAGAGTCAGATCGGAGGAACAGCCGTTGAAGGCGGTCACGGTCGCTGCCGGATCGATGGTGGAGATGATCATGCCCGGGAACATGCCGAGAACACCGAAGAAGGTCACGCCGAGGATGAAGAGGGCACTGGAAAGCCAGGCCATCAGGAACTTCTGGCAGGCCACCATCTTCTTGATACCGAAGAGGCCGACGAGGGCCGCGAGCGGGATAAAGAGCAGGAAGGGATGGTGCAGGAAGTTGGCGTAGGTATTGGTGTAGAAGGCTGTCAGGCCGAGGAAGGCTATGAGCAGGACAAGCACGATAGGCCAGAGAACGAGCACGGCGGACAGAGCCTTTTCCTGAAGCGCGTCCTTGCTCCTGAAGCAGAGCCAGAGAGCTCCGTGCAGGGCGAACATGGCCAGGAAGAAAACGCCTCCGGCCAGGCCGTAGAGATTGAGGAACGTAAGCAGGCTGCCGTGGAAGACGCCCTGGGCATCAACCGGGATCCCCTTGAAAAGATTGGCGAAAGCCACGCCGAGAAGGACAGCGGCGGCCAGGTTGACGATGAAATGGATGGTATCCCAGAGTCCGCGCCAGGCCGGATGGTCAATCTTGTTGCGGAATTCAAAGGAAACCGCACGCAGGATAAGCGCGAAGAGAAGAACGATAAGGGGAAGGTACAGCGCGGAAAACATGACCGCGTAGGTTTTGGGAAAAGCGGCAAATGTCACACCGCCGGCGGCGATGAGCCAAACCTCGTTGCCATCCCAGAAGGGGCCGGCCGCGTTGTAGACAACGCGGCGCTCTCCCTCGTTCTTGGCGACGAAGGGCAGGAGCGCGCCGAGCCCCAGGTCGAATCCGTCAAGAATGAAGTAGACGGCCCAGAGCAGGCACCAGAGAA
Source organism: uncultured Desulfovibrio sp. (assembly GCA_900319575.1). GTDB lineage: Bacteria > Desulfobacterota > Desulfovibrionia > Desulfovibrionales > Desulfovibrionaceae > Desulfovibrio. The sequence continues at coordinate 9,098 of ONPA01000078.1, read as the reverse complement.
TGAACCATATGGTTGCCAGCATAGTTATGCCTCCTCAGCAGGCCCCTTGCGGGCGTTCTTGACGAGCAGAATGATATCGAGCAGTCCGAGCAGCGAGTAGACAATGATGAAGCCCGCGAGTGTCACGGCAATGTCTGTGGCGGAAACAGGGGAGACTGCGTCAGAGGTGCGCATGAGATTGAAGACAATCCATGGCTGTCTGCCGATTTCAGCGACGGCCCAGCCCGCGGCGATGGAGAAGTAGGGCAGGGGGATGAACCAGACGAGCAGTTTCAGCAGCCTCGGATCGATGACTTCTCTCTTGCGCAGCCAGAAGGCCCAGAGCGAGACAAGAATGAAGAGGACGCCGAAGGCGGCCATGATGCGGAAGCTCCAGAAGGTGGGCACGACAGGCGGACGATCCTGTTTGGCAAAGTCATTGAGGCCTTTCACCTCGTGTTTGAAGTCGCCATAGGAGAGGAAGCTCAGGATGCCGGGAACGCCAATGGCCTGAATCTTGTTGCCGTCTTCACCGGGCACCACGAAAAGATAGAAGGGTGCGGATTCCGTGGTCTCCCAGTGGCCTTCCATGGCAGCCAGCTTGGAGGGCTGATAGGTGCTCACGTTCTTGCCCTGGATGTCACCGGACACGGCGGCAAGGAGGGCGATGATCAGGGTAAAGGGAGCCGCCATCCGGAAGGAGCGGCGGAAGAAGTCGGCGTGGGTTCCGCGCAGGATGTGCCAGGCGGAGATGCCAAGGACAAAGAAGCCGGCGAGCAGCCAGGCCGTAATGACAGTATGGGCGAACATGCCCCATGCGTAGGGGTTGAAGACGACGGCGCTGAAGCTCTCAAGCTCGGCTCTGCCGTTGCGGAGAACGAAGCCTACGGGATTCTGCATGAAGCCGTTGGCGATAATGATCCACAGGGCAGAGAGGTTGCCGCCGATGACCACGAGCCAGCCGCAGATGCAGTGGGCTTTGGCGCTCAGTTTCTTCCAGCCGAAGACCCACACCGCGAGGAACGTGGATTCCATGAAGAATGCGACAGTGGCTTCGATGGCCAGCAGGGAACCGAAGATATCGCCGACAAATTCAGAATAGCGCGACCAGTTGGTGCCGAACTGGAATTCGAGGGTGATGCCTGTGACGACACCCAGCGTAAAGTTGATGAGAAAAAGTTTTCCCCAGAATTTTGTGTGTCTTAACCAGGTTTCATCGCCGGTCCTGACGTAGCGTGTTTCCATCCAGGCAATAAGGACAGAAAGACCCAGGGTCAGAGGCACAAAGATGAAGTGGAAAAAGACAGTGACAGCGAACTGTAGTCTGGACAGCAGGACTGCATCCATGATCTTTTCCTTCCTCCGTATGGGATACCGCCGGATCTCCCTCTATCTTGAGGGGCTGCACTGGGCAAACGGTACCTGTTTGTGTGCCGCGGGGCCTTGTTCATGCCGGCCCGCGGCAAAGTTATACATGCCTGCCGCAGGGGGGTCTAGAAAAAACAGGGCTCTACAAATAATAATGAGAATTAATACCATAAAATAATGCCAATGACAAGGAACCGCGCCGGACCTTCGGAACACCTTTTTGCCGGGCCTCCCTTGCGCTTTGGCACGCCGGACTTATTTTTTTGCCAGACCCCGGAAAGGCCGCGTTCACGTATTTCGGCCGGTTTTTTCCGCGAATCGCGTAAAAATACTGTCCGGCGCCCTCCGGCGCCGGGATGGAGGATATATCATGACTGAGGAAACTCAGACCCCTGAAGCGGGGAAAAAGACCTGTGAGTTCAAGGCAGAAGTCCGCAAGGTGCTCCAGATTCTGACTAACTCCCTGTACACGAACAGAGAGATTTTCCTGAGAGAGCTTGTCAGCAACGCGTCGGACGCCCTGGACAAACTGCGTTTCCGCCAGAGCAAGGGCGAGACTCCGTCTGCATCCGATCTTCCGCTGGAAATCCGCATCACCCTGGACAAGGACAAGAAGACCCTGACCATAGCTGATACCGGCATCGGCATGACCGAACAGGATCTTGCCGACAACCTCGGCATCATCGCACGTTCCGGATCCGAAAATTTCCTCGCCCAGCTGGCCGCGCAGTCAAAAACCACGGATGACAAGGGACAGGCCAGGCCGGCCGATGCCTCGCAGATCATCGGCCGTTTCGGCGTGGGCTTCTATTCCGTGTTCATGGTCGCCAAGAAGGTAGACGTCATTTCCCGCCCTGCCTTCGGCGGGGACGGAAAGGCGCATATGTGGGAGAGCGACGGTCTCGGCTCCTACACCCTGTCCGAATCCTCTGATGAGGAGCCGAAGCGCGGCACGAAGATAGTGGTCTACCTCAAGGACGATGCTGAGGAGTTCTCCGAGAAGTACAGGGTGGAAGCCATCATCCGCAAGCATTCCGCCTTTGTTCCCTTCCCCGTCTATGTCGACGGCGAGCATGTGAACACGCAGACAGCCCTGTGGCGTGAGCCCAAGAGCCAGGTGAAGCCGGAGCAGTACAAGGAGTTCTATAAATCCTTTACCTACGATTCCAAGGACCCCCTGGACTACCTCCACATCAGCGTGGACCTGCCCGTGCAGTTCAATGCGCTGCTCTACATTCCTGACAACAGGCTCGATTATTTCGGTCAGGATCATGAGTACTGGGGGCTCGATCTCTTCTCCCGCCGCATCCTCATCCAGCATCACAACAAGGAACTGATCCCTGACTATCTCGCCTTCATAAAGGGCGTTGTAGACACCGAGGACCTGCCTCTCAATATTTCACGTGAAACATTGCAGGAGAACAGGGTTCTCAGAAAGATCAATCAGACCATAGTCAAGCAGACTCTCGGCCACCTCGAGAAGCTGGCCAAGGAAAAACCTGACGTCTACAAAAAGTTCTGGGAGGATCACGGCCGCATCTTCAAGCTCGGCTATCAGGACTTCCCCAACCGCGAACGCATTGCCGGCCTGATGCGCTTCAATACCTCCAAACTGGATGATGAGAAGGCTCTCAGCAGCTTTGATGAGTATATGTCCAGAGCCTTGCCCGGCCAGAAGACGTTCTGGTACGTGTCCGCCCCGAACCGCGAGGCGGCACTCCTGAACCCGCACATGGATCTCTTCCGCAAGAAGCAGATTGAAGTCCTCTTCCTTTACGAGCCAGTGGATGAGTTCTGCATGGAGGGTCTTGGCAAGTATAAGGACTGGGATTTCAAGCCTATCGAAGGAGCTACCGAGAAGGATCTCAAGGACTTTGCCGACAAGGAAGAAGGCGCGCCCAAGGCAGCTCCCCTGTCCGAAGACGATGCCAAATCCTTCGACGGCCTTGTCAGCCGCATGAAGGAAATCCTTGGCGACAAGGTCAAGGATGTCACGGTTTCCACGCGCCTCGCTGACAGCGCCGCATGCCTGTCGTCCGAAGACGGCATGACGTCGGCCATGGATAAGTTCATGCGGGTCATGCAGAAGGACGACAAGATCCCTGTGAAGACCCTTGAGGTCAACAAGGATCATCCTCTGCTCCGCAGTCTGCTGCGCATTTACAAGGCTGACGCCGGGGACAAAACCCTGACCACCATGGTGCAGGCCCTCTTTGACGAGGCGCTGCTCATGGACGGCTATATGAAGGATCCCCAGGAAGTGGCCGCCAGAAGTGCCGGACTGCTTGAGCAGGCCGCAGCCTGGTATGCCGAAGTGAAGAAACTCTGATGCCCTGCGGCACTACGCTGCCGCTGAGATGAAAAAAGGATCCGGTTTCTGATAAACCGGATCCTTTTTTATTATCCCGCCCAGAAGACTTCCGCCTCTATAGGCGGGGGTAATCGGCTGACTGCTTTAGTGCCTGTGGCACAGGTAGATATATTCGTCGATGAGGCTCTGTATGGTGCCGAGCACGCCTCCGCCTGCCATGGGGTGGCCGAACAGCCTGTCCCGCTCCCGGATCAGACTGTCCCTGTCTATGGCACCCGGCATGGTGGGACGCAGTGTTTCGGCGAGCCGGGCGGCCAGAAGATAGCTTTCTGCGCCAGGGAAAAATTCGCCGCACAGCTGTGTAAACTCCTTCCGCCGCTCCTCCCAGAATGCCAGGGCTTCTCCTGTCCGGGGCAGGGAAAGAGCTGCGTGGAATGAAGCCAGGAGATTGTTGCACATGATTCCTGGCAGTCCCGGTTTCCAGCAGGTGAGCCAGCTCGTGCGCTTGAAGAAGAGTCTGTGCTCAATGGCAAGCTCCATGATATCAAGCATGTCCCGGAAGGCTTTCTCCACGCCGCACGGCGCAGAATCCGATGCCGCGGGAGTGGAGAAGAGATTCCACGGGGAAATGTCCCTGTCTTTCAGCGTGGCACCCGTGAAAAGCGAGAGAATGCGGCACAGCCACTGGTTTGCCTGGGGACTCTCCGGCGTTTCCAGATGAGAATAGCTGAGTATGTATTCTCCATGGCCGTAGCCGCCATGGACGATGAGCTCAGATGACGTGAGAAAATCCGCGGACAGGTTGACGCCGTAAAGCGCAAGCCAGTCCCTGAAGGCGTGGCTGGGGACACTGGAAAGAGGCAGATCGGCAATCCAGAAATCCGTATCCGGCGCCTTGTACCGCGCGAGGACGTCCACATCGCCGCCGACGTTGCCGAAGCGTCCCGGCCACCAGACGGGGAGCGACGCCTCCGGGCTGTCCCACCGGGGCGTGAACGGAGACGGACTGATCGTCGCACGGACGTGTCCGGAAATGAGGTGGAGAATACGCTCCGGATAGCTGGCGCGTCCCCAGGGACAGAGTCCGAGTCCCTTATTGTGGGAGAGGGCGAGACCGGCTCCCCCGCAGAATCCGAGATACCTGCCACCGGCCTGCACGAAGTCCCGGACGGCCTGCTGTCCTTCGGGTCCCAGTCCTTCGGCTTTGAGCCGGGCGGAACCTCCCGGAACGACAAGAAGGGAGACAGCAGGGCCGGCGGCGGAACCTTGCTTGCGAAAAAGAGCCCCTTGGGCTATGTCAGAACCTTTAAGGAGCCGTACCGGGAAGTCGAGGTCCCTGAGGGCTCTCAGGGCCATGAGTCCCCATATGTGGGAGTCATCCCACAACACGGCAATGGGCGATGTGTTCAGCATATACCGGTACTATCCTCGACAATTAGGGAGATTGCAAGATGTCAGAAGAGCTGCCCAAGGGGTACGATCCCCATGGCGTCGAGACGAAATGGCGCAAGCATTGGCGGGACGAAAAAACCTTCACACCCGATCCGGATGCCCCAGGCGATCCTTATTCGATTGTCATTCCCCCGCCGAACGTCACCGGTGCCCTGCATATAGGTCATGCCCTCAATCTGACGCTCATTGACTCTCTCTGCCGCCATTACCGCCAGAAGGGGCGCAATGTGCTCTGGGTGCCGGGAACGGATCATGCCGGCATCGCCACCCAGAATGTCGTGGAACGTGCCCTGGCCAAGGAAGGCAAGCGCCGTCAGGATCTGGGAAGAGAGAAATTTATCGAGCGCGTATGGGCCTGGCGCGAGGAATACGGCAACCGCATCCTCAACCAGATTGATGCCATGGGCTGCTCCGTGGACTGGACGCGCCTGCGCTTCACCATGGACGAAGGCCTTTCCCGTGCCGTGCGCAAGGTTTTTGTCCAACTGTACCGCGACGGGCTCATCTACCGCGGCAAATACATCATCAACTGGTGTTCCCGCTGCCATACGGCCCTTGCTGATGACGAAGTTGAACACACTGACGTCAAGGGCAGCCTCTGGAAGATCCGTTATCACCTGGCTGACAGCGATCAGTCCGTGGTCATCGCCACGACCCGTCCCGAAACCATCCCGGGCGATACCGCCATCTGCGTGCACCCCGACGATGAACGCTACAGGGATCTGGTCGGAAAAACCGCTATTGTGCCCATCTGCGGCCGCCATATTCCGATTATCGCGGACCGCTATGTCGATCGTGAGTTCGGCACGGGTGCCCTTAAGGTCACTCCCTGCCATGACCATAACGACTGGGCTCTTGGAAAGAACCATAACCTCGAGTTCATCCAGGTTATCGACGAAGACGGCATCATGAAGCCCGAGGCCGGCAAATATGCCGGCCTCACCAAGCAGGCCTGCCGTGAGGCCATCATTAAGGATATCGAGGAAGCCGGGGATCTCGTAGGCATCGAACCTCTGGTGCACTCCGTCGGGCACTGCTACCGCTGTCACACTGTTGTGGAGCCCCATGTCTCCCAGCAGTGGTTCGTGGCCACCACCAAGATGGCCGCTAAAGCCCGTGCCGCCATGCCGGCCGAAACCAGGCTTCTTCCTGAAAGCTGGCTGAAGACGTATTATCACTGGCTCGATACCATCCGTGACTGGTGCATCAGCCGTCAGATCTGGTGGGGACACCGGATTCCCGCCTGGACGTGTCAGAAGTGCGGCAACCTGATGGTCGAGGAAGAGGCTCCCCACTGCTGCTCCAAGTGCGGCAGCACGGAGCTGCACCAGGAAGACGACGTTCTCGACACCTGGTTCTCCTCCGCACTGTGGCCTTTCTCCACCATGGGCTGGCCCGACGATACCAAGGAACTTCGGAAGTGGTTCCCGACCAGCGTCCTCGTGACGGGCTTTGACATTCTGTTCTTCTGGGTGGCCCGCATGATGATGATGTCCCAGCACTTCATGGGGCAGGTACCCTTCAAGGATGTCTACCTCCACGCCCTGGTGCGTGACTCCACGGGCCGCAAGATGTCCAAGTCCACGGGCAACGTCATTGATCCGGTCAAAATGATTGATCAGTACGGCTGTGATGCCCTGCGCTTTACTCTCATGGCCTTCGCCGCCATGGGCCGCGACATCAAGCTCTCCGAGGAACGCATCGAGGGCTACCGCCACTTTGTAAACAAGGTCTGGAATTCCGCCAGATTCACCCTGATGAATCTCGGTGAGAGCGCTCCGGAGCCGGTCGATCTGACAAAAGTCAAAGGGCTCGACAACCAGTGGATCCTGCACCGTCTCGAGATCCTCAAGCAGGAAGAGGACAAGGCCTTCGAGGAATACCGGTTCAACGATGTGGCACAGGGATGCTACAAGTTCCTGTGGAGCGAGTTCTGCGACTGGTACCTCGAACTTGTGAAGTCCGATATGCAGGACCCCGGGCGCAAACCCGAGTCCCAGTATGTTCTCTACACGGTGCTGAAGGAATTCCTCATCCTTCTTCATCCCGTCATGCCCTTTGTCACCGCTGAGATCTGGCAGGCTCTTCCCGGTCACGCCGGTGAGGACATCGCCGTCATGCCTTATCCTGAAATGCGCCCCGGGTGTCTCAACCCTGAAAAGGCCGCGCAGATGGAATTTATCCAGGGCGTCATCGTGTCCGTCCGCACCATACGCGCCGAACTCAGCATCAGCCCCGGGCACAAGCTCACTCTGCGTCTGCATCCCGCGGATGAAGGGCAGCTCGCTCTCATTGAAGAGAACAGGCCGCTCATTATGTCCCTGGCCAAGCTCGAGGATATGCAGGCCGGTGCCGGCGTGCACGCCCCCAAGGCTTCTGCTTCCGACGTTGTACAGGGTTGCCAGATAATCGTGCCCCTGAAAGGCAACGTCGACCTTAACGGAGAAGTGGCTCGCCTCGAGAAGGAAATGGGCAAGATCCAGAATGGACTCGATATGGTCAGCAAGAAACTGGCCAATAAGAGTTTCGTTGAACGCGCTAAACCTGAGGTGGTGGAGCGTGAACGCGCCCGCGCCGCCGAACTCTCTGATTCCCTGGAAAAGCTGAAGAAGCTGAAGATCCGCTTTACGGAAGCCATGCAGGGAGAGGATGACTGATATGAAGGCAGCCTTCAAGGTATGTCTTCTTTTCGTTCTGCTGGCTCTGGTGGGCCCGGGAAATGCTCTCGCGCTCACCAGCCAGCAGGCTGTTGAGAAGATCCGGGCCGCTTTTGATGAGAAAACCATCCGTCAGGGGCTCGATGAGGTCCGCTATTTCAAGAAGGCGGGCTTCATCTATCAGCCGGCCCTGTCCGTGCCGCGTTCGGGCACCTGTCCCATTGAGGAAATATGGGATCAGAAAGCCGTTATGAGCGGCATGGTCGCGTGTGACCGCACCAATGCTTTTTTCTACGGCACATATGAGGATTTGAGGCAGGAAACCGAGATTCTCAGGAAGCTCATGCCCCAGGTGGCTCCTTTGGGCGTCACCCCGGAAGAGCAGAAGACGCTGCAGAAGGAAATGGATACGGAGAAAGGGCGCGCCATGCTGGCCAGACGCATCGGACATGTGCTCGATGAACTGCTCTACCACGCAGGCAGGAGCGAGAAGGATCTGCGTTTCCTCTGCGCGCATCTTTACGGTGACCAGATAGAGCGTTTTTACACGGCCTGTGTCATGGTGCTCGCTGCAGCCGAGAGCGGCACGCTCACGCCTCTCTACCACGTGCGCGTGGACTGGGGCAGGAAAATGGCTGATCTGCTGCTCGAATTTTCAGCAGCCGGACTTGTGGGCGACAGGGCAAAATCCCTCGAGAGACATGCAAAGCTGAAGGAACTGTACCGCCTCTGTTCGGCTAATAATTACAGCCCGCCGCTGGCCAACCTGCGTAAAATCTTCAAAATCTGTCAGGAAGAACGCAATCATTACATTGTCCCCTGCCAGTAGCGGAGGGACAGGCACAGCGGCGGAATTGATAGGAGTCTGCAGGAATGTCTGTGAATATAGGAAATCTTGATGGTGCTCCGCAGATCCTCGAAGTCCGGAACGGTCTTGTTCTCATCAACGGGGATCCCCAGCCAATCAAATATCTCACCGAGGATCAGGTTCGCGACTTCGCCAGGGAACTTGAGGCCATTCCCGATGATGGCGACCCGGGCCGCGCAGCCCTCCGTGACGCCAAGCGTATCGACTTTCTCCTCGGGATGCTTGAACACGCATTCGGGGACGAGTGCACCGATTACCTTGAGCATCTCATCGGCCAGCTGCATTACAACGTCTCCGTCTACCTCGGCGAAACCGAACCCTGGGAGGAAAAGGACGCCGGGAAGTAATTCTTCCGGAAAAAACGGCAGGTTCTGCCATACATGGCGCGACCGCCGTTGACAAAAATCCGTCTATTTCGTAAAAATACCCGCCTTTGAAGAGGTGTCTCCTCTTCTTTTTTCGT
>ONPA01000052.1 GCA_900319575.1 uncultured Desulfovibrio sp. | reverse complement strand
GGGCTTCGGCTTTGACAGCTTCGGCGGGAGCCTTGGCTTCTTCCCTGACGGCAGGGGCTTCGGCTTTGACAGCTTCGGCAGGAGCGGCCGTCAGAGTTTTTTTGCTTTTGCGCGCGGTGCTTTTTTTGGCTGAGGCCGTCTTCTTATTCTTTCCGGATGTTTTCTTTGTAGCCATTATGAACCCTCATTACTTTGAGCTTTCAGCAGGCTCTTCGGCGATGGCATCCAGAACGATCTGACGGATATCAATGCGTGCGGGGCAGTTGCTGATGCAGCGGCCGCAGCCCATGCAGGAGAAGGCGCCCCAGTTTTCCGGATAGGTGGAGAACTTGTGAGTGACGCGCTGGCGCATGTGCGTGGCCTTGGTGGGACGCGGATTGTAGCCGCTGGCTTCCTGCGTAAACAGGGCGCTCATGCAGTTATCCCAGGAACGGATACGGCGGCCGGGCTTGCCGACACCGGTACCCTCGTCCGTGATGTTGAAGCAGTAGCAGCTCGGGCAGAAGTACGTGCAGGCGCCGCAGCTGAGGCATCTGTCGGACTCTCTTGTCCAGAAGTCGAGATCCCGGAACTTGGCGAGAACGCGGGCGGGAGCCTGGGAAAGGTCGGGTTTCTTGCTCAGAGTAGCCCAGGCAGCCTTGCGCACATCCATAAGTTCCTTTTCCCTGTCCGCGGCATCGGGAAGCTGGCAGGCTTCGAGGACGCTCTTGCCTTTTTCGGACACGGCCTGAAGGATATAGCCGTCAGGCATTTCGGTCATGAGGACATCGGAACCCTCCGGGGAGGAGGGGCCGCCGCCGACCCAGTGGCAGAAGCAGGTGTTGCAGCCGGTATTGCAGGTCAGGGTAAAGACCGTGAGAGCCTTGCGCCTGGCCTCATAGTAGGGGTCCTTGTAAAGGCCGTTCATGTAGGGACGGTCGAGGGTGGCGTAGCCTCTGGCATCGCACGCCCTGCAGCCGAACACGACGGTAGGCTCTGCTTCGATATTGTCGTTGATGGTCAGGTTGTATTCTCCGGGCTGATCCGGATTGGGTTTCTTCTCGTAGGTCAGGAGAGTCTCACTATGGGGGAGGACGGCGTCCTTGGCGGGCACAGTCGCTTTGGCCATGGTAAACTCAAGTCCTTCATGCCACGGTTCGAAGACGATGGACTTTTTGACGGCGGGTTTCTCGACGGGAACCAGAACACGGTTTTCCTTGGCCAGGAAAGCGAGGAGGGCCGGGAGATCCGATTTTTTTGCGAAACGATAGATAGGCATCTTTTACAGCTCCCTCTGCTTAATATGCGCTTCCTCTTTCTGGTACGTGAGGAGCGGCGGTTCGGCTTCGGCATCCATGCCGCTCTGATAGCCGTCAAAAAGCCCGGCTATCACGCGGGCGATCTGCTGGCGCAGGGCCAGAATCGGGATGCCCATCGGGCAGGCCCTCTGGCATTCGCCGCAGAGCGTGCAGCGGCCGGCAAGGTGCATGGTGTGGATGCACTGGAAGTACAGCTTCTCGCGGGTCGTGTTTTCCTGTGTGATGAAATGCGGCTCGCGGGAATCGGCGATGCAGTAATCCTTGCACACGCACATGGGGCAGGCGTTGCGGCAGGCGTAGCAGCGTATGCAGCGTTCCATTTCGCCTTTCCAGAAGGCGAAGCGCTGTTCCAGCGTCATGGCATCGAGCATGGCCAGCTCAGGGGGCGTGCCGGGCTGTTTTTCAATGGCCGGAGCGTCGCCGAAGGACACATCGGACACCTTGGCCTTAGGCATGGCGCAGTTATAGCACTTGCCCTGGGCGCAGTCGGTGATGCAGAAGCGGTGATCCTTGCCATCGGCGGTAATGGTCACGCCGGCTTCGTCATAGACGACCTTGTCGATGGTCCTGTAGCGGCCGAGTTCCTGGTCGATGCGGGCCATGTCGAAGGTGCCTTCGCAGGGCAGGGAGAAGATGGTGATGTTTTCTCTCGGGATGAGGTTTTCCTGGAGGAGCTCAACCACGGAGCGGGAGTCGCAGCCCTTTACCACCACGCCGACCTTGGGGAGTTTGTCCTGCGGCAGCGTACGGCCGATGAGGCCGGTGAGATAGGTGGCGGGGTTGTTCACGTTGAAAGGACCCCACACCAGCCTGTCCACGTCTTCAGGCTTGCGCATGAAGAGCGGCACGGTATGGGCCGCGTCGTCGCCCTGCTGCCAGCCGATGACGATATCGAGGCCGTTGCCGAGCTTCTCTTTGATGGCGGCCTTGAGCTCGTCGAGCTTCGCCTTCTGGCCGGTGCCGAGGGGACGCAGGGGCTGCAGGGCCATATTGGCAACCTCAAGCAGCTTGTCCGCGTTCTCGAGACGGGGCGCGGGTCCGAGCTTGTGCACTCTTTCGGTGAAGGCGGTCACCACGTGCTGCCAGCGCTGGCCTTCCGAAGCGGAAACCCAGGTGTACTCGAAGCGTCTGTCGTCGATGCCGAGGATGGGGAGGAACTGCTTCAGGACCTCGAGCCTGCGGCGGGCGTAGAAGTTGCCTGCGGAATAATGGCAGTCATTGGGGTGGCAGCCGGAGACGAGCACGCCGTCGGCGCCATTGACAAGGGCCCTCAGAATAAAGAGGGGATCAATGCGTCCCGAGCAGGGGACGCGGATAATCCTGAGGTCAGTGGGCTGCTTCGCGCGCGCGACGCCAGCCGTATCGGCGCCCCCGTAGGAGCACCAGTTGCACAGGAAAGCGACAATCCTGAGCTCTTTGCCTTCTAGAACTGGCATAACGTGTTAACCTCCGCGAGAATCTCATTGTCGGTAGCGTGCGAGAGCTGGATGGCACCCTGCGGGCACGTGGACGTGCACACGCCGCAGCCCTGGCAGACAGTGTCGATGACCTTGGCCTTGAGCTGTCCACGGAAGGCTTCTTCCTTGATGGCGCCGAAGGGGCAGCACTTGATGCACTTGCCGCAGTCGACGCATCTCTTTATGTCAACGTGGGCGATCTGCGGGTCGTTCTGCAGCTTGTCGCGGCTGAACAGGGAGAGAACCTTGGCCGCGGCTGCGGAGCCCTGGGCGACGGAGTTCGGGATATCCTTGGTGCCCTGGCAGACGCCTGCGAGGAACACGCCGGCCGTATTGGTTTCCACAGGGCGCAGCTTCGGATGGCTTTCCATGAAGAATCCGTAGTGGTCGTAGGAGATGCGCAGCTTTTCGGCCAGGGCGGCGGCGCCGTGGCTGGCCTCGATGCCGACCGCAAGAACGACCATGTCAACGGTCACCTGGACCTGGGTGCCGAGAAGGGTGTCGGCGCCCATGACCACGTACTGGCCGTTTCCGTCAGGGTAGATCTTGGACACACGGCCGCGGATGTACTCCGTCCCGTATTCCTCGACAGCCCTGCGGGTGAACTCGTCATAGCCTTTGCCCACGGCGCGGATGTCCATGTAGAAAACATAGGACTGGGAATCCGGGATGTGGTCCTTGGTCAGGACGGCCTGCTTCGCGGTGTACATGCAGCAGAAGCCGGAGCAGAGGTTCCTGCCGCGGGAGGGATCTCGGGACCCGACGCACTGGATGAAGGCGATCTTCTTGGGTTCCTTGCCGTCGGAGGGGCGCACGATGTGACCGCCGGTGGGGCCGGAGGCGTTGAGCAGGCGCTCGTACTGCAGCGAGGTGATGACGTCGGGGTATTTGCCTCCGCCGTACTGCTCGTACACGGTCCAGTCCATGAGGTCATAACCGGTGGCGGCGATGATGCAGCCGACCTTTTCCGTGATGAGCTCGTCCTTCATCTCGTAATTGATGGCCTTTGTGGGGCACACCTTGGCGCAGACGCCGCATTTGCCCGTGGTCAGCTTTTTGCAGTACTGCGGGTTGATGCTGGCGCGTTTGGGAATGGCCTGCGGGAACGGGATGTTGATGGCCGTGGTCTTGCCAACGTTCTCATTGAAGTGGTCGGGCACGTTCTTGGTGGGGCACTTTTCCGTGCAGGTGCCGCAGCCGGTGCACTTGGACCAGTCAACGTAGGTGGCGCGCTTTTTGATGGTGACGTCGAAGTTGCCGACATAGCCGGACACGTCCTGAACCTCGGAGCACGCGTAGAGGGTGATGTTGGGATTCTGGGACACGTCCACCATCTTGGGGCCGAGGATGCAGGCGGCGCAGTCAACGGTGGGGAAGGTCTTGTCGAGCTTGGCCATCTTGCCGCCGATGGTGGGCTCGCGCTCCACGAGCAGGACCTTGATGCCGGCATCAGCGCAGTCAAGGGCCGCCTGAATGCCGGCGACGCCGCCGCCGATAATCAGGACGCGCTTGTTGATGTCGAAGCTCTGGGCCTGGAGGGGGCGGTTGTGGCGCAGCTTGGCCACGGCAATGCTGACGAGTTCGGTGGCCTTGTTGGTGTTGGCCTCCTTGTCCTTGCCGATCCAGGAGACGTGCTCGCGGATATTGGCCATTTCGAACATGTAGCGGTTCAGTCCGGCGCGCTCGACAGTGCGGCGGAAGGTGGGCTCGTGCATGCGCGGGGAACAGGAAGCGACGACCACGCCCGTGAGGTTGTGTTCGTGGATGGCCTTTTCGATGGCCGCCTGGCCGGGTTCGGCGCAGGTGTACATTAAGTCTGTGGCGTAGACGACGTCGGCAAAACCGAGGGCGTTCTTGGCAACCTGGGCACAGTCAACGGTGCCACCGATGTTGCTGCCACAGTGGCAGACAAAAACTCCTATCCTCATGCGTTGCCTCCTTTGGCGGCCTTGTCTTTGGCCGCGGTGCTCAGCGCCCTGATTTTGTCAATGACGCGATCGGGGCTGACACAGAGCTTCTTCAGTCCGAGTTCGTCGGCGCTGCATCCGAAAGCGATACCCATCAGCTGGGTATAGTAGAGGACAGGGATGTTGAATCTGGTGCCTTCGGCCTTGGCAGCCTGCTTCTGGCGCAGGTCAAGGTTCATCTGACAGAGCGGGCAGCACACGGCGACGCAGTCGGCGCCCATACGCACGGCGAGCTCAAGGATGCGCCCGGAGTTGCGGGCCGTGAGCGGACGGTGCGGGATACCGGAGGAAGCGCCGCAGCATTCTGTCTTCAGGGGGAAGTCGAGTATGCTGTCAGCGCCGCAGGCAGCGAGCAGGCTTTCCATGAGGCTCGGATTCTCGGGATCGCCGAAATTCATGAGTTCCGGCGGACGGCTCATGAGGCAGCCGTAGTAGGGAGCAATCTTGATGCCGGCGAGGGCGCTGGTCACGTGCTTCCTGATCGCGTCAGCGTCCCTCAGGCGGCCGATGCACTGCATGACGGAAATGGTTTCGGGAAGCTTCTCCGGAGCGGGCTCGTCGAGGAGTCCGTTCACCCTGTCCCTGAACTCGGGATTCTCCATGCGCTGGCGGGCGTGGAGAAGGTTGGAGAGGCAGCTCGGGCAGGGGGTGACCACCGTGTCCGCACCCTGTTTGGCAGCCAGGGAGAGATTGCGGGTGCAGAGGGCCGCGGACAGTTCCGTGCTTACCGCGTGGGCGGGAGTGGAGCCGCAGCAGTTCCAGTCTTTGATCTCTTCCGCCTGGATCCCGAGGACCTTGCAGACGGCCTGAGAGGAGAGCTCGTAGTCAAGAGAAGACCCCTTGGCCGAGCATCCGGGGTAATATGCTAACTTCATGGACGGACCCCTTCCTTCTTGGCACGTTCTTTATAACGTTTGAAAATGCGCGCCACGGATTCCGCAGCCGCCTTGTCGGGAATGACATGGGGCTTGATGCTGAGCTTGTTTTTCATAAGGGCCATGGGCGCAAGATCAAGATCGGTGTACAGGCGCAGGGAACGCAGCATGTACAGGGCCATGGTGCCGATTTCATAGCTGCGTCCGAACGCCCTGACGGTGTCCAGGAACGAAAACCAGAATTTTTCCATACGGCGTACGCTGACCACATTCTTGCGGCGGGACATATGACGGAGCGTTTCCATGACCCCGGCTACGTCGATGTCGTTGGGGCAGCGCAGGGAGCAGGTAGAGCAGGACAGGCACATCCAGATGGATTTGGAGCTCAGTACCTTTTCCTTCAGGCCGAGCTGAATGCCCCGCATGATCTGGTTGGGCTGCATGTCATAGTCTGGCGATGCAGGACAGCCGGCCGTGCAGTTGCCGCACTGGTAACAGTTGCTGATGTTTTGCCCGCTTTCGGTCTCAACCTCTTTCTGGAAGGCCGGGTCCTTTGAGCGGACGAGATCAACGGTCTCTCTCATTTTTCCCTCCGATGCGCTTCCTGGCAGGCAGGAAACGCTCTACAGGCGTTTATCTAACGGCCGAGTTGTTGCAGTGATCCCGAAAGGATGCAGAAGGCAGGAGGTGCTGCATCGGCTTTTCAGGCAGGCTTCTCTGCCCCGGCTGATAAAGGCGTAGTATATAAACAGGAAACAAATTTATCCAGTTCTATGGGAAATTGCTACTTTTTTCACGAAATTTCGTGACAGACTGAGAAAATACACTGGCCGGGGCCGGTTTACTCCGGTTTCCCTGTCCGCGCTCCGGCTTTTCCGGCCTCCCGTTCCCGTACGACGTGATCGAGAGCCATGAGGCCGAGGAGGTAGCTGTTTGATCCGAAGCCCTCTATGCAGCCGCAGCAGGCCGGCGCGATGACGGACTGGTGGCGGAAGGATTCCCTTCCCTGCACGTGGGACATGTGCACTTCGACCACGGGGCAGTGCAGGATATCGAGTGCGTCAAGCAGGGCGTAGCTGTAGTGGGTCCAGGCGCCAGCGTTGATGACGACGCCCCTGGTTCCGTCCGTGAGGGCTTTATGGATTCTGTCCACGAGCGCTCCCTCGTAGTTGCTCTGATAGAAGTCGAGAGTGACGTCCATCTGGGAGGCCAGGTGTCTGAGCGCATTATTGATGTCATCCAGGGTGGCAGTGCCGTAGACGGCGGGATCACGCCTGCCGAACATGTTCAGGTTGACACCGTGGAGAATAAGATAGTCATGCTGGGTCATTTTTATCTTCCGTCTTCAGGGACAGAAACCGGCCGGGATCGCGGGGGACACCGGCCGGCCTGGTTCCTGGGTTTTGCGGACTAGGCGAATTTTCTGCGGGCGGCGGCGAAGCCATCGGCTGCGTTGCGAATGACCTTCTCGTCCACGCAGAAGGCGAGGCGGAAGTAGCCGGGGCAGCCGAAGCCCGAGCCGGGTACACCGAGCACGCATTCCTTGGTCAGCTCGGCGATGAAGGCCTGATCATCCCCGCCGGGGGCCTTGGGGAAGAAGTAGAAGGCGCCGCGGGGCATGGTGAACTCGTATCCGGCTTCGGTGAGGACCTCGGCCATGGCGTTGCGGCGGCGCAGATAAATATTGCTGTCCACAGTGCTGCCGAGGCCGGCGACCATTATATGCTGGCCGACGATGGGTGCGTTGACATAGCCGAGTATGCGGTTGGTGAGCGTGATGGCCGCGATGAACTCGTCGCGGCGGTCAAGAAGCGGGGACGGCACGGCATAGCCGATCCGCTCGCCGGGGAGAGACATATTCTTGGAGAAGGAGCTCAGGAGCACGGCGTAGGGGTAGAGCGGAAGCACTGAGGGAACGACTGCTCCGTCGTAGGCCAGGAAGCGGTAGGGCTCATCGCTGAGCAGCCAGATGGGATGGCCGACTTCGCGGCTTTTCTTTTCGAGGACGGAGACGATGTCCTTCAGGGTGTCCAGACTGTAGATGGCGCCGGTGGGGTTGTTCGGGGAGTTGATGATGACGGCCCTGGTCTTTTTGGAAATAGCTGCCTCAAAGGCGTTCACATCGGGTTCCCACGTGTCCTTCTTTGTATTGACACGGGTGAGGTAGCCGCCGTGGTTGGCGACGTAGAAATCGTATTCGACGAAATAGGGGGCGAAGGTGATCAGCTCCTCGCCGGGATTGAATATGGCCCGGAGAACGGCGTTGAGGGCGCTGGCCGCCCCGACGCTGATGATGAGGCCGTTGCCGTCAATCTGCACGCCCTGTTCCTTTGAAACCCATTTCGCGAGAGCTTCCCTCGCCCAGGGGGCGCCCGCGTTGGGCGTGTAGCCGAACGCGAAGGGCTGGTCGCATTTTGCGGCAAAGTCCTGCAGTCCCTTCACGACCGCTTTGGGTGCGGGGAGATCCGGGTTGCCCAGGGAAAAGTCGTAAACCTTGTCGTTGCCGTACTTCTTCCTCAGCTCGATACCCGCCTCGAACATGCGGCGGATCATGGAGGAGTGGGCCATATATCCTTCTACAGCTTTAGAGAGCAGTTCCATGGAGACCTCCTGTCTTGTCATTGGCCATTGTATAAGCTATCAGTTGGGGTAATACACTTTTTCGGTGGAGGTTTTCAATGGCTCGGTTTTCCCCTACCTGTTTTGTGGCTCCTGTCCTTCTTTTCTGCGGCATGTTTTTTATATCCGGCTGCGGGCTGTGGCAGGACGCGCCCGAGGAAAAGGGCATGAAGGTGACGGCCGCAGTGCGTGGGGTCCATTACTGTTCGAGGCTTTCTCCGGAACTCTCCATAGCCAATCCCCCCAAGGGAACTGACCGCTACGAGGTGAAACTCGAGCGTCTTGATGACGGGCAGTTCTATGGCGGCGGCACGTGGGCGTTTGACGGCCTCGACGGAGACGGAATGGATTCCATTCCCGAAGGCGCTCTGACCAGCCATTACCGCGGTCCCTGCCCGGGTGTGGGCAAGAGCGAGAGGTTCAGATTCACGGTTTCGGCCATGGGCAGAGACTCCAAGGTGCCGCTTGAGGTCAGAACCTATGACTTCACCGCTGAAAAGTAGCAGAGCGTTGTCTTTCGCGAAATAACAGAGCCTCCGCGCGGTATACCGCGCGGAGGCTCTGTTATTTTTTTTCTGTGGAAGAGAAAGGCTACAGGTCGTCTTCGTCGATCTCGGGAAGAACGGCGGTCACATTGGTTCTGATGCGGCGGTGCTTGTGCACTTCTTCCTCCTTCGCCGGACGGAAGGAAGGCAGATTGTTGTATCCGTTCCAGAACCCCGGAAAGAGCCCGCTCATGATGTAGGGGTTCCCAAGACGGAAGCCGGGCGTTACCGGCTTCGCGCTGGCGGCAGAGGCATGCTGTCCATACGGCTTCTCTGGCTCTTTTATTTCCGGCCTCGCGCAGGCAGCTACGGCCAGAGCGGCCGCCCAGGGAGCGGAAGGCGCGATCCAGATGGAATGAGGATTTTCGAGAGATCCTTCTTCCTCTTTCCTGCGGCGGGGGCGGCTTTCCCTGCGCTCCACGATGTTCCCGTCGTCGTCAATATCGAGGCCGCAGGCCCGCGCAAAGCTTTCCGCTGTCACCCAGGGGGCCTGGCAGGGGACGTAGCCCCTGGGCATGCGCGCGGGCTGTCCCGCGAGCGCCGGAAGCATGCTCAGAAGAACGGGCAGGCAGAGCCAGTCCCCGGGTAGGTCCCCGGGAATTTCGATGCCGCCTTCGGGGAGCTTCGTCAGTTTCTCTCCTTTAAGGGAAATGATGCCGTCAGCGGAGGTGTCCGGTTTCAGGCCGCACTGGGTGAATACCTGCATGGCGGCTTCTGCCTCGGGGGTATCAGGCCAGTTCCCTCTGAGGGTTACGCTCCCGGAAAGGGCAGGAACCAGGGCCAGCAGAAAAATGGCCAGTTCCGGCTCCACAGGGAGGGAAAAATCTGCCGGAATGATGATTTTTGAGGGAGATATGTGAATTTTTTCACTATCGACCTCTACTCTGGCCTGAACTCTCTGCAGGAGGGGGACAATCCGTCTGACGATGCGGTCGCGCTGCGGGGTCTCCGAGAGATCGAAGGTGACGGAAACATCGTAGAAAGGCGCGGCAAGCAGCATGCCCTCAATGAATTCAAAGGGCACGTCCGCAGGGAAAACGATGCAGTCCGGCAGAAGGCCGGAGCATTCCACGCGCACGGGAAGTCCGGCGCTCCCCGGGATGATGTGCACGAGCCTTGCGCCGAGCTTTGGCAGAAAAGCGTCCACGGCATCGAGCCCGCTGAGGGGAAGGTTGGAGTCGCTGGTGAATTTGGCGCGGCTCGGATGGCCGAGATAGTGCCCCAGGGCGAGGTAGAAATTGTAGGAACTGCAGCCCGTGACAATGACCTTGTCAGGTGTGCCGCAGCGTTTTGCGGAGGGGGCCGAGATGGTGCCGTGTCCGTCGTCAGAGAGCTCGGCTCCCATGGCGTTGAAGGCCTGCATGCAGTCGTAAACAGGCGTGTTCATGAGCGTGGGGCCGAGGCTGAAGGGCTGGCCGGACGCTGCGGCGAGGGCAAGGAGCGAGCGCGTGAAGCGGCAGGCGAGAGGCGCTTTCATGTCAATGCTGACAGGCTCCTGCCGGGGGGAGAGACCGAACGCCTGGCGTTTCACGGCGCCTTCGGCGGGCTTCGGAAAGAAGGATGCTTCTTCCATGAGAGAGAAGAAAAGGCCGCTCAGCCTGGGATCGCCGCTCACCTTCGCGACGCGGGCTTCCCAGTCCTCGCGGATCATCTTTTCATCCTGGGATCCCGGATTTTTTTTCCTGCCGGCCATGCGCGTCAGCATGTTGTGGCGGCGCATGATGAGGTTGATGATATCAGCGTCGATATCACAGACGGTATCCCTGAGGGGGCGTTTGCGCGTCTCAAAATCACTCATTGAAGGAGACCTCCCGCATGAGGGCGTAAAGACTGCTGTACAGAGCCGGGTCATTGCTCACTTTGGAGACATGGTCCTCCCATGACTCGCGGATTTTCTTTTCTTCCCAGGGGGCAAGGCTGTCGTGATCGCCCTGCATCTTCTTAATGAAGGCGCTGCGGCGCTTGACGAGCCTGAGGATGTCCCTGTCAATGTCACAGACTGTTTCCCTGAGAGGCGGGCGAGGTCTGTCGCGGAAGGGTTCGCTCATCGCAAGATTTCCTTATGTAATTGTAGGTTGGGCTGGGTGTTTCCCGACGGGGGTGCGGCCGGCGTGGCCGGGTCGGGCAGGTGAGGCAAAGAAAGAAGGGACCCGCGGCAGATGCGCGGGGTTCCCCTACGTACCTTAGGGGGCCTCTGAATGCAAGTTTTCCGGCTAAACGGACCCAATATTTTCTGTAAAAATTTTTAAAACTTAATATACTTATTTTATTAAATATTTTACTTTACAAGGACGGAAAATACGAGAACGGGCTTGACCAATCGGGAAGAGCTTGTTACGAAATTCTCAAGCCAAGGGAGAAAGAGCTGATTGTGAAATCTTGATCTTTCTCCGCAGATTAGTTTATTATGAACCGGATATCGGTACTGGCCCGAGTGTCCAGTTTCCGGTTATCAATAACCTTATTCTCTAGAGCTGGAGGAAACGTATGCCTACGTTTGTTGATCCGTCTAAATGCGACGGTTGCAAGGGCGGCGAAAAGACGGCCTGCATGTACATCTGCCCCAACGATCTTATGGTCCTGGATCCGGATGCCATGAGGGCTTACAACCAGGAACCCGATGCCTGCTGGGAATGCTACTCCTGTGTTAAGATTTGCCCCCAGGGCGCCATTACCGCCCGTCCCTACGCCGACTTTGCTCCTCTCGGCGGCACCTGTATCCCCATGCGTTCTGCTGACTCCATCATGTGGACCGTCAACTTCCGTGATGGCAGCACCAAGCGTTTCAAATTCCCCATCCGTACTACTCCTGAAGGCTCCATCGAGCCCTACAAGGGCTGGGACAAGGAAGGCAATCTGGACGACGAGTACTTCTACACTGAAAGCGAACTCAAAGAGCCTGAACAGCCCATCATGGAAAAGGCTACCGTCGAAGACGCCGACGCTTCCCTTACCTTCAAGCTTTAAAATTCGTTTTCCTGAGTATAGACAAATCTGTCACCAGAATATTTAGGAGTAAGCTACTATGCCTATGATCCCTGTTAAGGAAGCGCCGCGCGGCGTTCGTATTTCCGAACCGACTTATAAAGAACATGAGACCGACCTGCTGATCGTGGGCGGCGGCATGGGCGCCACCGGCGCCGCTGTCGAAGCTGTCCGCTGGGCCAAACCCCTCGGCATCAAAGTGTTCCTCTGCGATAAGGCCGCCCTCGAGCGTTCCGGCGCTGTGGCCCAGGGCCTTTCCGCCATCAACACCTTCCTTGAAAACAACACTCCTGACGACTACGTGCGCATGGTCCGCAACGACCTTATGCACATCGTTCGCGATGACCTCATCTTCGACGTAGGCCGTCACGTTGACGACTCCGTCAAGCTCTTCCAGGATTGGGGCCTCCCGATCTGGGCCAAGGCTGACGATGGCGTCCACAACCTCAACGGCGCTGAAGCTCTTGCCGCTGGCAAGACCATGCGTTCCGGTGCCAAGCCCGTCCGTTCCGGCCGCTGGCAGATCATGATCAACGGTGAGTCCTACAAGTGCATCGTTGCTGAAGCTGCCAAGAAAGCCCTCGGCGACGACGGCTACATGGAACGCTGCTTCATCGTGAAGCTGCTCCTCGACAAGAACACCCCCAACCGCATCGCCGGTGCCGTGGGCTTCAGCACCCGTGAGAACGTCGTGCACATCTTCAAGACCAACGCCATGATCGTGTGCTGCGGCGGCGCCGTTAACATTTACCGTCCCCGCTCCACCGGTGAAGGTATGGGCCGCGCCTGGTATCCTGTTTGGAATGCCGGTTCCACCTACACGCTCTGCGCTCAGGTTGGCGCCGAGATGACCATGATGGAAAACCGCTTCGTGCCCGCCCGCTTCAAGGACGGCTACGGCCCCGTCGGCGCTTGGTTCCTGCTCTTCAAGGCTAAGGCCACCAACGCTGCTGGTGAGGATTACTGCAAGACCCTCGACCACAAGATGCTCGACATCTACCGCAAGCTCGGCTACGCCACCGGTAAGGTCGTTCCCACCTGCCTCCGCAACCATCAGATGCTCCATGAAATGCGCGCCGGCCACGGCCCCATCTACATGGACACCAAGACCGCTCTTCTGAACACCTTCGCCACCCTCGACGAGAAGGAACAGAAGGACCTCGAAGCTGAAGCTTGGGAAGACTTCCTCGACATGTGCGTCGGCCAGGCCAACCTCTGGGCTGCCACCAACACCCAGCCTGAGAACCGCGGTTCCGAAATCATGCCGACCGAGCCTTACCTCCTCGGCTCTCACTCCGGCTGCTGCGGCATCTGGGCTTCCGGTCCTGACGAAAAGTGGGTTCCTGAAGAATACAAAGTCCGCGCTGCCAACGGCAAGGTCTACAACCGTATGACCACCGTCGACGGCCTGTTCACCTGCGCTGACGGCGTGGGCGCTTCCGGCCACAAGTTCTCCTCCGGCTCTCACGCTGAAGGCCGTATCGCTGGCAAGGCGGCTGTCCGCTACGTCCGCGACCACAAGGACTTCAAGCCTGAGCTCGCTGAGAAGCCTGAAGATCTGGTCAAGGAGATCTACGCTCCTTACTACACCTTCGAGCAGTACAAGGATAAGTCCACTGACTCTGTGGTGAACCCGAACTTCATCTCCCCCCGCAACTTCATGATGCGCCTCATCAAGTGCACCGATGAATACGCTGCCGGCGTGGGCACCTACTACACCACCTCCAAGAAGCTCCTCGACACTGGCTTCTGGCTGCTCGGCATGCTGGAAGAAGACTCCAAGAAGCTCGCCGCCCGTGACCTCCACGAGCTGCTCCGCTGCTGGGAGAACTACCATCGTCTGTGGACCGTCCGTCTGCATATGCAGCACATCGCCTTCCGCGAAGAAACCCGTTATCCTGGTTTCTACTATCGTGCTGACTTCCCGGGCATCGACGACAAGAAGTGGAAGTGCTTCGTTAACTCCAAGTACGATCCGAAGACCGGCGAAACCAAGGTCTTCAAGAGGACTTACTACAAGCTCATCCCGGATGCTGAATAGTATATACTGAAGGTTTTGATGGGGGAGACCCACCCTGTTCAAGGGGGGGTCTCCCTCTTTTAATACCGAACGTAGGAGGATAATCAGGATGTCCAATGCCATTCTCGTCGTCGGTGGCGGCTTTTCGGGTCTGACTGCTGCCATAGAAGCGGCGGAACTGGGGCATGATGTCTATATCGTCGAGAAAACACCATTCCTTGGCGGTCGTGTCGCCCAGCTCAACAAATACTTCCCCAAACTTTGCCCGCCCTCCTGCGGTTTGGAAATCCAGTTCCAGCGCATCAGGAATAATCCACATATCAAATTTTTCACGCTCGCTCAGGTCACGGCTCTCTCGGGAACCAAGGGAGATTACAAGGTCCAGGTGACTGTGCAGCCCCGTTACACGGCTCCGCACAACGTGGATCTCGGTCTGACCGCCTCTGCCCTCGAGGGCGAGGTAGCCAATGAGTTCGATTTTGGATTGTCCAAGCGCAAGGCTCTCTACAAATCCATGCCTTTCGCTTTCCCTGGCCGTTACGTGCTGGATCCCAAATCGCTCACCCCCTCTGACACCGCTAAGATCGCAGCCTGCAAGTTCATCGATACGAAGGAACAGCCCAGGACTGTCGAGCTGAACGTCGGAGCCATTGTTGTCGCCACCGGCTGGAAGCCGTACGACGTCACCAGGCTCGCCAACCTCGGCGCCGGCAGCGTCAAGAACTGCATCACCAATATGCAGATGGAACGCCTCGCCTCGCCCTTTGGCCCCACCGGCGGCCGCATCGTGCGCCCCTCCGATGGCATCGCCCCTAGGCGCGTCTGCTTCGTGCAGTGCGCTGGCTCCCGTGATCAGAACCACCTCAACTACTGCTCCTACATCTGCTGCATGGCTTCCATTAAGCAGAGCCTCTATCTTGCCGAGAAGCTTCCGGACGCCACGGCCGATATCTACTATATCGACCTGCGTACTCCCGGCCGCTATGTGAACTTCCTCGACAAGGCCAAGGCCACTGGCAAAGTGCACTTCATCAAGGGCAAGGTTGCCAATGTCGAGCAGGCTGAAGGTGATAAGGTAAGCGTTCAGGTTGAGGACGCCATTCGTGGCGAAAAACTCACTCTTACCTATGATCTGGTAGTCCTGGCCACCGGCATGCAGCCTTCCCTGGCCGGGGAAAAGTTCCCCCTGCCCGTGCCGCTTGATGAAGATGGCTTTGTCACCGGCGGCGAAGATGCAGGCATTTTTGCTGCCGGCTGCGCTGTCATGCCGCTTGACGTGACTCGTTCCGCGCAGACCGGTACTGCCGCCGCCCTCAAGGCGGTTCAGGCTGTTCAAGGGAGGTAGGCAGCATGGCCAGCAAAATTGGCGTTTATTTTGACGCTTCCAATATCGGTGGGGGCCTTGATGTCGAGGCTCTCGCTGCAGGCGTGACGGCCAAATGGGGCACTCTTGCTCCCGTTGTGAAGGTTTTCCCCGTCCTCGCCGATAACGTGGAGGCCATCAAAGCCGACATTACTGCCGAGCAGCTTGATGGTGTTCTCCTCTGCGGTGCCAGCCCCCGCGCTGACGCCGAAATCTTCCGTTTCCCTGTCCTCACCGAACATGTGAACCTGCGTGAGCAGTGCGTCATGTGCTTCCAGGACAAGGACGGCAATCCGCTCAAGGAAGGGCAGGCCGCTCCTGAACTGCTCACCATGATGGCCACTGACTATGTCAACATGGGCGTCGTGAAGATGCAGAAGGGCAACCTTCCCGATTCCGCTGCTCTCCCCGAGGGCGGCACCCAGCGCATCCTTGTTGTTGGCGGTGGCTTCACCGGCCTTACCGCCGCTCTTGAAGCCGCCCGCAGCGGCTACGAAGTCGTGCTCGTCGAAAAGACCGGCGAACTCGGCGGCGCTGCCAAGAACATTCCGGTCGGCTCCCCGCTTTCCGCTCCGTGGGACGACAAGGAACCCCTCAAGCTCGACGAGAAGATCGCCGCTGTCAAAGCCGAGAAGGCCATCACCGTGTATATGAACACGACGGTCGCCAAACTGGCCGGACAGCCTGGTGCGTACGAGTGCACCCTTGCTACCCCGAATGGCGAGAAGGTCGAGAAGATCGGCTCCGCTGTCGTGGCCTGCGGCTGGGTGCCCATGGACGACAAGTACCTCGCTCCGCTTGGTCTCGGCTCTTCCGATAAGATCGTGACCGCCGCTGCCTTCCAGAAGATGGTGGCTCAGGGCCGGGTTGACGCCAAGCGCATCGCCTTTGTGCTCGACACCACCGTTGCTGAAGAGGAATTCAGGAAGCAGGCCGAAGAGGCCGAAGCTGCCAGGAAGGCCGCCGAAGAGGCTGCCGCCAAGGAAGGCGCTGACGAGAAGAAGGAAGAGGGCACCGAGAAAGTCTTCGTGAAGGAAGACCTCGAGTCCATCAAGCACCTGCGCTATTCCAACGTGGTCAACTCCGTGGGCATGCTCCGCCTGGCCAACACTGTTGCCGAGCAGACCAATGACAAGACCCAGTGCTATGTCATCTACCGCAACATGACCATGCCCGGCATCTTCGAGCGTTTCTACAAGACCATGCAGAACCGCCTCGGTCTCATGATGACCAAGGCCGATGTCACCTCAGTTAAGGAAGACGGCGACCATGTCGTCGTGTCCTGCGCCAACACCCTGCTTGGCATGGACTTCGACCTTGACTGCGACCTCGTTGTTCTGCCCACGGGTATTGTTCCCGTGACCGCCAAGGATGCCGTGATGCAGTTCGAGTACAGGCAGGGACCTGACTTCCCCGACTTGGATCATTTCGACGGCTACGTCGACTCCAACTACATCTGCTTCCCCTACGAAACCCGCCGTACCGGTGTGTACGCCGCCGGCTGTGTGCGTCAGCCCATGACCCTCGACGGCTGCGTCGAGGACGCCCGCGGTGCCGTGCTCAAGGCCATTCAGGCCATCGAGTGCGCTGAACGCGGCGTTGCCGTGCATCCCCGCTCCGGTGATAAAACCTACCCGGTGTTCAACTTCGCCCGCTGCACGCAGTGCAAGCGCTGCACCGAAGAATGCCCGTTCGGCGCTCTTGATGACGATGAAAAGGGTACGCCCAAACCGAATCCCGGCCGCTGCCGCCGCTGCGGTACCTGCTTCGGCGCCTGCCCCGAACGCGTTATCTCCTTCGCCAACTACAATATCGATATGATCGGCTCCATGATCGGTCAGGTCGCCGTTCCCAAGGACTTCAAGAATGACGGACCCCGCGTCCTCATCCTCGCCTGCGAGAACGACGCGTATCCTGCACTCGACATGGCTGCCCAGCGCCACGAAACCTGGAGCCCCTACGTACGCATTATCCCCGTGCGCTGCCTCGGTTCCGTCAACGCCATCTGGATCTCCGATGCCATGAGCAAGGGCTACGATGGTGTCATGCTTCTTGGCTGCAAGTACGGTGACGATTATCAGTGCCACTTCATCAAGGGTTCCGAACTCTGCTCCAGACGTATGCAGAACATCGCAGAAACCCTTAACCGCCTGGGCGTCGAGCCTGAGCGTGTTGAGCAGTTCGAAGTCGCCATCGACGAGTATGACAAGGTGCCTGGCATGATTAACGACTTTGTCAAGCGCATCGAGAAGATCGGCGCCAACCCGTTCAAGGCCATGTAGGAGGAAGGCAGAATGGCTAAAGTTACTCTTACGCCTGACTCTGGCTTTGCCAGAGAACTTATGGATGCGGGCGGGGAATCACTCAAGAAGTGCTATCAGTGCGCTACTTGTGCGGTCGCCTGCCCGATGGCCCCTGCCAACCATCCGTATCCCCGCAAGGAGATGGTTTGGGCTTCCTGGGGTCTGAAAGACAAAATCACGGCCGATCCTGACATCTGGCTGTGCCACAACTGCGGCAACTGCGCCGAGCTCTGCCCGCGCGGTGCCAACCCCGCTGACGTGATGGCTGCCGCCCGCAACCTCATGTACAGGGATCTGTGCAAGCCCGCCAAGATTGGCAAGCTTATGAGCAAGCGCTCCGGCCTGCCCATCCTGTTCGCCATTCCGGCCCTGCTCTGGCTCATCGTATGGGCCATCCGTGCGGCCTGTGTCGGCTCCTGGTTCCCCAGGACCGCGGACGGCAGGATCGTGTTCGGCCAGATCTTCTATGGCGACTACACCATCGACCCCATCTTCATGCTTACGTTCTTCGGAGCCATCTACATCCTCTACAAAGGCTGCAGCAAACTCTGGAACATGTTTAAGAACAACGACGGCAAGCTTCTTGTCATCGGTCCGACCAAACCCTGGTACTGGCATCTTGGCATGCTTCTCTGGGAAGAAATCGGCTCGCACAAGAAGTTCGACACCTGCACGACCGGCCCCAAGACCGGACAGCCCGAAAACTCCCGCAAGATCGGACATATGTGCACGGTTTGGGCCTTTATCTGCCTCATGGTGGTAACGGCCGTTGTGGCAGGCGGTCACTGGGTAGGCAAGGTTTTCCCCTGCATCTCCATCGCCACGCCCATGCCCACGCTGTTCCCTGTTAAGATCCTGGCCAACTTTGGCGCTATTCTGCTCCTTGTCGGCCTCTTCCTGCTTACGATCCGCCGCAAGCGTCAGAATCCCAAATATTTCTCCTCCAGCTATCAGGACTGGTATCTGCTGGGTCTTATCTGGTGTATCGCGCTTACGGGCTGCTTCTCTCAGTTCTTCAGACTGATTGACGCCGTCCACTGTGCCTACTTCATTTACTATCTGCACCTCGTGTTTGTGTGGATGCTCTTTGCCTATCTTCCTTGGTCGAAGCTCGGGCATCTCGTGTACCGTACCGCCGCTCTGCTTTATGTGCGCATGTACGGCCGCGGCTAAGCTGGACATCTAAACAACAACGAAAATGAGCACTCCGAGGAGGAGATGTAAAATGTCTGATTCTGAACGTAAAATCTTTCCGGTCGAGACTGTGCTTGCCCTCGTCTCTGGCAAGGAAGACGCTGATGTAAGAGAGATCGCTGGTTATATCACTGGCCGTTCCATGGTCTGCCCCAAGATGGCCAAGAGCGTCGCCGCTTTCGCCGGCGCCTGGCTTGCCCGCCTGTATCCCAAATTCGCGGATATGGTCTACGACGGCAGTGAAGCCTGGGAGCTTTTCGTCAACCGCTGCGCCGCGCAGCTTGGCGACAAGATTTCCCTGCCTCCCATGGACGGACGCATCAAGGAATCCTGCCTTGCTGCTCTTGATGCCATGGATAAGGCTTTCGCCGAAGTTGACGCCCTCAAAGCCGAGGTCGCCAAGCAGGCTGCCGAAATCGAGGCCCTGAAGCCCCTCGAGGGCGCTCTTGAAGCCGCGAAGAAGCAGGCTGATCAGCTTGACGCCCAGCTCAAGGCCCAGAAGAAGGACATGGGTGCCCTTCGCCGTCAAGCCGCCGGTTTCGAAGGCAAGATTGCCCTCGACGAGGAAGAGCTGCTTGATACCATCAAGCGCACCATCAAGGACAACCTCAAGAACATCACCGTCGCTGCCGGCGGTGCCGCCGCTGCTGGCGCCGTGGCCGGTGAGGCCGCTGCCGAAGGCGGCGAGGCTGCTGCCGAGGAAGCTCCCGCTGAAGACGAGTCCATGGGATTTGGTTTCGGCGATGATGATTCCACCGGTTTTGGCTTCTAGTCTCTCAGACTGATTCGTAGTAAAAGAGGGAGCCGGAGAATATTTCTCCGGCTCCCTCTTTCTTTTTTTACCACGCCCTGCAGGAGGTGCACCATGGATATGAGCAAAGCCAAATCAATTGTTGTTCCCGGTGAACTCGCCCGCGGCTGCATGGATCGCATGAAGATGAGCGAACCGCAGTTCGCGCGTCTGCTCAATCTCAGCGAGGAAGAACTGGAATCGTTCTTCAGCGGCAGACTGCCCATCACAAAGGAACTCGCTTTTGCCCTGAAGGAAGCCACAGGCCTTACGGCCAGCTTCTGGATCGGATTCGAGCGCACCTACCGTCATCGCCTCGCGAAACTGGAGGAGGCGAAGACCTCGGGTAAAGCCTAGAGACTTACCATTTGCCGTAATGGGGAGGTACCTCGAGTTCCTGTGCGTTCTTGCCGGAAGAGAGTTCCTCCATGCTGGCTCTGAGCCGGCCGATGGCGCTGACTGCTTCTTCAAGGGCCTTCTTCAGCCTGTCGATCTGTTTCTGCTGACTGACAAGGACGTCATCGAGCTCCCGGAGTTTTTCCGACAGGAAGTAGTTGTCTCCTTCCAGACTTTCAAGACGCTCTTCTGCTGTTTTCACGCGACTCTCCTTTTCTTATGCTGAGAAAAAGCCGCCCGTCCCGGCTCACGCGGGAGGGGCGGCTTTTTGTAATCAGTGCCGTGTGCGGTGTCTACTTTCCCTGAGGGGGCATGACCATAGGCATTTCACCTGAAGGAGGCATGCTGCCGGATTGGGGCATGCCTGCCGGCGGCATGCCCATACCGCCCATGGGAGAGCCTCCCTGGCCGCCGCCCATGCTGGAATGACCGACCATGAACTGTCCCCATTCTTCAGAGGTGATGACCTTGTCTCCGTTCTTGTCGATGCGGGCAAAGGCTTCGGGCTTCATTCCGGGATGGGCCTTCAGAAATTCTTCCTGGCTCACCTTCCCGTCCTTATCAGCGTCCATTTTGTCAAAGCTGGCCTGACCGGCTTTGCTCATGTCCATACCGCCCTGCATGCCGCCCATGGGCGGCATGGCCTGATCCGCGGCGCCTGCTTCCTGTCCGGCAGCGAAGCCGAAGCAGAGGGCACAGGCGATGGCCGGAAGCATTGTATGCAGTTTCATTGTCTTCCTCTTTGTGCAAAAAAGTTTTGACCCGACAGGCTAGTCATCGGGGATATCATTGATGAAGAGCTGGAAATTGTCCGTGTCGCCGGGCTTGTAATCATCATTCCAGAGAAGGGCTGACCAGTAGAAAGGCGAATTAAGCCTCAGCCCGTTGTTCGCGGAAGCGTAGAAGCGGTGCAGGGCGTGTCCGTACTCTTCCTGCTGTTCTCCAGGGAGTTTTTTCAGGTAAGGTTCAGCGATCCCGTACAGATCACGCATCTTCTCGGCTTTTTTCTTCATGAATTCCGTGTACACGTCGCTTTTGCCTTCACTGAGAGCTGCGTTGGCCTTTGCCTCGCAGTCCATGACCCCGTCATGGTATTCCTGCAGGAAGGCTTTGAAGTCACTCATTGCTGACATGGCTGTTCCTCTGCTTTTCTGGTGTCCCGTACAAAGAAAGCCTGCGCGGGCGAACCGCGCAAGCTTCTGAGTACATGATATTCCGGTTTAATCCCAGTGGCGCTTATCGTCGATGGGTCTGACCTGGGGCGGCAGCGAGCCGGGGGCGAGGACCTTCAGCTCGGGACGCAGCTTAATCTTTTCACGGAACTGCTGCAGGAGCTCATCGCGGCGCTTGAATTCGCTGGCCTCAATATTGAGGGTCATCTCATCTATGCCGTCGGGGTTGGTGACCACGATCTGCCAGCGCTTGATTTCCTCAAAGCGGCTCATGACCTGCTCAACCTGATGCGGATACACGAACATGCCGCTGATACGCGCGGTGGTGTCCACGCGGCCGACGATGCTGCCGAGACGCGGGCTGGTGCGTCCGCAGGGGCACGGGCTTCTGTCAATGTAGGAAAGGTCGCCGGTGGCCAGGCGGATGAGGGGATAGGTTTTATTGAAGGACGTAACGACGATTTCGCCAACTTCGCCGTCCTTCAGCGGAATGCCGGTGTCGGGATGGCAGATTTCGACGTAACAGCGGTTGGCGATGTGCAGGCCGGTGCGGTGGAAGCATTCATAGCCGATGCAGCCCACGTCCGCGGTGCCATAGCCCTGACGCATGATGATGTCGAATTTCTTTTCGAGCTGGTTGCGCATCTTTTCGGAAAGGCGTTCGCCGGTAACGAAGGCGACTTCCAGGAACAGATCCTTGCGCAGGTTGAGCCCCTTTTCCTCTGCTTTCTGGGCCAGATGCATAAGGAAGCTCGGGGTGCCCACGTAGCCGGAGACACGGAGCTTCTGCATGATGTCGAGCTGCGTGGAAGCTTCGGTGGGGCCTGCGGGAATGACGGAGCAGCCGAGATTGCGCAGGGGTTCTTCGAACATCAGCCCGGCAGGCGTGAGCTGGTAGTTGAAGGCATTCTGCACAATGTCACCGGGGCGGAAGCCGACGGAATAAAAGGCCTCTGTGTATCCCCAGTAGTCCTGGGCCCTGTCCTCGGGATCAAAGATGGGGCCGGGGGACAGGAAAATACGCTTCAGATCCCCGATATCCTTCGTCAGCAGGCCGCCCAGGCGGGGACCCATGGACTGCAGGAAGATGAGCTCTTTCTTCTTGAGAATCGGAATGTGCTTGATATCGGAAAGGGTCTTGAATTTTTCGACGTTGAACTGAGCACGATCAAAACGTTTTTTAACATCTTCAGAATAACGGTAGGCGTACGTGAGCAGTTCTTTCAGCTGAATGAGGTAATATTGCTTGCGCTCATTGGCATCAAGAACTTCACGGCGGCTGAAGATACCCTCAGTGCGATCCTTGCGAGTCATCCAAAAGCTCCTGTCTAAATTGCAAATGACCAAAATATTTAGGGAAAAAAATGCGGAATTGCAAGTGTTTTTTTATTTATGGCGTAAAATCAGTATGTTGAACTTAAAAAACGTGTTACGAACATATAATAAAATAGCAAAATTTGAAAAGTGCGCCGCAGCATTCCCGTGACTTGAGTCCTGAGTAAGGCGCCGCCAATATATGTCATAATAAAAGCGGCCATAACAGCCTGCAGTTCCGGGTTCTCTTTCCGGCGGGTCACTTCAGGTTTTCAGGTGATGATTCCCAGCCGGGATGGGCCTTGCGGAAATTGCGCAGCTGGCGGTCGCGCAGGGAGTTGTAAACAGGAGCAGATCCGAGAAGGTTTGCCAGCAGACTGGCGATGACGGACGTGCACAGCACGGCCGGGAGAAGAAGCCAGGCTCCCGTCATTTCGGTAATCAGAAAGGCACCCGTCAGAGGAGCGCGGACTGTCCCGGAGAAAAGCCCTGCCATGCACAGGATGACCAGAAGGGTGGTATGACTCTGCGCGGGATCGGCGTATCCGATGAGGCAGGAAAGAAGGGCTCCAGTGAGTCCTCCCGCCAGCAGCATGGGCATGAGAATGCCGCCCGAGACGCCGGAAGCAAAGGAGAACCAGTTGAAGCATATCTTCACGGCCCAGAGCAGAAGAATAGTTTTGATGGGCAGCGTTCCGTGCGCGAGATCGGGGATGCCAGGACCGAGGCCGGTCATGACATCCGGAAAAATGTAAACAAGCGCGAAGCTCGCGAGGAAGGCGATGCTGAGACGCCATGGCTGCTTTATGCCGGTTCTGTCAGCGCCGTTGGTAAGGGAGACGAGGCACCAGTTGTAGAGACAGGAGAAGAGGCCGCAGGCCACGCCGGCCAGGGGGGAAAGCCAGAAAAGCGCCATTGAGGGGTCTGTGGTGCTCAGCGGGAACACGAGGCCGAGCTTCAGAATCATATCGACAACGAACCATGCGGAGGCTGCCGTGATAGCTGTAAAGATGAGCATGGGCAGAGTGAGCACGGTGTGCAGTTCTTCAAAGGAGAAGAACATGCCCGCGAGGGGGGCGCCGAACGCGGCGGTCATGCCGGCCGTGCTTCCGCCGGCGAGGAAACGGGGGCGTATCTTGGTGTCGTGCCACAGGCGGCCAACACCGCAGCCTACTGCTGCCCCCATCTGAATGCACGGGCCCTCACGGCCAACGGAAAGTCCGCCCGACAGACTTGCCAGCGTACCGACGAATTTGGTCCAGAGAATACGCCTCCAGGGCATTGGCATCTTGCCGCGCAGGACAAGCTCGACATGGGGAATGCCGCTGCCTGAAATGAGCGGCTCGTGCCTGACCATAAGCCAGGCGATGACGGCGCAGAGAAGGATGGCTCCGCCGGTCAGGATCATGCCTTCCGGTGTGCCCCCGTGCAGGTGGAACTCCCGCACCAGCGTGGCGTTCACAAAATTATAGGCCATGCGGAAAACACCGATGATAAAGCCCGAGATAAGACCCGTGGCCAGGGCTTCCAGCAAAAGGCGGCCAACGCCGGCAGTCTGTATTTCCTGAAGATCAAACAGCGTTGGGGAAAGGTTTTTTTTGAAGAGAGGCATGTCCTGTTCCAGATTAGGGGAGAGGTGCAGTGCGGAGTACGCGCTGGGACGTTCTGCCTGCGCTGTCAACAACGCGGATGAGCGTTCTTCTGGTCTGCGGAGAAAAGAGAAGAACCTCGCCCGGGAGGCTGGTGCCTATAAAACGGCTGTCAGCAAACCAGTAGAGCAGATCCGCCCCGGAGGCGGCATTAGCCAGAAGCGGCACCGTTCCGCCCGTACCGAGGCTGTAGGTGATTCCGGCTCTGGGGAGCTCGATGGAGGGGGCCGGTCCGTCAGATAGACCTTCCCTTCCACGGCATTCAGGAAGATAGGGTGGAGGAGACGGTTTGTTAATCCCCGCGCTGCGGAACATGCGTTCAAGATCACTGGGCCAGAACTCCCAGGGAACCTCTTCGGTACCTCCTTCCTGAGGCGTGCAGGCCCGGAGTCCCGTTTTTTTGTCGATGAGGATTTTCCGCAGTATGCCTGTCGGGCTGATGGGAGATACGCCGGGAATGAACCAGGTTTCTGTCGTATCCTGGCATAACGAAATGTCGAGATCGCCGGTGGCGGTGCACACGGGGATGCGGACCAGATTGGTGCCGCGGGAGGGTGTGGACAGCATGTCGGACATGGCCTCGCTGGCAGCCAGTCTTCTGGTTATGGCCAGGAAAAGAGGTTTTGCCGTGCGTCCTCCCACGAAGAGAGGATGCGGATCGTTATTAAAGTTGCCGACCCACACCACGAGGACATAAGGACCGGCGATGCCGGCAGTCCAAGCATCACGAAAACCATTGGATGTGCCGGTCTTGCACCGTACGTGTATGTTTTTCCCCTCCCGGCTGGGGATGTTTTCGTCCGAAGCGTCTGAAACAAGCATGTCCAGCGTAATGAAGCTCGCCTCAGGGGAAAGCCTCTGCTGGCCGGCGGCCTGAGGCTCATCGAGAGTCAGCCGGAGAGGTTTCCATATTCCCCTGTTTGCAAGCATACAATACAGGGCAGCGAGTTCCCGCGGAGTGACTTCGGCACCGCCGAGTACGAGGCTGAGTCCGTAGTGATCCCTGTCCCGCAGGAAATCGACGTGACAGGACCGGAGGAAGTCGTAAAGATCAGGGTTTCTGAGCTGAGAGGCGAGGGTGATGGCAGGAACGTTGCGGGAAAGGCGCAGAGCCTCGCAGGCAGGCAGGGGCCCCCGGAAATCCCCGTCGAAATTTTCCGGCGTGTAGCCGGCGAAGCTTTTGGGCAGATCCCTGAGAAGGGTCATGGGATGGATGAGACCCTGTTCAAGCCCCAGAGCGTAAATAAATGGCTTGAGAGTTGAACCTGGCGAACGGCGTGCCAGGGTTCCGTCTATCTGGCCGGAAATTGACGAGTCGAAGAAATTGGCGGAGCCGGCGAGGGCCCGGACCTCCATGGTTGGCCAGTGCACGAGCAGGGCGCAGGCGTTATGCAGGCCAGACTGTCTGCCGAGCCGTACGAAATCCTTCAGCTGTTTTTCAAGAAGTCCCTGGAGCCGTAAATCTATGGCTGTTCTGACTGTGCCGGGGGCGTTGGGGTCGGCTAGGATCTCAGTGACAAGATGAGGACAGCGGAAAGGCATGTCGGCCGGTGAGTGCACTCTGAGTCTGGCCGTTTCCCTTCCGTACCATTCCCTGATGAGGCGCTGCTCTGCTGCATGGAAATCGGAACCTGCCGATGCCGGACTGCGCCGGCCCGGGTTCTGCGGGACGAGCATGAGGGCAAGGCTTTCATCCGGCGTGAGCTCGGAAGCGTTTTTGCGGAAATAGACCAGAGCCGCGGCCCCGAGGCCTTCAACATTGCCGCCATAAGGGGCCAGATTGAAGTAGGCTTCCAGAATTCTGGCTTTGCTGTAATGACGTTCGAGCCTGAGAGCGAGCCAGATCTGCCGGAGTTTATCCTTCAGGCTGCCGGTTTTGAGACCGAAAGAAAGACGGGCCACCTGCATGGTGATGGTGGAGCCGCCCATAATTCTGCCGCCGGAGAGCATAGCCAGGCCGGCCCGGAAAAGGGACAGCACGTTGACGCCGGGATGGTGCCAGAAATACCTGTCCTCGTAGCGGATGACGCTGGCGATGGCTTCCGGGGGGATATCTTCGAGCCTCGTGAGGCGGCGGTATTTGTGATCCGGAGTGAGCCCCATGCGCAGAAGACCGCCATTCCGGTCCAGGATGACGCGCGAGAAGGTGATGTCCTGCATGAGCGGAGGACGCGGGGAAAGGCGGAGTATGCACCAGAACAGGATGATGGCGAGGAGCAGAACGCAGCATCCCTTTGCCGCCATCCGCATACTTTTTTTCATGAGAAGCGTCTTTACGGACATAAACACAAAAAATTGCGGCGGGTGTCTGCACAGCCCGCCGCACGGAAACCTACTTTTCAATTACGATGTACCCGCCGCCGGATGTGCCATTCAGCTCGGGCTGATACATGGCTTCTGCCGACAGGGAGGGGATGAGGAAGCGTCCGGCTGTCACGGCGCGCACGCGGTACGTATAGACGCACTCATTTGTGTCGAGCTTCGTGAAAAGAAGCGTCCTGTCCTCGCGGCGCTCCGCATGATCAGGAGAGCTTCCCTGAGAAACAGGTCTGCCCCTCTCATCGAGAATCTGCTCGAAGCCGCCGGGGAGAAGATCAACCATAGCCGCATTTCTGATGCTCTTGGAAGCGCGGGCCCTGATCTCAACCGTAATGACATCGCCGACCCTGGCCTTTTCGATGGGTTCGCCGACCGTATTCAGATAACGGCGGCTCACGGAGATTCCGTGTTCCGAGTTCACGGGCGGAGTCCTGTCAAACCCGGAAGTAGTGAGATGCCAGAACAGCTTTCCGAGGCTGCCCGGGGCGTCAATGCGGAACTTCCGGCAGAGCGGGGCATTGAGTTCAGCGAGGATATCGCTGCTCTGCATGGAGGTACTGCTGTCCCCGTCCACGCATGAAAGTCTGATATTGGACGCTCCTTCTGAGGGGAGAGTCTGCACGGACAGGGCCCTGGCCGTGAGGGCAAGGGCCGTTGTGGTGCAGGAAGGCGAAAGAGCCCTGGCAAGCAGGTCATCGAAAGGTGCCCCTCCAAACGCATTCCAGGGCGCCGCACCGCGTACGGCGGTGGTAATGGCCAGGGCTACGGCAGGAGTGAAGAGCTCAGAGCGATCGTAATTCTGAAGACGGATCGTCTTCGGCATAAGAGTCTGTGCGTCCCTGAAGAGGCGCAGCTTCCAGAGACAGTCCGCCAGCAGGACGGCGGTGACGTCATCCTTCCATTGCGGCGCGTACTGATTGAGCCATGTCCGCAGCCGCGAGATTTCCTGAGTCATGATCCGGCCGCTGCGCAGGAGAACCCAGCATGCGTATGCTTTGATCTGGGCATCCTGCAAATCGTTGCTTTCCCGGCCTGCCAGATGTTCCAGACAGTCGAGAACGGATTCCGTCAGCCCGGGAACCTCTCTTCCATGATCTCTGAGCGAGATCAGAAAGTCGCCGGCATAGACCGTTACGAAATCGTTGGGCGGCATGTTGGGCCAGAGAGAGACGCCGCTTTCGGACTCAAATGAACGCCGTATGGCCTGCACGGCAGACTGGAT
This sequence comes from uncultured Desulfovibrio sp., assembly GCA_900319575.1. GTDB lineage: Bacteria > Desulfobacterota > Desulfovibrionia > Desulfovibrionales > Desulfovibrionaceae > Desulfovibrio. Next base: position 3,222 of record ONPA01000052.1, on the reverse strand, counting down.
TTCCTTTTCCATAGCCTTCCGGGTGCTTGCCGGATCTGAGTCCCGGGACGGCAGAAGTGCTGTCAGTCTTGGGCTGCCCAGAGCTGAAACATAGGGGAAGGCCCTGCTGATGAGCTGTTCGGTGCAGGAATAGGGATAGCCGTTCAGCTTGCTGACCACGGCACGGAACGCGGCGACAGGCCCCTGAGAGACCGTCAGTGTGTTGGCGGCATCAAAGGGGTAGATGCTGCGGCTGACTTGTATATCCATGGATCCCTGAGGCTTTCCCGTACTTTCCGTGATGCGGCGTACGGTTCCGGGACGCACAGAGAGTTCCTGCCGGCGCACGGCTTCAGGATGTCCGCTGCCTGTGGCAGAGGCTTTGAATGTGATGCCGGTCGGGCCGAGAATGTCAGCGGCCTGTGCTTCAAACGGTACGACTGCTTCTCCGTTTTCGGGGATAGTGAGATCGGCTTCCGTTCGTCCGTTCAGGGTCAGACCTTTTTCGGGCGCGATTGTGACGTGTACACGCGCGTTTCCGCTGCCAGGCAGGGTGTTGCTCACGATCACGGCACCTTTGAACGCGTCTCCGGGCGCGGCAGCCAGGGGCAGGACGGGATGCATGATGAGGGAGCCCCGGACTGCGGATTCCGATCGTGCCGAACCGGCCAGCAGCCGTTTTTCAGGCGTGCAGGCGGAACCCACGGCCATGACGCGGATGCGTCCGGAAAGGTAAGCCGGCACGGGGACATTTACGACGGTGCCATCAGGAGAAACATCAGCTATTCCCTGCCAGAAAGCGAAGGGCGGTTCGCTGCGCCGGCGGAAAGGATTCAGGAAACGTCCGCCGGGGCTGGCCATGCCACCGCCGAAGGCCGGGATACGTCCCTGCAGGCGGGCGTGATCGGGCATGAGAAGGTCGAAAGCCTGAGCGGTGACGGTGTCAAGGCTGCGGTCGGCAAGAAGATCGTTCAGCGGGTTGGGAGAAGCGAATCCGGTGAGCGAGAGAATGCCTTCGTCCACAGCGAAAAGGACCACTCTCCCAGGATGGGCAGCCTTCACCCTGATGCCGAGCGTGCTGCCTGGCAGCACTGTTTCGGGAACGCTGAGGCTGAGCCCCATGTCCCGGGCGGCCATGCCGCACAGGAAAGGTGCTGCCGCGTAGACCATGGGCTTCATGGCGAGAGCGCTGCTGGACTGCGATCTGTTGAAGAGTACGCTGACGTAGCCGCGGCCCTCAAAGTTTTCAGGAACCGTGATTTCCTGGATTGTTTCTCCTGCCTTTGCCTGGAACCATTTGTGCGCCAGAACGGTATCCCTTTCAATGGTGATGAGTCCCGTGCCTTCATAAGGCAGGGAAAGATGCATTTTCAGTGTTTCTCCGGGGCGGCAGTCCTTTTTGTCAAGAATGAGCCTGAGATCACTTTTCGCCAGACCAGCTGTTCCCGTTTCACCCTGGGGAAGAGTGAGGTCATTTCCGGCGACTGTATAGGGAACACTGGCCAGAATGGTGCCGTTTTTGTCTTTGAGAGTGAGCAGGAAATCTCCGGGTCTGGATGTGTCCAGGGCGACATCAAGTCCGTTTTCTGTCACGGCTGCAGTCTTTGAAGAAATAGGACTGTCCACAGGAGTGTCGTCGTAATGGTATTCGCCACGCGCGTCGACGACGAGAGAATTGACATAGCGCCGGTTGGCGAAGGCAACAGTGACGTCCTGGAGGGCGACATTACTGAGGTTATTGTCGAGGGCGATGAAGTGCAGTCCGGCCTCGGCATTCTGCATGAGACAGCCAAGATTATTGGCCGACTTCACGGGCCTGTAGCCGAGGATCACAGCGAGCGGAGAGAAGAGGGAGTCTATGCGGCGGGTGACACCGCGTCCTCCGGCTGCTTCAAACCCTTCGAGCTGTACTGAGCCTGAGAAGGTGCCGCGGTAGCCGCTGACGGGCAGGGAAATGCTGACTTTGCCATCGCTGTCGGTGACCGCAGCGGCAAGTTCCTGTGTGCGGGTCTCAGAGAGTGGCGGTGTTGCATCAAAAAAGGTGTAGTTTTCAAATCCTTTGAAGTGCAGGCGTGCCGGAGTGGCAGTCAGGGACGTGTGCACGCTGTGTCCGGCAGCCGCTGTTCCATAAAGAGTGGAAAGGCGGACGCTGACGCTGCTCTTGGGAGCGCTGCTGTCCGTGCGCACCCATCCTTTGGGTCTTGATGGCGCAAACTCGGTCTGCATGGCCAGGGTGTCTGGCTCGAATTCCTCAATGCGGGTAGAGCAGGAGCCGAGAATTTTTCCATCTTCGCCGCTCCCTCTGCCGGAGGGGAGCTGAATGTCGAGCCGGTAAGTTCCGGTGGCGCAGTCCGACGGAGAATCCCAGGAAATTTCAGCCAGCCCGTCGGTTCCGGGTACAATCTTGGTTTTCTGCAGAACAATTCCCGTGGGACTGGTCAGCACGGCCTCAAGAGGCAGTTCCGCAGGCAGGGGCTGCCAGTCAAAGCGCCGGATGACGGTGCCGAAATGCAGGGTCTCGCCGGGCATGTACATACCGCGCTGCGTAAAGACGGAGGCAATAAGGCCGTCTCCGACTGCGTGGCGCCCCGACGTTTCAAAAGCGCTCATATCCAGTGTGCGGGATTTGTCCCTGAGAGAAAGCCAGGCCAGATCCGAGCCATTTTCGGCAGTAACGGCAGCAGGACTGTCGGCGTCAGGACCAGAGGGAACCTTGGGAAAAACGGCGAGGCCCGTGCTGTTGGTTTTTGCCGTGGCCAGAGCCGTGCCGTTGGCAGCCAGAAGGGAGACGGTAGCACCCTGGCAGGCGGTGCCGTTTGAAAGCTGCTGGCAGAAAACCTGATATGAACCGTCTGCCGTGCGCTTCGCGACAAGTCCGATGTCCGAAACGAGAACAAAGCGGGACACGGAAGCTTCCTTCCGGCCGGAGCGGTATCCCTCGAGAGCGATCTGCATCACGCCGCGGACGTCATCGTTTGATCCGCCTATGAGAGGAGCGAGGTCAAGGCTGGGGAAGGCTGCCCGGCCCTGAGGTCCTACGGGAACGGAGATGCGTCCCTCTACTGTCTCGCTCAGAGCCGTGATATCTTCAGCATCGGAGGACCCGTTTTCTTCCAGGAAGATGTTTTTTGTCAGCATGGCAAGGAAAGGCAGGCGGACACGCCTGGCTTTCCACCTGATTTCATCGAGGCCCATGGCATAGATATCGAGTTTTTTGGAGCCGCTGAGAGTCAGAATGCTGCC
>ONPA01000071.1 GCA_900319575.1 uncultured Desulfovibrio sp. | reverse complement strand
GGATGTCCTCATGATGGAATAAACACGCTGCGCTTCTTTCTGGCAGAAAACCCTCAAAATAAGGACGTTGAAATGAAAAAACGCACGATGCTTTTCCTGATTCCGCTGCTTTTCCTGTTCGCGGGCGCCGTAAACAATGCGGCAGCTCAGGATTCCGGCGAGGAACGCACCATCGATGTCACGGAATGGCAATGCTGGCTGTGCGGGAAACAGTTTTTCACACTTACCCCGGACGACATCAACGCGAACACAAAACCCCAGCATAAGGAGTTCAATTTCCAGCAGGCCACATGGCGCATCCTGAAGGATGGAAGCACCATACGGAAGTGCGAAAAAGCGCACGATGGCGCACATATCATGCTGAAGAAGCGGGATTTTCAGACATCCGGGTACATCGTCATGACGAACGCGGAAAGGTATATCGTTGTGCGGGGCGCATCCGCCATCAGGACGCCTATCAATGTTGTCCAGTGCGTCGGATGCCAGAAAACAGCGCTTTGTTTTAAAGGTGACGATCTGGATGAATGGGGATTCCTGTCCCTGAACAAAGTCACCAATGTCTTTGCCATGAAGAGCGGCTCCAAAATCGGATCGTGCGACAAAATAACCCTGCCGGGAATGACCAAACTCGTCCCGCACCTCTTCAATGTCAGGACGACGAAGAGTATGTCGTCTGAGGCCATTCTGCAAAGCTACAGCTCTTTCCTGTGCTCTGATTAACAGACCGAAAAGGAGCTCCTCATGAAAAAGCATCTCTTTTCCTCTGTTCTTTTTTCCGCTGTGGCGCTGTTCCTCCTCTGCGCGGGCCCGGCCGCATCCGCTCCGGCGCAGTCCTCCGGAGCCGGAGGGCTGCCGTCTACCTACAGCGAATTCAAGTCTCGCTGCCAGACTGCGGCCAGAACTCCCCAGGGCGCCGTGAAAATGTATTTTGACGCGGTGTTCTGCTACCTGGATCCCCAGCGCAGGGCAGAGGCGTCAAAAATGCTCCGCTTCATCATGCACGCTGACGCCAACTGGGAAGGCAGCCAGAAATACGTCACCTTTGTGCGCCGCCTGAGGGATCCGCACTACAGGTACATTTTTCAGAGCTTCGCTGCGGGAACAAGTCCTGAAAACGGCTACAGGATGTCTCCTGACAACTACAGCCTGAACATCGTCAGAACGTCCCCGGATCAGGATCACCTCAGGGTCTTCCTGCGTTCCTCGGGAGCCGACCTGGACCGCAGAGTCTGGGTCAGACAGTTTCCCGACGGACTGTGGTACGTCATCAACAACTCGGACACGTACGTGAAGGTCCGCGAGCCCGCGGCCGCCGCGGATAATACCCAGCATGACGCCGATTTCGACGCGGCTCCTCCCGCGAAGCCAGCCTCTCCCAAAGTCCCTGAAACGGCGCCCGCTCCCGGACCTTCCGGTGCGGAAAACGCGCCTGCGCCGGCCAGCCCCGCCGGCGGCGTGAATACCGCCACGCCTCCCGCTCCGCAGGAACCGGCCCCGGGCGGAGCCGATAATACCGGTCAGGGAGACGCTCCCTCTATGAGCACCTGGTAGCCAGCCAGATACTGAATTCATAAACAGGAAACATCCCGGGAAGGATCGCTCCCAGAAAAGCGGCACCTTCCCGGGATTCCTGTTTCCGGAGTCCCCGGCCCGGCTCCCCCCGGCCGGTGTCCAGTCAAAAGACGTGATACCTTTCATAAATTCCGGTTTTCGGAACCTACTGCCGGGCTCATTCCCGGACAGGCGTACGGAACCTGCCCCTCCGTGCAGACGCGCAAAGGCCGCTGAACAGGAAAGCCAGGCGGCGTCAGGATTTGACAGTTTCTGGAATCAGGCCGGCATGCCTTCCGGGACACCTCTTCCATTATCCAGGCAAAAGTCTGGATAATGCCGCTATTTTATTGGATATTTCATATGAAAGCCGCGAGAGCTTTGCTATTTCGGCTGAAATCGCAGCCGGATCAGCCTGGAGTCCGGCATCTTCAAGTTCCGGTATCTTTACGACGATCTCGCCCGGAGCAGCGAACAAATCAGCTACCGAGCAGCCCAGAATAGCAGCGATATCGGCCAGTCTGTGAAACCTGGGGGCGATGATACCCCGCTCCATCCGGCACAGTGAATCCGTGGTAATGCCAAGCAGTTCACCCATGCGGGCCTGGGTCATATGCTTCTGTTTTCTGCGCACGGCTATATTGTTCCCTACCAGCCCGGCCACGCTGCTTAATCTTTTTTCCTTCATGCTTACCTCAGTTCTTTTGATCTTGAAGGAAAAAGAATTCACTGCGAACAGCTTTAAACACCTATTTTACCGACGTTATACATCCAGATATCAGAAGTTCCATGGATTAGAAATAGTATAAAAGCAGGAGACAGAGACGGAAGGCTATCCCGTTCCGAATCACGGAATATAACAATCCGTCTCTCTCTCCCGGCACATCATTTCAAAAAAAATAATAAAATGGATACCCCTGAGCTTATCCGCAAGCCGTCCCGGACCCCCGGGACAGGACAGAGGGGTCAGTTTTTGTTCGTTTTGGGGGTCACCGGAACTTTCGTCTGACAGGGGTGCCCCTGACATTCCTCCCCCCTCACCCTCCTGCTACCGGTGAAGGAGGAGTCAATAAGCGATCGTTCAATGGGTCCGGCGAACGAGCGCCTGGCACGGAACGTTCACCGGACACCACCTGTCCACAGATCAAACGAAACGGGACTTATGCTGTTTTTCTTCTGCAGCCTGCCGGCAAGGAAACTGGGGAGACTGGCATCTGCGGAGTCTGCCTGTTGCAGGAAATTTTTCTCTGAAGCTTTTGGCCGCAGGAAATATTCCTGTTCTTCCGGGCACTTTGCCCATGCAGTCTGCCGGGTACTCTTCCGGATTCACCGCCATCCTCATTCCAGCGTCTTCAGTTCATCAGCGGCTTCGTTATAGCCAGCGGCCAGAGCCTTCTGAAACCAGATTCTGGCTTCGGTCAGATCCTTTGGGACACCGAGCCCGGCCGCGTACATTTTTCCCACGGCCACCATACCTGGAGCGGCAATGATATCCCCGCGCTGGGCGGACTTTCTGTAAAGCTCCATCGCCCTGCCATAATCCCTGGCTACGCCCAGCCCCTGCTCATACAGATACCCCAGACGGCAGGTGCCCGTTATATCGCCGCGGTCAGCAGCCTTCTGATAATAGAATGCCGCTTTTTCCGGATCTCTGGCAACGCCATAGCCATTTTCATAGCATAAGCCAAGATAACGCGGCGCCTTCATATGGCCGCGGCTGTCTGCAGCCTGAAAAAACCTCAGAGCGTCCGTATAGCCGCCGGATTTATAATAGCTGATGCCGGCATCCATCAGGGCCCTAGAGACTTCACTGTGCTGGCCGCTGCTGGCAGAAGGGCTCAGCCTCTGCTCAAACAGCCAGTCACGCAGCGCCCCGATATTATAAGCAAAAGACCATGTATACATGTGATTGCCGCCGGCAAAGACAGAATAGTTGATATGCCTGCCCTGAGCCGCCATGCCGCGCACAGCCTTATTGATGGTTGCCAGAGGAGCCTTGCTGTCCCAGAACGGCTGATTCCTCGCGACTTTGCTCCCCAGTGCTTCCCAGCGGGCCACAGCCTCATTCATACCGGGAAAGGCCTTGGTGTCCCCTTCACAGACGACAATCCAGAGATTTTTATCCTTCAGGACCTCCATTTCCTTCACATTCCACTGGCAGGCCACCAGCAGCTGCCCGGCAAACAAATCCGGGTATTTGTCGCTCAGGGCAATATTGGTCATTCCTCCCTGGGACTGTCCCGTGCCATAAATGCGGTTCATGTCCACGCTGTATCTGCCCATGACATCAAAAAGCAGGCGGCTGATGAGCGTCAGCCCGTCTGTCCACTTATTTTCATCCGTGGTCATCATCCCCAGCTTTTCCACCAGATCGGCGGTATACTGCGGCGCCAGGACAATACATTCATGCCTGGCCTGCTCTGCCGGCGTGGCCCAGACAGTCGCCCCGTTGCCCTGGAAAAGGGGCGTGGTCACAGCATTGATATTGGCACTGGCATCGGCCACGAAAAACAGCAGGGGATATTTCTTCTGCGGATTGTAGTGTTCCGGCAGATACAGGTTATACGGCATGGAATTTCCCGTCTCAGGATCCGTGTAGACATATTGCCTGAACCGCGCAATGTCCGGCTCGATCACAGCTGTGCCCGTGATTTTTCTGCCATTTGCCTCCATGATGCTGCCATCCGCTGCCTTTAACGGACGGACCTGCGTTATCTGCAAAGTCAGATCCGGCAGCTTGCGGTCGGAATGGCTTGGCGCGTCTGTCCCATTGTGACTGCTTTCTTTTGGCCTGCCGGGCTTTTTCGCCAAATCGCCGTCATACACTGTGTTTTCATAAGCAAATTCCAAAAACACATAACGGCCTTTTTTCGCACTGCCCGTAAAATCTTCCTTATTATTTACATGAACGGAGGCAATCTTCTTCCCCGGAACGGAAAAATCTTTAATGCCCACATCCGCAGCGTTCAGTTCCTTCGGATAGGCGATCATGGCCGCTGCTACTTTCTCGCCGTCACCATACACTTTAGTCAGTGCCGTCATCGGCAGGCTCTCCGCCAGATGAGCTGCTGCACGGCTGCTTTCCGCTGCCGCGTAAACCGGAAGCTGCCCCCCGTACATCCATAACCCCGCCGCAGCCATCGCTGCGGCCGCTATCTTTGTTGCCTGTTTCATTTTTTCACCTCCATAAAACAAAAAAAATCGACGTGCCTGAACAGGCCAGGAATCTATATTGATTCCAAACGTCGATTTTCTGCCGCTTAAAACGGCATGGCTCCCACACAGCCATATAATTCTTCGGGGCTTATATCATTTCAGGAGGTGGTGCACAATATTGCCCCAGCCTCACTATATAGACTGCTGTGAACAGCTGGCAAAAACACAATAGGATTTTGTATGTCCGGGCGGCCCGGAGCCGTCCATGCTGCGCCGGCTGCACTTTCTGCAGCTGATGACAATCTGTGACGGGTGTGAGTTTTCATTCCAAGTGCAAGGTTTTGGGGCAACGCTCTGATACGGTTCAGCAATTTAGGGAACCAGGTCAGCGCAGTGTTCC
>ONPA01000094.1 GCA_900319575.1 uncultured Desulfovibrio sp. | reverse complement strand
GTGGATGAGGCCGTCGATGCCGTCCTCGATGCCGATGAACATGCCGAACTCGGTGATGTTCTTGATGGTGCCCTCAAGGATGGTGCCTTCGGGGTACTTCTCGGCCACGAGTTCCCAGGGATTGGGACGGACCTGCTTCATGCCGAGGCTGATGCGCTTCTTGTCAGCGTCAACACCCAGGATGACCACTTCCACCTCGTCGCCGGTGTGGATGAGCTGGGACGGATGACGCAGCTTGCGGGTCCAGGACATTTCGGAAATGTGCACGAGGCCCTCGACGCCGGGCTCAAGCTCCACAAAGGCGCCGTAGTCCACGAGATTGGTGACTTTGCCTTTGACCTTGGTGCCGATGGGGAAGCGTTCGGTGATGTTTTCCCACGGATCGGGAACGAGCTGCTTGAGGCCCAGGGAGACCTTGCAGTTCTCGCGGTCAAAGGAGAGCACCTTGAGGGTGAGGTCCTGGCCGAGGCTGACCATTTCCTTGGGATGGCGGATGCGCTTCCAGCTCATGTCCGTGATGTGCAGGAGGCCGTCGAGGCCGCCGAGGTCGACAAAGACGCCGTACTCGGTGATGTTCTTGGCCTTGCCGTGCACGATCTGGCCTTCGGCGAGGGTTTCAAGAAGCTTCTTACGCTTGGAGTCGCGTTCCTCTTCGAGCAGGACGCGCCTGGAGACGATGACGTTGCTGCGGTGGCGGTTGATCTTGAGAACGCGGAATTCGAATTCCTGATTGACGAGGGCGTCCATGTCCGGGACAGGACGGAGATCCACATGGGAGCCGGGCAGGAAGGCTTCCACGCCGCCGATATCGACGGTGTAGCCGCCCTTGATGCGGCGCATGATGCGGCCCTTGATGATCTCGTTGTTTTCCTGCACCTTCTCGAGCTTGTCGAAGACCTGCATGCGCTTGGCCTTCTCAAAGGACAGGCTGATGGTGCCGTCGCTTTCATTCTTGTGCACAACGAAGACGTCGATGACGTCCCCGACCTTAACCGTTATATTGCCCTCTTTGTCGAGGAATTCACTGGTGGGGATCTGGCCTTCGGACTTGAAGTTCACGTCCACCAGGACATTTTCTTTATCAATTTTGACGATGGTGCCTTTGACGATTGAGCCTTCCTCCAGTTCGCCAAAGCTGTTGTCTAAATTGTTATCGAGCCAAGCTTGAAAATCGATGGATTCCGACTCGTTTTCTTTAGTTGCCATATAAACAAAAGCCTCCAAACGTATTTTTTCCTGTCCACAGGAAAGTGTGCTAAAATACGTCAGAAAATCACAGAAATCAATACGTCGGGAGGCTGGCAGGGGAAAAAGGGAGCTAGCAGGTGCCGCCCGAGGGAGGCATGCCGCCGGCGGACGGCTTCGTGAGCCGCCGGATGGAGACCGTAAAGGAATCCCCGGAGGTGCAGAGAGGGCATCCGTCGCTCAGGATGACGCAGGAGGCGTCGAGCTCCAGGGGCGAGATGCCGGCGTCCCGGAGTATTTTCGCGGTCTGGCCGGGCTCCCAGAGTATGGGCGCGCCGCACCGGCTGCACTCCACATAGAGCATCTCCGGGTCGTAGCCCCGCTTCGGGAAGAGGGAAGAGACGGACGCTGCCGTCCGGGCTTTCGTGACTGGTTTATCCTTGTGCATAAAACCTCCTCCGCTTTCCTGGAGGGTAACGTAAAAAATAGGTATTTCCGCGGGGAAATGCAACGATGCCGTTTCCGGAACGCCGCGGCGGGGCAGCCGTTCTTGCCCGGCCCGTCCCGATGTCGTACCTTCTCATGACAGCCGAAAAAAGGAGGAAATGCCATGGCCCTTCCGATATCCAGAATTCAGGTCCTGCCGTCCGAGCTCTGCAATCAGATAGCAGCCGGCGAGGTGGTGGAACGTCCGGCCAGCGTGGTCAAGGAGCTTGTGGAGAACAGCCTCGACGCCTGGGCCACGCGCGTGGACGTGCAGCTTGAAAACGGGGGACAGGGGCTTATCCGCGTGCAGGACAACGGATCCGGCGTGCTGCCGGATGAGCTTTCCCTTGCGGTGCTGCGCCACGCCACGAGCAAGCTCAGGAAGGTGACCGACCTCGACAGCATCCACTCCTACGGCTTCAGGGGCGAAGCCCTGCCGAGCATAGCCTCTGTGTCGGACTTCAGCATGGCCTCCGCCGTGCGCGGGGAGAACGGCAGCGTGGTGAGCAGCGTGATCCGCGTGTCCTTTGGAGAGCGTTCCGGGGTGGAGCCCTCCTCCCTGCACCAGGGGACGATGGTGGAGGTGCGCGACCTCTTCAGCAACGTGCCGGCCCGCCTCAAATTTCTGAAGAGTCCGGCCACGGAGGTGAAGCGCTGCCTCGAATGGCTGGAGCGCCAGGCCCTGGCCCGCACGGACGTGGCCTTCTCCCTCATGAGCGACGGAAGGACGCTTCTGCAGTGCCTGCCCGGGGAAACCCTCGCTGCGAGACTGGCCCGCATGTGGCCGCCGCAGGTCGTGGAGGCGCTCGCGCCTTTTGACGCGGAGCGCTGCGGAGTGCGCGTGCACGGCCTGGCCGCGAGGCCCGACGTGAGCCAGCCCCACGGGAGCCGCATCCTCATTTTCGTGAACGGCAGGAGCGTCACGGACAAGCGCGTCTACGGCGCCGTGCGCCAGGCCTACGAGGGCCGCATTACGAGCCGTGACTATCCCCAGGCCGTGGTCTTCGTGGAACTCGATCCCGCAGAAGTGGACGTCAACGTGCACCCCGCCAAAAGCGAGGTGCGCTTCAGGGATGAATCGGCGGTCTACGCCGCCGTGCTCACGGCCGTGCGTTCCTCTCTCCAGACGCCATCGGGTGAGCTCGACGCGGGATGCGGCGTGAAGGACGGCGCTTCCCCTGAAGCGGCCCCGCCGTCAGCCGGGAAAAAGGAAGAGGCGTCCCCTGTTTTGGCCGAATCCCGCCCCATGGGCTTCTGGGGAGCCGCTGACAGCCCCCTAAGGAGGCCCCTGCCTTCAGAGAGGGAGCCTGAGGGCGGCGGGGAATGGACCGTGGCGCGGCCTTCCGCTGTGCCGGATTCCCGCGGATT
>ONPA01000199.1 GCA_900319575.1 uncultured Desulfovibrio sp. | reverse complement strand
CCCTGTTTCAGGGCTTCCTCCTCGGGCGCCACCATGAGGAGGCGCCCCCTGCTGTCCAGGACTTCCACCGATGTTGTAAACTCTTCAGGAACTGGGGAGGGAGACCATGAGAAGGGATTCATTGTATGTCCTTTGCCGGCTTACACCGGAAGACGCGGCCGAGCTGAGCGCTCTCGAGGAGAAGTGCTTTCCGAGCTTCTGGACCGCGGAACAGTACGCGAAGGCGCTCGGGAAAGGGTCGCCGTACCTTTCGCTCGGATGCCGCATGGACGGCCGTCTCGCGGGCTACATCACCGTGAGCGAGGTGGCCGGAGAACTCGAGATCATCAACGTGGGCGTGGAGCCTGAGATGCGGGGCAGGGGCATCGCCACCCGTCTTCTTCAGGCGATCTTGCACCAGGCCAGGGAAAAGTCTATATTTTTCTACTATCTGGAAGTCAGGCCCAGCAACGCCCCGGCCCTGTCCCTGTACACGCGCGCCGGTTTCCGCAGATCCGGAGTGCGGCGCCGCTACTACGCCGACGGGGAGGACGCGCTGGCCATGACCATGGAAGCCGGACATAACCTGAACCAGCCTCAATGAGCGGGGGAAAAATCGTATGAAGAAGATTATCGCTGCAAACTGGAAAATGAATGAGACCCGTGCGCAGGGCGAAGCCCTGGCCCGCAGCGTGGCCGAGGGTATCGCCAGTCTTCCTGATGACCGTAAAGTCGTCATCTTCCCGCCTGCCACGGCGCTCGACATCGTGACCGGCGCCTCCATGGGCCGCTTTGAGACGGGTATTCAGAATTTCTACCCCGCGGAAAACGGCGCCTTCACCGGTGAGATTTCCCCGGCCATGGTGCATGACTGCGGCGGCCAGTGGGCCCTGTGCGGCCATTCCGAGCGCAGACACATATTCAACGAGCCCGATGAACTCATCTCCCGCAAGGTCAACTTCGCCCTGGCCCATGACCTCAAGGTCATGCTCTGCGTGGGCGAGACCCTCGAGGAGCGCGAGTCCGGCCACCTCAACGCCGTCCTCATGCGCCAGCTCACCAGCGCCCTGTCCGGCCAGTCCTCAGAGACCGCTGTTTCCTCCATCGCCATCGCCTACGAGCCCGTGTGGGCCATCGGCACCGGCAAGACCGCAGGACCCGCCGAGATTAAGGAAGCCCATGAGCTTATCCGCGGCGACCTGCGCACCATGTTCGCCTCGGCCTGCACCGAACTGCCCATTCTGTACGGCGGATCCGTGAAGCCTTCCAACGCCCGCGAGATCCTGGGACTTGACAATGTGGACGGTGTTCTGGTAGGTGGTGCTTCTTTGGAAGCCAAAAGCTTCCTCGCTATCATCAATTCCTGAGACCAGGTTAAGCTGGAGGCTTTTCGGTGGAGTCCATCATTCTTGCCCTGCATATAGTCGTCTGTGTTCTTCTCGTCATTCTTATTCTCCTTCAGTCCGGCAAGGAAGGAATGGGCGTCATCTTTGGCGGCGGCAACACGTCCGTCTTCGGCAGCTCCGGCGCGGGCAGCCTTCTCGCGAAAATGACCGCCTTCATGGCCGTCATCTTCGTGCTGACCTCGCTGAGCTACACCTACGTGACGAGCCGTCATGAGACCAAGGATTCCGCCGTCCTCAACGTTCGTATCGAGGATCAGGCTCCCGCAGCCCCGGCGGCTCCCGCTGCTCCTTCTGCCCCTGCCGCTCCCGCGGCTCCGGCTGAACCGGCTCCTGCCGGCAAGTAGCCAGCCTCCCTTTTCCTTCAGACTTTATGAAGCCGCAGCCAGCCCCTGCGGCTTTTTTTCGGAGTTCTGACATGACTGATGAAAGCTTTTCCAACAATCCCTTCAGGGGGCTTAAGGGCCGGAAGGACTTCCCGGCCAAAAGTACGGCCGGCCGCGAGACAGAGGCCCTCATGCGCAGGGCCAGAAAGGCCAGAAAGCCCGTGTCCCAGGAAGAGGCCAGGGACACGGAACTTTTTCTGCGCGCCATGGACGGCGTGGAGCCTGAAAAGGAAAGCGGCCACGCCGTGAAGGGCAGGTCCCACGGGGAGCCGCGCACCCGCGAAAGTTTCGCCTTCTCCGACCAGGTGGATCTGAAGAACGTCGTTCCCCTCGCTGACAAAAAGGAGAAGAAGGGCAGGCGCAGGCATCAGAAGCCCGCGGAAGAGACGAAGGCCGAAGCGGCTCCGGAAGAAGAGCAGACCATGGCCGAGGCCCTGGGTGACGATTCTGACGATCCCGCCTTCTTCAAGGCCATGAACGGCGTGAAGCCCCTCGATGGCACGGGACGGGAGATCCTTCCCCCCACCGCGCCCGGAGGCAATCCGCCTGAAGCGGGAGGCAACCCGCTCCAGGATTTCATCGACGGCAAGCTTGAGTTTGCCCTGTCCTTTTCGGACGAGTACAGCGAAGGCTTCGTGATGGGCCTCGACAGCATGATCATGAACAAGCTCCGCCAGGGCGCCTACAGCCCCGAGGCCAGCGTGGATCTGCACGGCCTCAATGTGCAGCAGGCCTTCGAAACCCTGCGCGGCTTCTTCAAGGCTTCCTGGTTCCGCGGCATGCGCTGCATCCTCGTGGTCCCCGGCCGCGGCCACAACAGCCCCGACGGTATCGGCATCCTGCGCGAAAAATTCAAGAGCTGGATTACCCAGGAACCCTTCAAGCGCGTGGTGCTGGCCTTCTGCACGGCCCAGAAACATGACGGCGGCCCCGGGAGCTTCTACGTGCTCCTCAGAAAGTACAAGAAAAAGGGGCATGTGTACTGGGAGCGTATGCCCGCTGACGAAGATTTGATGTGATACACAGAAGAGGGGACGGAAGATACTTTTTCCGTCCCCTCTTCTGTTTTCTGTCTGCTTCCCCGGCGCCGGAAAAATTCTGCGCGGGAACGCGCCCCTGCTTTGTGGCGCGGACGCTGTCTTCCCGGAGCGGGGCGGCGCCTCCCCGTCTCCCTATCTGCGGCCGGAGCCAAAGAGGCGTTTCAGAAGATCCCAGAAACTGAACGTGACCCGGTGATAAACCCTGTTTCTCACGGAGCGGGCGGGATCCCTGAGGAGTCCCATGCCCTTTCTGCCGTAGCCCGGGATGATGGCGCGCCTGATGGCGCGTGTGAAGGCGCCTTTGGTTCTGGCGCTGAGTGAACCCCGGAGACTTGGCCTGCGCATGCCGAATTTCATGTTTTCCTTCTTTCCGGTTCTGCCCCGGATAGGTAGATTATAAAAATTTCTGTTAATACAATATTGTCTTTTTACTATGCCTGCCGTCTTCCGTCAACAGAAGGCGTCTT
>ONPA01000200.1 GCA_900319575.1 uncultured Desulfovibrio sp. | reverse complement strand
TCAAAGGAGACTTCTTCGAGTTCCATGCGGTCGTCATTGACGCTGACAAGGGGCGCCCCGCATTCGGGACAGCGCAGCTTCTTCGCCGAACCGGAAAAAACAGCGCCGCACCAGGGACATTCCACCTTTCCGGATCGGTCCGCCCCGTCCTTTGCGGAGGCCCCGCCGCCCAGCGGCTTTGTTCCGTCAGCGCGCACGCGCGGATGATCCGGGGAACCATGGCGGCCCACGTTGTCCACAAGATCGAGGAGGAGGCAGTCGGTTTTGCCGGGGCAGGTTCTGAGGCCCCTGCCCACCATCTGCACGTAAAGGGCAGGGGACATGGTCGGCCGGCACATGATGAGGCAGTCGACGGAAGCGCAGTCCCAGCCTTCGGTGAGAATACCCACGTTGCAGAGCACGCGGATCTTTCCCTGCTCAAAATCCCTGAGTGTCCCGCGGTTCTCCTCTGACGGTCTGGAAGAATCTACGGCGGCCGCGCTGATGCCTGCGGAGTTAAAGCACTGCGCGAGGAGAACGGCGTGCTGGATGGTGCAGCAGAAAGCGACCGCGGCCTTTCTGTCGGACGCGTATTCCCGGAAGGCCTTGACCGCGCTCTCGAGCTGCAGGCTGCGGCACATGAGCTCGGCCAGGGCGCGCTCGTCATATTCGCCTGTGCGCATGATGTTTACGGAGGCGAGATCCCGGCGCAGGGTGCCGCACGTTCTGGCGCGCAGGGGCGCGAGATAGCCCTGGCGCTGCAGCTCGTTCATGGAGATGCGGCTGTCGAGTTCCGGCCACCACGGCTCGGATCCGTCTGCCGCCGTACTGCCGTAGATGTAGCCCTGCCCGAGGCGGTAGGGCGTGGCCGTTACGCCGAAGACGCGCGCGCCGGGGCGGCGGCTCAGGATGGAGCGGATGACATCCCCGTAGACAGAGCTGACGTTCTTCGGACCGAGCCTGTGGCACTCGTCTATGATCACGACGTCCACACGCGGCAGCTCGCCGAGGTGGTTGTGCACGGTCTGGGGCGAGCCCACGATAACACCCGCGTCCGTGTCGCAGGATTTGGAGACGGAGGCGCACATAAAGCCCATGCTGGCCTGCACGCCGGTTCCTTCCCAGCCCTTCAGAAGCTTGTCCATGGCCTGGCGCACGAGGATGGCGCGATGGGCCAGAATGAGGCAGCGCATGTGCCAGTTCTCATAATAATAACGCGCCAGGGCGCAGAACATAACGGTCTTGCCGGCGCCCGTGGCCGCCTGCAGCAGAAGGAACTGGTGGGTAAGGGCGCGGCGCGTCAGCGTGCCGAGAGCGCGGCTCTGATAGGGGCGGAGCGTGAACATGCGGAGGGAATTTTTCAGGCGGGAAAAGACAAAAAATTTTTTTCGCGCCGAACAGGCCTTATTTCAGAAGGTTGACGCCTGACCGGGGAAAAACAACACTTGAAGGAATAGACGAACTTGAATAAGGTGGGAGCTGAATTTCAATTCCGGGGCGTTAAGGAATTGAAGAGGCGGGCCCGCCGGTTTTTCCGGCGGACCCTTATTTTTTTATATTTTCGAGGGAGCGGCAGTCAGGTCCGTGAGCACAGCGGCGCGCAGACCATCCAGGATGCGCTTCAGTTCATCAACGGCCTCATCAAAAGACATGTTACCACCGGCCTTGCGGCCTGTTTCCGTACGGCATTCGCTCATGCTGCACCTCCCTGATTTCCGGGGCGGATTTTCCGCCCTTCAAGTTATCCTTTAAATTAAGCCTTTCGCGGCTCATTGGCAAGGGGTTTTCCCCTGAATTTTTCCCGAAAAAACAAACAGAAAACGCGGTGCGGCGCGCCGTCAGGCTTGACTTCCCTGCCCCGGCCCTTTACCCCCTTTCCTGAGAATGATTCTCCGGAAAATAATGACCGCAGGGGGAAAAAATGGCTCTGAAACTCAATCCAGCGCTGAGCTTCGCCGGACGTCCCGCTCCCGCCGTGGAAGGCAGGGAAGGGATTCCGCTCTATCTCTGTCCCATCCAGGCTGGCTTTCCTTCGCCCGCGGACGACTTCATGGACGGACGGCTGGATCTGCACCGCCATCTTGTGCGCAACGAAGCGGCGACCTTCTTCCTGCATGTCACGGGCGACTCCATGCTCGGAGCGGGCATCCACGACGGCGATCTGCTCGTTGTCGACCGCTCCGTGGCAGCTGACAGCGGACGCGTGGTTATCGCCGCGCTGGACGGGGAGCTCACGGTGAAGCGTCTCCTCCGGGAGAAGGGACGCGTGCTGCTGAAGCCCGCCAATCCCGACTATCCGGACTTCGACATCACGAACCGGGAGTACGTGCACATCTGGGGCGTGGTCACCTACGTCATCCACAAGCTCTGAAAAACCGTCAGCCCGGAGGTATCCCCCGTGATATCAGGACAAACCGCCGGCCTCTGGCTCCTGGCCGACTGCAATAATTTCTACGCTTCCTGCGAACGGCTTTTCCGTCCCGACCTCAGGAACAGGCCCGTCGTCGTGCTCTCCAACAACGACGGCTGCGTCATCGCGCGCTCGGCCGAGGCCAAAGCGCTGAACATAGCCATGGGCGAGGCGGAATTCAGAATTCACGGTTTCCTGAAAGAGCACGGTGTCGCCGTCTTTTCCTCCAACTTCGCCCTCTACGGCGATCTCTCGGCCAGGGTCATCCAGACGCTTGAAACCCTGTGCCAGGACGTGCGCCAGTATTCCATTGACGAGGCCTTCTGCCGGCTCACCGGCGCCGAGGCCGCCAACGCGGCGGAACTCGCGTCCGAAGCCAGGCTGCGCGTGGAGCGCTGGACCGGAATTCCCGTCTCCATCGGCATCTCCTCCACCAAAACCCTGGCCAAGCTGGCCAACCACGCGGCCAAGAAAAGCGGACGGGGGCTGTGGCAGGTCCTTCCCGGGGAAGAGGACTGCACCCGGCTTCTGAGGGAGAGTCCCGTGGAGGAAGTCTGGGGCGTGGGCAGGCGCGTGGCCGCCCGGCTCAGCGCGGCAGGCATCCGCACGGCC
>ONPA01000202.1 GCA_900319575.1 uncultured Desulfovibrio sp. | reverse complement strand
TCGTGCCGCTTCTCGTGGGGCGCGAAAGCTCCATCCGGGCTGTCGAGTCCGCCTTTACCGCCAAAGGACCTAGGCTCATCTTTATGGTTACCCAGAAAGACAGCAGCCAGGAAGAAATCCACGGCAGCGACGGACTCTTTACCATGGGCTGCGTCTGTCAGGTTCTGCAGCTTCTGCACCTGCCCGACGGCAATGTGAAAGCCGTAGTGGAAGGACTTTACCGGGCGACTTTCTCGGACTACGCCCTTGACGGCGACTATCCCTCTGTCGTGGTCACCCCGGCCGAAGACGTGATGGGCGACCAGCAGAGCTTCACCGCTGCCGCCAACCTCCTCTCTTCCGAGCTTCAGATCTATATCAAATCCGGCAGGGGTGCCCTCAACCAGGACGCTTCCCAGCCTCTTGAATCCATCAGGGACGCTTCCGCGCTCTGCGACTCCGTCATGGCCCGCGTCAACGTGCCCTTCCCGCGCAAGCAGGAGATCCTCGAAATCCTTGATGTCGCGAAGCGCATGGAGGAGGTCTTCGTCTGCCTCCACGGTGAGAATTCCCTGGCGGACATCGAGCAGCGCATCAAGACCCGCGTGCGCGAGGCCATGGAAAAAAGCCAGCGCGACTACTACCTCAACGAACAGCTCAAGG
The DNA here is from genome assembly GCA_900319575.1 of uncultured Desulfovibrio sp. Taxonomy (GTDB): domain Bacteria; phylum Desulfobacterota; class Desulfovibrionia; order Desulfovibrionales; family Desulfovibrionaceae; genus Desulfovibrio. Next base: position 4,201 of record ONPA01000202.1, on the reverse strand, counting down.
CCATTAACAAGGAACTGGGCCGCGAAGAGGATCCCATGCGCGAGCTTGACCGCATTCTTGAGGAGCTCAAGAAGCGCGACATGCCCCAGAAGGTCAAGGACAAGGTCGAAAGCGAAATCCGCAAGCTGCGCATCATGACCCCCCAGGCAGCCGAGTACACCATCGTGCGCGGCTACGTGGACTGGATCATGGATCTGCCCTGGAACAGCCTCAAGGACGTCGATATCGACATCGAAAAGGCCCGCAGGATCCTCGACGCCAACCATTACGGCCTCGAGAAACCCAAGGAACGCATCCTTGAGTACCTCGCCGTGCAGAAGCTCTCCGGCGGCCTCCACGGCCCCATCCTCTGCCTTGTCGGCCCGCCAGGCGTTGGCAAGACCTCACTCGCCAAGTCCGTGGCCCTGGCCACCGGACGCGACTACCTGCGCCTCTCCCTCGGCGGCGTGCGCGATGAGGCCGAAATCAGGGGCCACCGCCGCACCTACATCGGCGCCCTGCCCGGCAAGATCATCCAGTCCCTGAAGCGCGTGAAGTACAATAATCCCCTGCTCTGCCTTGACGAGGTGGACAAGATGACCAGCGACTACCGCGGTGATCCCGCGGCTGCCCTGCTGGAAGTCCTCGACCCCGAGCAGAATAACGCCTTCATGGATCACTACCTTGATCTCGATTACGACCTCAGCAAGGTCTTCTTCATCACCACGGCCAACTCCCTGGAGGACATCCCCGCCCCCCTGCTCGACCGCATGGAGATCATCGAGCTGCACAGCTACCTCGAGACAGAGAAATATCACATCGCCAAGAATTTCCTTATTCCCCGTCAGATTAAGGAAAACGGCCTGAAGGATTCCAATATCAAGTTCACGGATAACGCCATCATCTCCATTATCCGCGACTACACCGGGGAGGCCGGCGTCCGCAACCTCGAGCGCCGCATCGCCAAGATCTGCCGCAAGGTTGCCGTGAAGCTCCTGGAATCCAAACATCTCGACAAACGCATCATTATTACCTGCCAGACTCTGCCTACCTATCTTGGTCAGCAGATCTACCGCCATGACAAGCCCGAGACCACGTCGACCGTCGGCGTCTGCAACGGTCTCGCCTGGACCAGCAGCGGCGGCGAGCTCCTCCTCGTGGAAACTTCCATCATGCCCGGCACCGGACAGGTGGTCACCACGGGCAAGCTCGGCGAGGTCATGCAGGAATCTGCCAAGGCGGCACTCAGCTACGTGCGCGCCCACTCCGAACTGCTCGGCCTGGCTGACGACTTCCATAAGAAGATCGACATCCACGTGCACGTACCGGACGGCGCCACCCCGAAGGACGGCCCCTCAGCCGGCATCACCATCGCCACGGCCATCACCAGTGCCCTCCTGGGGATCCCGGTGCGCAACGATATCGCCATGACCGGCGAAATCTCCCTGCGCGGCCGCGTGTTGCCCATCGGAGGCCTCCGTGAAAAGCTGCTCGGCGCCAAACGCGCCGGTGTCTACACCGTCATCGTCCCCAAGGACAATGAGCGGGACATCAAGGAAGTGCCTGCCGAGGTGGTCAAGGGCATGAACATCATCTACGTGGAACACGTTACTGATGTCCTGCCCCTCGCCCTCAACGCTACTAAAGACCAGATCTTTTCGGGACGCGGGATGAAGCCCCTCACCGAGAAGCTGCGCGCCGGTTTTGCTGAAAAGCCGGCCGCCCAGGCACAGTAAAGTTTATATAATAGAGTTCTGAAGCCCCCGCCCAGCGATGTGATGTGGAGCGGGGGCTTCTGCATTGTAAATTTCTCCCGTGCTCCTGTGAGTTTTCATTCCAAGTGCAAGATGGACAGGCGGAGTTTCGGAGTTCTTCAGCAAAACATTCCTGTACCGTCTTCCAGCCGGGAAGCTTTCCCGGTCGATTGTTTATACGGTATATTCCCTTCCTGAATAAGTCACGCTGTGTGACAGTCTAAAAGTTGGTTTTCTTCGGGAAGATGTTTCTGTTGATTTCTGGTAACTAAGAATCTTGCCCTCTCATGCGACTTCGTCTCATGAGAATTCCGCGCCTGCCGGACATTTTCGGCGGCCGGAGCCCGTGACGGATTCATAGTCTTCCTGCGTCACTTCGTACGGGTCGGCGTAGAAGGCGCTCACATGGACTGTGTGCTGCACTTCATCGGCCTCACGCAGGCGCTCGGAAGGAGGACCGCCCATGAGGAAGTCCCCACCTGGCAGTAGGAGAAATCCGTCTGCCGCCTTATCAGCGGCAGGACTCTCCTGAGCGGCAACGGCCGCCATGAAAAGAAACACGAACAGAAATATGGCAGAACGCAGGCGAAAACCTTACATGGGACATCTCCGTGGGTTGAAGGGTGACAGCCGGCATGCCGGATACCTTCCAGCAACCTGACTCTGCGATGGGTACGCCCACTATGCCGCAGAGACGGCCTTTCAGAAAGAACCAAAACCCGCATGAAGTTGCTCGATTCGGTCAGGCCACCAAGCGAACACTCTGCACCTCGATGAGTCAGTTCTTTCCATTTCCCAATCCAAGGCTCCCTGAGGACCATCCCCGAAGCGGGGACATGTTCCGCCCAAAAGCCCGTTACTCCAAAACCTCGGCAAAGAAGTCCTCGTCGATTTTCTTGATGTACAGCGTCCTCTCGATGCGGCAGCCGACGTCGTAGCGGATCATGAGCCGCGTGAGCTGGCGGCCATCAATAAGGACGATACGCTTGCTGAGCGTCGCCGCCGTAGCCCTGGCGTCCTTCGTAAAGTCCGACGTCGTGATGAAAAGGCCCTTGGCGGCCTTTTTGTTATCGAGGGAGCCGAAGAAATCCCGGATTGCGCCGGCGCTGACGTTATTTCCTGCAGTATAGCGTTTGGCCTGGATATAAATCCTGTCCAGCCCGAGCACGTCCTGGTCGATGACACCGTCCACGCCGCCGTCCCCGGTCTTTCCGATGGACTTGCCGGGGTTTTCCACAGAACCGCCATACCCCATAGCCACAAGGAGCTTCACCACGAGTTCCTCAAAGAAGGCGGGCGACTTCTCCATGACACGCTTCAGAAGATCTTCTTCCAGTTCTCGATCAAGCTGATTGAGGTAGGCATCAATGTTTTCTTCCGGTGTCCGTGAATCTGAGTCTGGCTTTTTCTCAGGCTTCTTGCCATCGTGGCCTCCGGAGGATCTCCATTCTGCAAATTCCGGATAGCTACACAGACTATTGACCGTTATCTCTTGGGGGTCACTTGCCAGAACCCTTTTGCCCCTCTCGGTGATACTGAAGACCCCCCTCTTAGGCGATTCCAACAGCCTCGCATGACGCATATACGTAATTGCCCAGTTTGTTCTGTTATCTATGAACGTCGTCTTTCCTGAGGGAAGGAGTCTGGACCTTTCTTCCTCTGTCAGATGAAAATACTCGCACATACGTTTCCGAGCCTCAGAATTTTTGCACATCCCCACCGCAGCAAGCTTCAGCACAGGAAGCATCAATATATCGAACGTTGGAATAGGCATGGATTCATTCCTTATGGTTGACATCCTCCCGGGATAAAGTCGCGGGATTCCCGAGTGACTAACGTTCTCTGCTATCTCGTGATAGTCTTACGAGGCCCGCTGCATCGGGAGGGAAGCACAGCCGTACGTCTTTCACGATAGCCACGGCACGGGGAGATAGCAAACGACTGCCATCGGTGGGAATCCCCAGAAACGAAAAAACCTCCCGGGCCGTCCAAGAACCGGGAGGTTTTTATAATCATATATGGGATGAGCGGAACTAATCGCCGAGCTTCTTCTTCAGAAGGTCGTTCACCACGGCGGGGTTGGCCTTGCCCTTTGTGGCGCGCATGACCTGCCCCACGAAGAAGCCCATCAGCTTCTTCTTGCCACCTTTGTACGATTCGACTTCCTTGGGATTGGCGGCGATGACCTGGTCCACGGCGCTGTCGATGACGCCGGTATCGGACACCTGGATAAGGCCCTTCTTCTCCACGTACGCCTTGGGCATTTCGCCGGTGGCCATGAGGTCGGGGAAGATGTCGTACGCGATCTTGGAGCTGATGAGGCCCTTCTCAACGATATTCACGAGCTCGGCCAGAGCCTCAGGCTTCATGGCGCAGTCGGTGAGCTTCTCATTTTTGGCGTTGAGTTCGCGCTTCATGGGGCCGATGATGAAGTTGGCCACCTTGCGCGGGTTCGCGGCCTTCGCTGC